>NZ_MUMF01000447.1 GCF_002155905.1 Streptomyces tricolor | reverse complement strand
GGTCCACGGGGACTTCGTGTTCAACGAGATGACCGGCGTACGGGCCGGCTACCGGGGGCGTGGCATCGCCATCGCCATGAAGACGCTCGGGCTGGAGTTCGCCAAGCAGTGCGGAGCGGCCACGGTCCGGACGTTCCACCACCCCGCGAACGCCAGCGCCATAGCCATGAACCGCAGGACGGGCTTCGTGGACGCGGAGGACTGAAGCCGTCGGCGGGCGGGGCGGTGGGCGGTTGAGGGCGCCGGGGGAGGTGAGGGTCCGTCGAGCCCGCGCGGCGCCCCCGCCCGCCGGTCCGGCTTCCGGATGCCGGTCGTGGTCAGGTCTTCGCAGTCCAGGGCGGAGCGCCCTCGTGTCCGTTCGCCAGCCGGCGCCGCCACCACAGGTGCGCACGCCACTGGCGCCGGTCGGCGAACGGATCCGGCAGGGTGCGCGCCGCGTACTCGGCGTCCAGCGCGCGCACGCGGTGTCTCAGCTCGGCACGGGGACGGGGCGGCAACTGCCGCAGCACCGTCTCCAGTACGTCGCGGGCGTGCCGTACGTCGTCGAAGGAGCAGCCCCGGCAGTCGCACTCGGAGTGCCGGGGATACCGGGGACGGCGCCCGGGTGGCCGCAGGAACGCCCGGTACCGGCGCAGCGCGTGGGCGGTGGCGCCGCGGTGGACGTAGTAGTCGTCGGAGCGCCTCTCCACGCGCTCGATCGCGCGGCTGGTCCGCAGGGAGAGGCCGTGGATCCGCTCGGCCGGGAGGCCGCGCGGGGCACGGAGAGGCTGTTGGGCGCGCAGCGCGCGGGGCCGCTTACGCGGCATCGGCCTTTCGGTGGCTGGTCATGACCGCCATCATGCCACCCGGACGCGGCCTCGCGCGGGGCCCGGCGGCAGGCCCGGACCGCCGGGTCCCCGCCGCGGCCCCGGCGTACGGCGGTGAAGACACGGCGGGCGTGCTGGCCCCGGGGCAGCCGCCCCGGATGACCGAAGGGGCTGCACAGGGTCAGGGTGACTCCCGCGAGCCGCCGGGGGCCGCGGGGAATTCGGTCGAAGGACCGGCGGGGCGCTGCTAGTTTGCGGCCGTGGATCTCTTCTCGCGCTCGTGGGCGGCCCTGCGGACGGCGGTCGCCGAACTCCCCGACGAGGACTTCGCGCGGCCGTCGGGCTGCACCGGCTGGCTGGTCCGGGACCTGGTGTGCCATCTGGTCATCGACGCCCAGGACGTGCTGATCACCCTCGTGACGCCGGCCACGGGGGAGCCGACGCACAACGCGGTGACCTACTGGAACGTGACCGGCACACCGCCGACCGGCGACGACCCGCTGGACGCGCTGACCGTCCGGCTGGCCGCCGCGTACGAGGAGCCGAAGCTGCTGAAGTTCCACCTGGACGACGTCGGTTCGGCCGCCGGGCGCGCGGCGGAACTGGCCGACCCGGAGCAGCGGGTCGGCACCCAGGACATGGTCCTCACCGCGGGCGACTACCTCTCCGCGTACGTCCTGGAGTGGACCCTGCACCACCTGGACCTGATCGCGCACCTCCCGGGCGCGCCGCAACCGCCCGCCGAGAGCCTCGCCCGCTCCCGCGCCATGCTGGAGGAGATCGCCGGGGCGCCCTTCCCCGCGTCGTGGTCCGACCAGGACGCCCTCCGCGTCGGCACGGGCCGCCGCCCGCCGACCGACGCCGAACGCGCCCGGCTGGGCCCGCTGGCCGCGGAACTCCCGTTCGTGATCGGCTGAGCGGGCCCGGCCGGACCGCCCCGCAGGGGCGTCTGCGCCAGGAGGCCGGCCGGGGCGCGGTCGGCTCCCGGGACGCGTCAGCCGGCCGGCTCCCCCGCCCCGCACCGCGGATAGAACGCCGCCAGGCCGCTGTCGGAGAGGGTGGCCGGAGGGTGGTAGCCGGTGTGCGGTGCCTCCCTGGTGTAGGCGCGGCTGCCGGGTGCGAGGCCGGTGTGTGCGTCGCCGAGGCGGGCCTGGGTCTCGTAGGTGCCGTCGCCGGAGTAGGTGTACGCCGCCAGGTCGGGGTGGCGGTCGTGGTCGTAGTCGGCCACGGCGATGTCCTTCGTGGCGCCCAGATCGAGCTGGACGACGCGCCGGCTGCGGCCGGTGCCGGAGAAGGGGCCCAGCCGCAACTCGGCCACCCGGGGCGGGATCGGGTCGTCGCCGCCCTGCTCCTCGCCCGCCACGACGACCAGATCGCTCCAGCCGTCCCGGTCGAAGTCCGCCACGGCGGCGCTGACATACTCCTGCCGGCTCCCGGTGCGGTCGGCCAGCCCCCGGGCGGAGACCGTCGTTTCGCGGGACGAGCCGATGCCGAGGGTGAGGGTCAGCCGGGTGCCGCGGTGCGAGGGGTCGGTGATCCGGTCCGGGTGGCCGTCGTTGTCGACGTCGGCGATCAGATCGCCGGACCGCGTCAGACACGCGGTGACGGCGGACGGTCCGGTCGGGCGCGGCGGCGGCTGCCCCAGAGAGTCCTCGCCGCCCGCGAGCAGCAGCAGACCCCCCGCCAGCAGGGAGGCGGTGCCGGTGAGGCGTCTGGGCCGGAGAAGTCGGCTGGGCGGGCGCACTGCCATGGGGAGGGATCGTAACCACCGGCCGGAGACGTCCGGACAGCGGGGCGGGGCCTTGTGTCCGAGGGGTGCCGTGGACGGGTTCGGGGTCTACGGCCGGACGCTCGGCGCGGCCGAGGGCGGCCCACCGGCCCAGGTCTACGACCCCGGTCTGACGGCCCGGTCTGACGGCCTCGACGGACATCGGCTGTCTTGACGGGAGGCCGACGGGGCAGATAGCAGGGGCGGGAACGACACCACGGGGTCGGTTTCGCCGCCTCGGCGGCGGTGAAAACAAGTCGACCCACCCGTATCATCCAGGTGTCGCACCGTCAGGAGCGGAGGAAAGATGCCGGACAGCGCTGGGCCCGTCACCGAACTGGCCTCTCAGTATGTCAGCCAGGTGACCAACGACCTCGAACACAACCTCAAGGAGCAGGAACGCATCACGGCGGAAATCGCCGCGCTGCAGGAGCAGTTGGCCACCCTGCAGCACGACCACGCCATCCTGCTCAGCATGCAGCAGGCGCTCGGCATCGCCGCACCGGCCGGCAGCGTGGTCGTACCCTCCCCCCGGAAGAAGAGCGGCGGCGCGCGGCGCACCGACGCGAAGAAGCCGGAGGCGAAGAAGCCGGAGACCAGGAAGCCCGCCGCGAAGAGGCCGGCCGCGAAGAAGGCGACGGAGAAGAAACCGGCGGCCAGGAAGGCGACTTCGGAGCCGGCGCAGCCCACGCTGATCGAACTGGTCCGCCGGCACCTGGAGGAGCAGCGGGAACCGCGCTCCGCCGCCGAGGTCACCGAGGCGCTGGGCCGCGCGCATCCCGAACGCGGCATCCAGACCAAGGTCGTCCGCACCACCCTCGAGAACCTCGTGGCCAGGAACGGCGCTCAGCGCACCAAGCAGGGCTCGTCCGTCTTCTACACCGTGTCGGCGGAGACGACGGCGTCCCCGGCGGAGGAGCCGGCGGGCGCGCCGGCGGAGGGCACCGGCCCGGGCGCATGACCGCCCACCCCGCCGCACGGTCGACGGCAGCCGCCCGGCCGGCGGGGCACCGGGACAGTACCGGGGCCCCTGTGCCCTGCGGCGGCCTCGTGGTCGACCGGATCGAGGCCGCGGGGGTCCTTCAGGCGGACGGCCGGTCGGCGGGGTCGAAGCTGGCGAAGTAGGCGGCGGCCATGTCCTCGTCGGCGTGGCCCTGGGCGGCGGCCCGTTCCAGACGCGCGGCGCTCGCGGCGGCGACGTCCAGCCGCACGCCGTGCTCCTCGCCCGCCCGGACGATGAGCCGGGCGTCCTTGACGGCCGTGGCCACGGCGAACTGGGCCGGGGTCAGCCGGTCGTCGAGGATGAGCTGCGACTTGGCGTGCAGGTACCCCATGTCCAGCGGACCGCCCGCGATCGCGTCGAAGAAGCCCTGCGGGTCCACGCCGAGCGCCTGGGCCAGGGCCAGCGCCTCGCCGGTCGCGGCGGTGACCGCGAGGACCCAGCTGTTGGCGACGAGCTTCAGCCGGGTCGCGGTACCGGCGGCGCCGTCCTCCCCGGTCCACACGGTGCGGGTGCCCACCGCGTCGAACACCGGCGTCACGGCGGCGCGGTGCTCACCGGGGCCCGCGGCGAGCACGAGGAGCCGGCCGGCCTCGGCGGGCTGGCGGGTGCCCAGCACCGGCGCGTCGAAGAAGACCAGGCCGTGCTCGCGGGCGAAGGCGGCCAGGTCGCCGATGGCCTCGACGCCGGCGGTGGTGGACTGCACCCAGGCGGTGCCGGAGCGCAGCGCGGGAGCGGCCTCGCGCATGACGTCCAGGGTGGCCGGGCCGTCGTAGAGCATGGTCAGGACGACGTCGGCGCCCTCGACGGCCTCGGCGGGGGTGCCGGCGATGTGCGCGCCGTCGGCGGCGAGTGGCTCGGCCTTGGCGCGGGTGCGGTTCCAGGCGCGGACGGTGTGTCCGGCCCGCGCGAGGTTGCGGGCCATCGCGGCGCCCATGATGCCGGTGCCCAGGACGCTCACGGTGAGTTGGTCGGTCATGACCTCGACTTTCTGAAGGTGGCGGGGCTCGGGGTCAGGCGCCGGTCCGGCCGGAGGCGGCGCGGACCGGGCCGTCCAGCCACGCCTGGTGGCCGTTCAGCATCGGGTCCGGCGTCTGCCGGGCCGGTCCGGCGGCGGGCCGTCCGATCTGGGTCTCCTGGGTGAGGATACGGACCCGGCCGCCGGGAAGATCGTCCACCATCCGGGTGTACAGCACATCGAGCCGCTCCTCCGGGGGCCCTCCTGCCGGCCGTCCAGGACCGGGCGGGCCCGGGTCAGGCGCCGGAATTCGGTGTCCGCCGTCCCGTCCGGCTCCGTACTGTGGCACGGTGACGACTCAGGTGATCCTGCTCAACGGTGGTTCCAGCGCGGGCAAGTCCGGCATCGTGCGGTGTCTGCAGGCCGTCCTGCCCGACCCCTGGCTGGCGTTCGGGATCGACGCGCTCGTGGACGCGCTGCCGCCGCGCCTGCGGGAGGCGGACGGCGGGATCGAGTTCGCCGCGGACGGCGGGGTGCACGTCGGGGCGGACTTCCGGACGCTGGAGGCGGCCTGGATGGAGGGCGTCGCGGCGACGGCCCGCGCGGGCGCCAGGGTCGTCGTGGACGACGTGTTCCTCGGCGGAGCGGCCTCCCAGCAGCGGTGGCGGAAGGCCCTGTCCGGGCTGGCCGTGCTGTGGGTCGGCGTGCGGTGCGATCCCGCGGTGGCCGCGGCCCGCGAGATCGCCCGGGGAGACCGGGCCCGGGGCATGGCGGCGGCGCAGGCCGGCGTGGTCCACGACGGTGTGTCGTACGACCTGGAGGTGGACACCACCCGCACCGAGTCCCTGGCATGCGCCCGGGCCATCGCCGCCCACGTCGGCTGACCTGCGGAACCGTGGGGCGCGCGGCACGCCGGCCCGCGCCCCGCGTGCGACGGCCGGCGAATCCGTGCACTGTGGGTACACCGGCGGTGCGCTGACGGGCGCATGCCCCGCGTCCGGCGGTTCCAGCGTGGCGGGCCCCAGGAATCCGAGGAGATGCGCATGTCCGATGCCCAGGCGCCGGCCCGGCCGGTACTGGAACCCGCGGCGGCCGAGTTCGCCGCGGCGACCGCCAACCCGCCCTACCTCTTCGACCTGCCCCCCGCCGAGGGCCGCAAGGCCGTCGACGAGGTGCAGTCCGGCGAGATCGACAAGCCGGCCGTCGACGAGGAGTGGATCACCGTCCCCGGCGGCCCCACCGGCAGCGTCCGGGCCCGCATCGTCAAGCCCGCCGACACCACCGGCACCCTCCCCGCCGTCGTCTACATCCACGGCGCCGGCTGGGTCTTCGGCAACGCCCACACCCACGACCGCCTGGTCCGCGAACTCGCCGTCGGCGCCCAGGCCGCCGTCGTCTTCCCCGAGTACGACCTCTCCCCCGAGGCCCGCTACCCCATTGCGATCGAGCAGAACCACACCGTCGCGAAGTGGGTC
>NZ_MUMF01000446.1 GCF_002155905.1 Streptomyces tricolor | reverse complement strand
CGCGGGGCGGGCGTGCCCGGGGCCGGGGGTGAGGGCGGTGTTCCGGTCGGGCGTCCCGCCGTGCTGTCGGGGCTCATCGGCGGCCTCCCGCCACGGCGTCCCGCACCAGGTCGGCCGCGAGCAGCACCCCGGTGATGACCGCGCCGGACAGGGCCGTGACGCCGGCGATGACGGGGGTGTCGCGGTCGGTGACGGCGGAGGCCAGGACCGCGCCGACACCGGGGTAGTTGAAGATCGTCTCGACCACGACGGCGCCGCCCAGCAGCATGCCGGTGGAGGTGGCCAGGCCCGCCGCGATGGTGGGCAGGGCGCCGGGCAGGACGTGGTGGGTCAGCACGCGGTGCGGCGGGAGTCCGTCCAGGAGAGCGGTCTCCACGTGCGGGGCGCGGGCCTCGTCGGCGAGGGCGGCGCGCACGATGCGGGTGTTCCAGCCGGTCTGCGGGACGGTCAGGGCGAGGGCGGGCAGGATCAGCATCGTCCACGAGGCGGGGTTTCCGTCGGCGTCGGTGAGGGTGACGGCGGGCAGCCAGCCGGTCCACAGCGAGAGCACGAGCACGAGGGCGACCGCGACCACGAACTCGGGCAGGGCGAGCACCGCCGTCGCCGTGCCCGACACCGCCCGGTCCAGCCGGCCGCCCGGGCGCAGCGCGGCCCAGCAGCCCAGGGCCAGCGAGAGGACGGCGGTGAGGAGCAGGGCGATGCCGCCGAGCAGCAGGGTGTTGGGGAACGCGGTGGAGATCAGGTCGGTGACGCGTTCGCCGCGGGCCGAGGTGCCGAGGTCGCCGGTGGGCAGGCCGGACATCCAGTCCCAGAAGCGGGTGGGCAGCGGCCGGTCCAGGCCGAGCAGGGCGCGCCGGCGGGCGACGTCGGCCGCGCTCTCGCCGCGCTCGGAGGTGGCGGTCGCCGCGTCGCCGGGCAGCAGTTCGATGGTGACGAAGACCAGCGCCAGCAGGGTGGCCAGCAGTGCCGCGCGCTTGAGCAGCAGCGCGCCGAGGCGGGCGAGGTGCCTCAGGACACGTGGCGGCGCCGCCCCCTCGCCCAGGGCCGGCGCGGCGGTGCCGGCCGTCAACGGGCCAGCCATGCCTGTTCGAGCTGGACCCGCCCGTACCCGGGCAGCGTGGGCAGGCCGCGGACGGCGGACCCGGCGAGGTCGATGCCGTCGGCCATGCCCCACAGCAGGTAGCCGGAGCGTTCGTACTCGATCCGCTGGAGTTCCTTCAGCAGCCGCGCGCGCTCGGTGGCGTCGGCGGTGCCGATGGCCTTCCGGTAGGCCGCGTCGAACGCGCGGTCCCTGAAGCCGGCCTCGTTCTGGGCGCTGTCGGAGACCATGGTCTTGCTGGCGAAGAAGACCACCGAGTCGTTGGTGCCCCAGTAGGTGGTGTAGAGGTCGGCCTTGAGCCAGGTCTTGTCCCAGAAGACGGCCGACTCCTGCTTGACCACCTTGATCTTCACGCCGGCCTCGCGGACCTGGGAGGCGAAGAGGGTGGCGGACTCGGCGAGGCCGGAGATGTCCTCGGTGGTGCGGAGTTCGTACGTCTTGGAGGTGTCGAAGCCGGCCTCCTTCAGCAGCTTCCTGGCGCGGGCCAGGTCGCGGGTGCGCTGCGGGAGGTCCTTGGCGTAGGCGGGGTCGCCGGTGCCGAGGACGTCGTTGGCGACGCTGCCGTAGCCGGACAGGACCTGCTTGACCATGGCCTCGCGGTCGACGGCCAGGCGGAGCGCCTCGCGGACCTTCGGGTCGGCGAAGGGGCCGTCGGCGGTGCGCAGGACGAGGGGCATGGCCATGTCGTTGGGGCGGCGGACGGTCTGGATGTCCCCGCGCCCCTTGGCCGTGCGGGCCGCGACGGCGCCGACGTTGGAGGCGAGGTCGATCTGGCCGGCCAGCAGCGCGCTCGCCATCGCCTGCGGGCTCTCGAAGATCTTCACCTCGATGGCGTCGAGGTGCACCTCACCGCCGTACCACCGGTCGTTGCGGACCAGGCGGGCGTTGCCGCCGCGGAACCAGTCGAGCGTGAAGGGGCCGGTGCCGGGCGCCTCGGCCATGTCCTTGTCGGCCGTGCCGTCGGGGACGACGAAGGTGGTGAGGCGGGTGAGCTGCGGGAGTTCGGCGTTGGCGTAGTCGGAGACGAGGACGACGGTGCCGGTCCCCTCGGCGGTGATGTTCCTGGCCTGGATGCCGGGGAGCCGGGAGGCGCCGGCCGGGGTGGCGCGCAGCCGGCGCAGCGAGAAGACGACGTCCTTGGCCGTGACCGGGGAGCCGTCGTGGAAGGTGGCGCCCTTGGCGAGGGTGAACCGCCAGGTCTTGAGGTCGGCCGAGGGCGTCCAGCGGGCGGCGAGCCGGGGGGCGGTGTTGGGTGTGCGGCCGGGGACGGTGAGGGTGTCGT
>NZ_MUMF01000445.1 GCF_002155905.1 Streptomyces tricolor | reverse complement strand
GGCCGTACGGGTGCCCCGGCGATGACCGGCACCCGTACGGCCGCCGCGGCCAGGTGTTTCCGGGTGAACTCCAGGGCCTCGGCGAGGTCGGCCTCGCGCTCGGCGCCGGACATCGCCCGCCGCGTGTTGACCTCGATCACGACATGGCCGTCGAAGCCGGTGTGCACCAGGCGCTCCAGCAGCTCGGCGCAGGGCTGGGTGCCGCGGCCGGGGACGAGGTGCTCGTCCTTGGCCGAGCCCCGGCCGTCGGCGAGGTGCACGTGCCCGAGCCGGTCCCCCATGCGGTCGATCATGCCGAGGGCGTCGGTGCGGGCCGTCGCCGTGTGGCTGAGGTCGATCGTGAAGTGCCGGTAGTCGTCGTTCGTGACGTCCCAGTCGGGGGCGTAGGCGAGCATCTCGCGGTCGCGGTAGCGCCAGGGGTACATGTTCTCGACGGCGAACCGTACGTCCGTCTCGTTCGCCATCCGCCAGATGCCGGTGACGAAGTCCCGGGCGTACTGCCGCTGCCAGCGGAAGGGCGGGTGGACGACGACGGTGGAGGCCCCCAGCTTCTCCGCCGCGGCCCGGGCCCGCTGGAGCTTCACCCAGGGGTCGGTGGACCAGACTCGCTGGGTGATCAGCAGGCAGGGGGCGTGGACGGCCAGGATGGGAATGCCGTGGTAGTCCGACAGGCGGCGCAGCGCCTCGATGTCCTGGCTGACCGGGTCGGTCCACACCATGACCTCGACGCCGTCGTAGCCGAGGCGCGCGGCGATCTCGAAGGCCGTCGCCGTCGACTCCGGATAGACGGAGGCGGTCGACAGCGCGACGGTCACGTCCGTTGGTTGAGCCACGTCCTGCACCTTACGGGGTTGAGCAGTGGGGGTGTCGGGTGCCTGTTCGCCGTTGTGACGTTCGCCATGTGCGCGGCTGCGGGCGGGTGGCCGCTCCGCGCGCCCACGGCGGCGCAGCCGCACATCGGTACGGTCCCGCGCCGTTCGGGCCGCTAATCGGAATCCATGTGATCGAGGCGCCGGAGGATCACGCCCTCTCTGAGGGCCCAGGGGCAGATCTCCAGTTTCTCCACGCCGAAGAGGTCCATCGCGCCCTCGGCGACCAGGGCGCCGGCGAGGAGCTGGCCCGCCCGGCCCTCGGAGACTCCGGGGAGTTCGGCGCGCTGTTCCGTGGTCATGCCCGCCAGGCGCGGGACCCAGGCCTCCAGGGACTCGCGCTTGAGTTCGCGCTGGACGTAGAGGCCCTCGGCGCTGCGGGCGGCACCGGCGATGCGGGCGAGCTGCTTGAAGGTCTTGGAGGTGGCGACCACGTGGTCGGGGGCGCCGAGGCGGCTGAATTCGCCGACCGTGCGGGCTATCTCCGTGCGGACGTGCCGGCGCAGGGAGCGGACGTCGTCCGGGGCGGGCGGGTCGCCGGGCAGCCAGCCGGCGGTGAGCCGGCCGGCGCCGAGCGGGAGGGAGACGGCCGCGTCCGGCTCCTCGTCCATGCCGTAGGCGATCTCCAGGGAGCCGCCGCCGATGTCCAGGACCAGCAGCCGGCCGGCGGACCAGCCGTACCAGCGGCGGGCGGCGAGGAAGGTGAGCCGGGCCTCCTCGGCGCCGGTGAGCACCTGGAGCCGTACGCCGGTCTCGTCGGCCACGCGCGCGAGGACGTCGTCGGCGTTGGTGGCCTCGCGGACGGCGGAGGTCGCGAACGGCAGCAGGTTCTCGACGCCCTTGTCCTCGGCGGCCTGGAGCGCGTCCCGTACGACGGCGATCAGCTTGTCGATGCCTTCGTCGCCGATGGCACCGCTGTCGTCGAGGAGCTGGGCGAGCCGAAGGTCGGCCTTGTGGGAATGCGCGGGCAGCGGACGCGCGCCGGGGTGAGCGTCCACCACCAGCAGATGCACCGTGTTCGAACCCACGTCCAGGACACCGAGTCTCATGTACGGAACGCTACTGCCAGATCGTCCGTGCTCCGTCCCCGGAGCGGTGCTGGGCCACTTACCCTGGACGGGTGCCAAAGACGAAAAAGGCGAAGGTCGACAAGGCGGACAAAAGTCGTAAGGCTGCCAGAACCACCAAGGAGGCGAAGATGAGCGACGAGAAGGGGCTCGACTTCGCCCGCGCCTGGGTGGAGTTCCCTGATCCGGCGGACGACGAGCAGGTGTTCCGCTGCGATCTGACATGGCTGACCTCTCGCTGGAACTGCATCTTCGGCAGTGGCTGCCAGGGCATTCAGGCGGGCCGGGCGGACGACGGGTGCTGCACGCTGGGGGCGCACTTCTCCGACGAGGACGACGAGAAGCGGGTCGCCGAGCATGTGGCGCGGCTCACGCCGGAGATCTGGCAGCACCACGACGAGGGCACGCGGAACGGCTGGATCTCCGAGGACGAGGAAGGCTCCCGGCAGACGCGCCCCTTCCAGGGGTCGTGCATCTTCCAGAACCGGCCGGGGTTCGCGGGCGGCGCGGGCTGCTCCCTCCACATCCTCGCGCTGAAGGAGGGGCGGGAGCCGCTGGAGACCAAGCCGGACGTGTGCTGGCAGCTGCCGATCCGGCGGACGTACGACTGGATCGACCGGCCGGACGACACGCGCGTGCTCCAGGTGTCCATCGGGGAGTACGACCGGCGGGGCTGGGGGCCCGGCGGCCACGACCTGCACTGGTGGTGCACCTCGGCGACGTCGGCACACGGCGCCGGGGAGCCGGTGTACGTGTCCTACCGGGCCGAGCTGACGGAGCTGATGGGGAAGGCCGGGTACGACCGCCTGGTCGAGCTGTGCGAACAGCGCCTGGCATCCCAACTCCCCCTCCTGGCCCCGCACCCGGCCGACCCCCCTACCC
>NZ_MUMF01000444.1 GCF_002155905.1 Streptomyces tricolor | reverse complement strand
CGAGACGCCGATGCTCTGGGTGATGGGCTTCCTCATCACGTTCGTCTTCGGCGGGCTCACCGGCGTGATGCTCGCCTCCCCGCCCATCGACTTCCATGTGTCGGACTCGTACTTCGTGGTGGCCCACTTCCACTACGTGGTCTTCGGCACGGTCGTCTTCGCGATGTTCTCCGGCTTCCACTTCTGGTGGCCGAAGTGGACCGGCAAGATGCTGGACGAGCGTCTCGGCAAGATCACCTTCTGGACGCTGTTCACCGGCTTCCACGGCACCTTCCTGGTCCAGCACTGGCTGGGCGCGGAAGGCATGCAGCGCCGGATCCCCGACTACCTCGCGGCCGAGGGACTCACCACGCTCAACACGGTCTCCTCGGTCTTCTCGTTCCTGCTCGGCGCCTCTCTGCTGCCCTTCTTCTACAACGTGTGGAAGACGGCCAAGTACGCCGAGCCGGTCCGAGTCGACGATCCCTGGGGCTACGGCCGCTCGCTGGAGTGGGCGACCTCCTGCCCGCCGCCGCGGCACAACTTCCTCACCCTGCCGCGGATCCGCAGCGAATCCCCGGCGTTCGACCTGCACCACCCGGACATCGCGGCGCGGGAGCGGGAGCGGGAGCTGACCGCGCGATGACGGCCCATGACGAGCGGGACCTCGTTCGGCAGATCGAGGGTCATCTGCTGCTGGCCGCCGCCCGGGAGGAGGGCCGTACCGCCGCGGTGCGCCTCAGTTCCCGGCTGGGCCGGCTCCCGGCCGCCAACGGGAGGACGTGGAGCGGGAGTTCCAGGCCGAGTACCTGGCACTGGCCCGGCTCTCGTGGCGCCGTACGGCCGAGCGGGCGGAGGAGCTGCGGGCGGCGTACGAGGCGCGGTACCGGGCGCTGCGCGGGCGGCTGCTGGCCTGCTGCCTGCTGGGCTGCGCGCTGCTGGCGGCGGTGGTCCTGGTGGCGGTCTCCGCCGCGGCCTAGCGGGAGTGGGGGCAGGCGCCGGAAAGCCGCTGCGGGTGGTGGCCTGGCGCGGCGGCCGGCCGAGGAGCTGCTCGGCCGGCCGCCCGGCACAGCGATGACCTGCTGCTGTCCGCCTCCCTGGCACCGCTCGGGCACACGATCGCCGAGGGGCTGCGGCTGCCGGGCCTCGCCGTGTTCCTGCACCCCCTCGTGCCCACCCGGGAGTTCGGCCCCGCGACGCTCGGCGACCGGCCGGCCGGGCAGGGGGCCGCCCCGGCCGCCGGGGCGGGCGAGGACCGCCGGTACGTCCGGCGGGGCGCCGTCGGACCGGCGC
>NZ_MUMF01000443.1 GCF_002155905.1 Streptomyces tricolor | reverse complement strand
CCTGCCCCGGGGCAGGAACGGGCACGGGCACATCGACGATCTCCAGGCCATCGGGGTCTCCGAACGTCCTGATCACGACGGCTTTCATCTCGGCTCCTCGGGTCGGTGGAAGGACGGATCGCAGCTGCTGCGGCCGCGGGCGTCGAGCCGGCCCCCACGGCCGGGGCGTCACCGGCGAAGTGCCGGGACGGGGCGGCAGCACCGCCATCGGACCGTAACGGACGCCCCCGCCCGCTTGGCTAAAGTGAGAACCGATGACCCGCCATTTGCCTCAGACCGTGCGCTCCGACGCCCGCGACAACCGGGCCCGCATCCTGGACGCCGCCCGCGCGGTGTTCGGCGAAGAGGGCCTGAGTGCGCCCATGCGCGAGGTCGCCCGGCACGCAGGCGTCGGCCCCGCCACGCTGTACCGGCACTTCCCGGCCAAACAGGCACTGATCGCGGAGGCCTTCGCCGACCAGCGGCGGGCCTGCCGCGCCGCCGTCCGCGACGCCCTTACGGACCCGGACCCATGGCACGGATTCCGGAGCCTGATCGAGCGGATCTGCGAACTCCACGCGCACAGTCGGGGATTCGCCGACGCCTTCATGACGGCCTTCCCCGAGGCCATGGACTTCGCCGCCGACCAAGAGCAGGCTCGGCGCGCGGTCGGAGAACTGGCCCGCCGCGCCCAGGAGACCGGCCAGCTGCGCCCCGGCTTCGTCGTCGACGACCTGATCCTCATGCTCATGGCCCACCGGGGCCTCCAAGGCGCGCCGCGTGCCGCCCGGGCCACGGCCTCCCGCCGCTTCGCCGCCTACGTGATCGAGGCGTTTCGCGCCGCGCCAGAGACGGGAGCGCCTACGCCGCTGCCGCCGGCACCACGCCTGCTCACAGAGCCTCCCAGCACGCCGTGAATTCCGTCACCTGCAGGTCCGTCAACCGCGCAGCAAGACAGCCTCGCCGGGTTCCTGCCGGAGCCAGGTTGGAAAGGGCTCACTGAACCTGCATCGCTGTGAGGCTGCCTGTCGCCTGCGGCCGATCAGGGGCAAACGCCTGCGGCACGGCGGCCGGGCGGCGAAGGTGACGGAGCCGTGCCCGCTCACGGGTCGTGCGCCGGGACGGGCGCGAGCCGCTCTGCCTGGGGCGCGGCGATCGGCGCGCTGGTCACCGAGCGGGCCTGCGAGTTCCAGGCCGTCGGGCGCCTCGCTGCACGAGCGGTGGGCGGCCATGGGCCCCGATCGCTCCGGGCACTTCGCGGCCGTCGGGTACGACGTCGTCGCCGGGGCGGCTCACCGTGCGCCCGGAGTCGTCGGCCTGGGCGGACCGGCTGGAGCAGGGCCCATCGCTGCACAGCCGCCGACGTCGACCGTCGCCCGCGCTCGAACCCGCCGGGCGCGACTCAAGTCGCACACCGAACGCCACACTGCCGGCGCGCCGTCCGAGGGGCTCCCCATCCGGACTACCGCATGAGGCTGCGGCGAGGGACTGACGCTCCGGAGGGAACCGCCGGAGTTCACGGGAGTCTTCGACCCGGGGTGGTCCATGCCGGCAGTCGGCACCTCATACGCTCGCCGGCCAGCTGCCACCGCAGGGCGCGGCTCCCGCAGTACCCGGCGGAGCGCGGTGACCGCCCCTTGGAACTGCTCTCCGGACCTCACCCTGGTCAGCCCGTGCAACAGCCCCGGGCCTCCGCCGCCCATCGCCTCCGGCACCAAGCGGACCACCGGCCAGAGAAATGACGGCACGCATCCCCGCCGACCCGATGAGCACGCACCGTGCGGTCCGCCGGACAGCGGACGCTGCCGCGCGCAGGCGAGCGTCCGCTGCCGACCGGGTCCGGTCCTGGTTGTTCCGGCCTCGTGGCGCTTCGTCAGCGGTATCACCTCATCGGTACTGTCCCGATCGTCCTGCCAGGCCCGCCGCTACGCCGTCCCACGCCCGCGTGAACAGCACGGGCAGCGGGGCGGAGGGCACCGCAGCCAGGTGTGACGTCGACCGGTGCTCCCTGGCCAGCGGCAGCAGACCGAGCTTCGACGCCTCGACCGGCAGACGCGGCGGCTTCCGCTCCTGCCAGGCGCCCGGCAGGAAGAGGGAGCGGCCCGCTCGTGACCGGACGGCCCGCAGCACTCGGCCCGACGCCTCCAGTTCGGCCTGCGCATCTTTGAAGCGGCTGGGCTTCCAGCCGGTCCACGCCTTGACGTTGCGGTCCGACGGGTCCGGCAGCGCCAGCAGCATCAGGTAGAGCGACGCGGCGTCCTTGCCCAGCCCGAAGGCCCTGGCGCAGTCCTCGACGAGATGCGGCACGGACCGCGCCGGGTCCTGTTCCCAGCCGGGGGACCGCTCGCCGTCGGTGGCCAGGTGCTCCCCGAGCGCGGCGAAGTCGTCGCTCAGCAGCAGCCGCAGGTCCGCGACGGCGGGCAGTCCGGAGGGGCTGGGCAGCCACTGCGAGGGCAGCACGGAGTCGAGGTAGGCGTCCAAGGTGTCCAGCAGCGGATCATCGGGCCCCTTGAGCGCCGCAGGGTCCACACGCAGATGCCGCATGTCGTACGCCGGCTCGGCCACCTCCGTGACCGCCGGATGAGCGGAGAGCGCCTCGGTCGAAGGAGGCGGGCCCATCAGGTAGTTGGTCTGCAGGGAGAAGAGAGTGAGCGGGCCGGGGGCCGAGGCCCGCTCCTCGCACAGCCGGGATATCGCCGCGCCGATCGCGGGGCGCAACGGGTCACCGGCCGGGGTGCGGTAGGCGAGCCAGGCGGCGATCCTCGGCAGGGCCAGCAGGTGGGGTTCGCCGGCCAGGCTCGCGCGGTGGGAAGCCAGGCAGTCCGCCCCGGTGGCGAGGCGGCCGAGCAGGGCGGGCAGCCGCAGGTGGGGCCACCAGCCCCGGTCGCCCCGGCGCTTCTGCCGGGCGAAGGCCGCCTCGCCCTGCGGCGGGAGTGTCTCCTTGAGGGCGAGGGGCAGCAGCGCGGTGGGTACGGGCAGGGGGCTGCCCAGCTCCTCCAGCCACCACTCGGCGGCCCGGTCGACGTCGGGGCCTGTGACCCACAGCTGCTCGGGGTCGTCGGGAAGGAGCTTGTCGTAGAGGGTCGTGAAGAACCGGGGGCCGAGCGCGTCGGCCAGTGCGGCAACCGCCTGTTCCGCCTCCTTGTGCCGGATCTTCCAGGACTCCAGGTCGGCGGAGTAGTGGCCGGAGACGTAGTCGTCCTCGTCCTCCAACTGGTGCGGGGCGCAGGGGACGTGTGCGGTCAGCAGCGCGGTGGCCTCTGCCGGGGAGAGGCCCAGCCGCTCCGCGAAGGCTGCGGCGAGCTCGGGGCGGGCCGGTGCCGGGCCGTGCTTGCGGTACAGCTCGGCGAAGCGCGTGAACCAGCCGCCGGGGCGGACCGGCTGCAGCACATGGGCACGCGTGAGCTTCACGCCCGCGGCAGCCAGTGGGCCGTCCTCCGGGAAGACGCCGTCCGGGGAGTACTCCCACAACGTCCGCCGGGGGTCCCTGCCCGCACTGGCCAGTACGAAGGCGACGGACGTGTCCGTCCGGAAGACGGTCCCCGGAAGCGGGGCGTTGACGTCGGCACGGTCCTCGGGAACCTCGCAGTGGACGATCCGCCAATGCCCCGGCTCACCGGTGACGAAGGGGTGGGCGGCGTACATCATCAGCGACCGGGCCGCCGAGCAGTCCGCCCGCGACGAGACGGCGCACAGGACCAGTGCCGCGGCGCACGCGTGCGTGCGGCGAAACCGCCCGTTGCGGGGCAGGCGGTCGAACGTGGTGGTGGCCTGCGCCAGATCGCCTCCCCACACGGCCGTGCCGTCCTTCGCGAGCGCCATCATCTGACGGCTCACCTGGTCCTCCGGCTCCTCCGGCCGCGTGCCGGCGGTCGGTGACGCCTCGCCCTCGCCGGGGGCGAGGCGGCGGACCAGCCGCTCCAGTCCCGCACGGCAGTTGACGGCCATGACCAGGGCACGAGCGGCCCGGCTCTGCATCGGCTCGCCCAGTTGCGGCAGTGCCTCCAGGATCGGTCCGCGATTGGGTCCCCGGACACCCTCCTGTTCGACGTAGTCGGGCTGGAGCCTTCCCAGCAACTCCTCGACCTGCGCACGCGAGACGGTGTCGGGCAGCTCCGCCATCAGCAGCGGCATGACGTCCACCGCCGCGAACTCCGCGGCGGCGTCCGCGTCCCTGAGGAGGAGGTCCACCGCCACCCCCACGTGGACGAGCCGGCCGAGCAGCAGGACCAGTTCCTCGAAGTCGACCCCCGCGCGCAGCTTGGCCCGCTCGCGGTCGAACCAGGCCCGGATCTCCTCGTGCCCGACCGGATTGTCGAACAGCTGCGGGATCCGGTCCCAGCCCTTGGTCTGGTGCGGCTGGTACCAGCTGTTGGACGCCAGGTCCTTGGTGGTCATCTCCACGTCCGCGCGCACCCGTGCCCGCAGTTCGCGGGCGAAGCGCTCGTCCGCCTGCACGAACTCCAGCTCCGGCCGGTGGCTGAGCTGGATGTGGTACAGCTGCGACGGGCCGAGGAGCCCCGGAGGGTCGGCGACCGGGGCGCCGTGCTCCAGAAGCAGGTCGATCAGGTCGAGAGGCGTCCTGAAGTCGGTGTACTCGCCGAATCGCTGGTAGCGGAACTCAACGGGCACACCGTCGGCGGCCAGCTTCGGCGCGATCCGCTCGGCGATCTCGTACATCACGGGCCAGGGACCGTTCCTGTCGGTGTTCGACCGGATGCACGCGGACAGCCAGGCGGCGGCCTCGCCGACGGGCAGCCCCGGGACCTCGCCGGTGAGCAGCGCCAGCGCACCCGTGCGCTCCAGAAGCTCCCGCCACACCTTGGGGCTGTCGCTGAAGCGGCGAGGACGCAGCTTCAGCACTTGGCGGGCGGCCTCCGGAGCGTGGCTGCCGAGCAGGTCCATGGCCGGGCCCTTGAGGCAGTCGGTCCAGAACTTGTCGTCGGACAGCGAGACGCCGCCGACCGCGAACATCTCCCCGAGCAGCGTGGCCAGTTCCCTCTCGGGGTCCAGACCGGCGGCCTTGGCGAGCTTGCGCACATCGGCGGCCAGCTGCGGGTACACCTCGGACGACGCCTGGACGCGGCGGATCACCACCTGGCGGAAGCGCGAGAGGTCGGCCTCGCTCGCCGCTCCCTTGACGGCCAGCTCGCGAGCCCAGGCCCGCAGGACCGTGGCGGAGAGGGCCTTGCCCTCGGCGTACGTGAGATACCGCCCCAGCAGCCACTCCTTGTCGGCCTTGCGCGCCTGCACCCGCTCGGCGGTGCGGGCCCGTCCGAACCAGGCGGCGGCTGCCGCGTGCTCGCCCTCCCGAAGGGCGAGGTCGGCCATCTCGTCGAGGAGCGTGATCAGCAGTGCGGGGGCGGACTCCTCCAGGCCCTGGAGGACAGCGTCGATGTCCTGCTTGAAGACGAACCGCCACTGACCCGTGCGTTCCTGCAGGAGCAGGAGCTTCTCGGTCGCCAGCTCCTCGAAGCCGGGGTGGGCGGCGATGACGCGCTCGGGGAAGGGCAGTGCTCCGTCGGAGGGGTCCGGTATGCCGGTGGAGAAGCAGCCGTCCGGTTCCCAGTGCTGCTCGCGCATCAAGCGGTCGCGGTGCGGGATGAGCTGCTCGGGGAGCACCTGGGTCAGCGTGCGGCCGTCGAACCCGGCATACGTACGGGCCCACAGTCCGCCGTCCCCCAACTCGTCGGTCAGCTCGACGGAGTCAGCCTCCAGAGCCTCCCGCCACAGCGGGTCCGCGTCGGCCAGGGCACGCGGCACCCGCACACCGCCTTGCGCCCACTCAGCCGCCTGCAGGCGGCACGCCTCACGGTGCTTCCGCAGATGCTTCCGTGCCCCGAGAAGGGCTGCGAGCCCCGGAGCGCCCACGATCGCAGCGGGAATCTTCTTGAGCGTCCGCCCCTGTGGATTGCGGTAGACGACTTCCAGATCGTCCGTCAGTTCCGCGGTGTACCCGTCCTGTGCCACGCGCGTGCCCATGCGTCGGCCTTCCCCCGTAGTGCTGGTTCGATGATCACACGCTACGCCGTGCCACTGACAATGCCCGCAGAAGGTGAGGTGAGCCGTGCTCCAGGGGCACCAGCCGGCCCGGACCACCAGACGTGCCCCGGCGCCGGTCGCAGGTCAGGGTGCACGGGCCGGCAGTATTTCCGCACCCCGGGCAGCCGCAGCCCGCCACTCCTGCCCCCGAGTCGAGGCACCGATGACGGCCCTCTTCGTCCTGCTGCTGCGCACCAGTAGCTACACCCCGCCTACGCCTGTTGTGCAATGCAGCAGGCAGGCACAGGTAGCTCCCGCCGGCGGGCTCGGAAGGGTCTGCCCACCACCAGGATCAGGTGCCTTCTCGGCGTAAATGCCCCTACCTGCCTGCGAGTTGGTCCTCCCGCTGCCCGCCCGTACGCCCGTTAGGGTGGCCCGGTGACCGACGAGATCGTGGACAGACTGAACCGCTTCCGAGCCGAGGCGGCCTCCCGGGGCCTGCCGGCGAAGGAGGTGGAGGAATGGATACGTGTCGCCCTGCCGGCGGTGTACATGGCCGAGGGCGGTGACGGTCCCCTCGTGGCCCGGGTCGGCGGCGACCCCCTGCTGCCGCACGGCGCACCGGAGCCGTCCGATCCCTTCGTGGCCTCCGTCGACCTCGCGGCCCTCCCGCCGGGCGCGACCAGCCTTCCGCTGCCCGCCGACGGCCACCTGCTCTTCTTCTCCGGCACCGATGTGCACGGCAAGGAGGGGCCGGTGCCCGACGCGGTGCTGTACGTCCCCGCCGGGACCCCGACAATGCCGAGCCCTCTCGAACACAGCCGGCGCGAGCCGTACCGGCCGCGTGAACTCCGCACGGTCTGGCACCAGTCGAGCGCGCAGATGCCGGAGAGCTTCGCCCTCGACAGATGGGGCGACTTCCCCGAGGACGAGCAGTTCGAACTCGCCGACGAACTCTGCGGCGCCTGGGAAGACGTGGGCGGCTATCGCCCTTCCTGGACCTTGCAGATCGGCGGCCATCCGGTCTCGCCCCAGAACGACCCCGTCCACTACGCCCGTGATTCCGAGGAGGCCGGCCCGTCCGGGCAAAGCGGTACGGCCCACGGGGAGGGCGCCGACTGGGCTCTCCTGGCCACGTGGAGGTGCGGCGACGACGTCACGGAACTGGACTCCGGCGTCGCCCACTGGGTGATCCGACACCGGGACCTGGCGGCCCGGCGCTTCGACCGGGTCCACCGCTACGTCGAGATGGCCTGACCGTGCGGGGCGGGGACGACCGGCTCCCGGCGCTCATCAGCCGCCCTCCCCGCCTACGCCACCCGGTCCGTGCCCTCACGGTGACGATCGCTCTGCCCGGAACGGGTGCTGCCCCGGTCACCGGGTCCC
>NZ_MUMF01000442.1 GCF_002155905.1 Streptomyces tricolor | reverse complement strand
TCGGCCACCAACTCCTCGGCGCCACCCCTACGGCTCGCCAGCACCAGCCGCCGCACACCGTGTTCGGTCACCAGATGCCGGGCCACCACACGGCCCAGCGCACCCGTGCCACCGGTCACCAGCACCACGTCGTCCGCACCGAACGGCACGGCACCGGCCGGTACGTCTACGGACCGCACCAGGCGAGGTGCGAGCACCTGGCCGTCACGGACGGCGGTTTGCGGCTCTCCGGGCAGAACGGCCGCCGAGACCGGGGCGCCGTCGCCGGGTTCCAGGTCGGCGAGGAGGAACCGGCCGGGGTGCTCGGACTGGGCCGAGCGCACCAGGCCCCAGACGGCGGCGGCCACCGGGTCCGGTGCCTCGTCCGGCAGGGCCGCGACGGCGCCCCGGGTGACGAAGACGAGACGCCCGGGCCGGTCGTCGGCCAGCTGTTCCTGGACTCGGGCCAGGGCGGCGGCGACGCCGGCGCGCACCTCGGCCGCCAGGTCGCCGTCGGCGGTACGCCCGGCCACGGGGACCACGGTGACGTCGTCGGCGGCACGGTCGTCCGCCGGTACGACCGGAATCCACTCGACCCGCGAGGGCCGTACGCCCGCCGTCGCGCGGACGGTGCCGGCGTCGCCGACGGGCCGCAGCCGGATGCCCTCGATGTCGGCCACGGGCTGTCCGCCGGCGTCGGCCGCGGTCAGCGCGATCCCGCCGTTCTCGGCCCGGAGCCGGACGCGCAACGCCCGGGCGCCCACGGCGTGGAGCCGTGCGCCGGTCCACGCGAAGGGCAGCTGGCCGTCCTTCCAGTCCTCGACCAGGTGCGCGCAGCCGAGGGCGTGCAGGGCCGCGTCGAGCAGCGCGGGGTGCAGGCCGTAGCCGGCGACGGAGGCCGTCTCGTCCGGCAGGGCGACGTCGGCGTAGACGGCGCCGTCGCGCACCCAGGCGGCGCGCAGGCCGCGGAAGAGCGGGCCGTACGCGAATCCCGTGGCGGCCAGGTCGTCGTAGAGGCCGTCGACGGACACGGGTTCGGCGCCCGGGGGCGGCCACTCGGTCAACGCCTCGGACTCCGGGCCGGTTTCGGGTGCCAGCACGCCGATCGCGTGCTGGGTCCAGGCGTGCTCGTCGTCCTCGGGCCGGGAGTAGACGCCGATCTGACGGCGCCCGTCGGATTCGGTCGCCTCGACCCTGACCTGAAGACGTACCGCGCCGTGTGCGGGGAGGGCCAGCGGGGCCTGGAGCGCGAGGTCGTCCACCCGGGGGCAGCCGACGTGTTCTCCCGCCGCGAGGGCGAGGTCCAGGAACGCCGTGCCCGGCAGCAGGGCCGGACCCAGGATGGCGTGGTCGGCCAGCCACGGGTGGGTGCTCAGCGAGATGCTCCCGGTGAACGCGACCGCGTCCGTGCCGGGCAGTTCGACGCTGGCGCCGAGCAGGGGGTGTCCGGTGGCCGTGAGCCCCACGCCCGCCAGGCCGACGGGGCCGGCGACGGGCGGAGCGAGCCAGAAGCGTTCGCGTTGGAAGGCGTAGGTCGGCAGGTCCACGCGACGGGCTGCCGTACCGGCGAAGAACCGGTCCCACGCCACCTCGACACCCTGCGCGTGCAGCACACCGAGCGCCGTCACGACAGCATGCGCGGCCGGCTCGCCCGCCCGCTGTGCCGGGACGCACACCGCCTCGCCGGCCGACTCCGCGACCGGGCCCGACAGCACCGCGTCCGGCGCCAGCTCCACGAAGACACCGGCCTCCGCCGCCACCACGGCATCGGCGAACCGGACCGTCTGACGGACATTGCGGACCCAGTACTCCGGATCACACAGCTCGTCACCCACCGGGGTGCCGGTCACCGTCGAGACGAACACCAGCCTCGGCGCATGGAAGGAGACGGACTCCAGCACCTGCCGGAAGTCCTCCAGAACCGGCTCCATCAGATGCGAGTGGAAGGCATGGCTGACCGGCAGCCGCTTGGTACGACGGTCCGACCAGCGGGCCGCCTCGGCCAGCACGGCCTCCTCGTCACCGGAGAGGACCACCGACGACGGACCGTTGACCGCCGCCAGCTCCACCCCCTCCGGCAACTCCATCTCACCCTCACCCGCCTGGACCGCGACCATCGCACCGCCCTCCGGCAGCGCCTGCATCAACCGGCCCCGCGCCGCCACGACCCGAGCCGCATCCGGCAAAGACCACACACCGGCCAAGTACGCGGCGGCCAACTCACCCACCGAATGACCGAGCACGGCATCCGGGGCGACACCCCACGACTCCAGCAGCCGGAACAGCGCCACCTCGAAAGCGAACAACGCAGGCTGCGCGTACACCGTCCGATCCAGCTCAGGAGTATTGATCACCTCCCGCAACGGACGGTCCAGCAGACCGTCGAACGCGGCACACACCTCACCGAAGGCCTCAGCGAACACCGGGAAGGAAGCGGCCAGTTCCACACCCATCCCCACCCGCTGCGCACCCTGCCCCGCGAACACGAACGCGGTCCGGGCTTCGCGGGCCACGGTGGGGAGGGTGGTGTCGAGGGCGGCGAGCAGTTCGTCGGTGGTCTCGCCGACCGCCGCGACGCGGTGCGCCAGGGCCGCACGGCCGGTGGCCAGGCTGAGGCCG
>NZ_MUMF01000441.1 GCF_002155905.1 Streptomyces tricolor | reverse complement strand
GGCCACCACGGGGTAGCGGTTGGGCACCACCCGCAGCCGCCAGGCGCCGGGCGCGGTGTCGACGGCGGCGGGCAGGCGCCACAGCTCGGGCGGGGTGGCCTCCTCACGGCCGGGGCAGAAGGGGCAGGCCGGATCAGCGGCAGGAAGCCGGCGTACCGGCGATCCGGCCGGCGTGGGCATCCGCTGAGGGCGCTCGCGGCGTCCGGGCGCGATGGCCACCCAGTCGCGGGTGAACGGGTCCCGGCGCAACTCGGACATGACGGCCGCTCCTTCACGGCTCACGCGGTGGCGGACGCGCCGCGGGCGGCTCGTGCCACGGCGCGCCAGAACAGGTCGGGATCGGCGGCGAACTGGCGGGCGCAGGAGGCGGAGCAGAACCGGAACTCCTGTCCCCGGTATTCCGTGCGGTGGACCCCAGCACCGTCCACCCGCATCCCGCAGACCGGGTCCCTCGCCTCACCCGCCGTGCCTGCGGCCGCCAGCGCCCTGGGGGCGGCCAGGGTGTGGCCGAGCAGGCTGGTGATCAGCCGAAGTTCGTCGCCGATCAGGCGGGGCAGCAGGAAACGCTCGCGCACCAGCTCCCGCCCCGCGGCGGCGAAGCGGCGGGCTTTCCCCGGGTCGGCGAGCAGGCCGAGGACGGCATCGGCGCACTCGTCAGGCGTGTCCACCAGGAGTCCGCCGACCCCGTCCGGCAGTTGCAGCGGGATGCCTCCGGCCCGGCCCGCGACCACCGGAGTGCCCTTCCAGGTCGCCTCGGAGACCACCAGGCCGAAGCCCTCCCGCAGCGACTTCTGGATGACCACGTCCGCGTGCCTCTGGAAGGCGTTGACCTCGATGTTACCCACCCCGGTGAGGTTGGTGAACAGCGAGATGTCCGGATCATCGGCCGCGGCGGACGTGATCTGCCGGTAGACCCGCCAGCCCTCCGGGTCGTCCAGCGCCATCGACCCGACCAGTGCCAGCTGCACGCCCGGCACCTGGCGTTTGACCGTCCGGTAGGCGTCGATGACGCCGAGCGGGTCCTTCCAGGGGTCGAAGCGGGAGACCTGCACCAGCAGCGGGCGTGCGGTGTCCACGCCGATCCAGTCCAGCACGCCGGCGGCGAATGCCTCATCGATGGGCATGTTCTTCGGGCTGAGCGGATCGATGGCCGGTGGAATGATCTCCACCCGGTTCACCGGGATGCCGGGCGGGACGAACGCTCCCAGGGTGAAGACGGCGGCGTCGTAGACGGAGAGCAGCGGGCGCAGGCGATCCCAGACGTGCGGGTTGGGCTGGGAGCTGTCGATGTGGCAGCGCCACACCCACTTCGCCCCGCCCCGGCCGTGCCGGTGCGGCAGGGCCAGCGGCTGCGGGTCGTGCACGATGACGATGTCGTACGACTCCTCCAGCTGGGCGGCGACCTGCTCCGAGGCGGCGTCGTACACCTGCCACTGCTCGTCGGTCAGGCCCCGCGGATCGCCCTGCAGGCCGTTGTGGAGGGCCTTGGTCACCTCGAAGAAGCCCTGCTCGGCGGTGATGGTCTTCCAGTCGGCGACCACGCCCAGGTCACGCAGCAACGGCACCTCGGAGCGCAGGATCTCCGCCACCCCGCCGCCGTAGGAGGTCGCGTTGACGTGCAGGACGCGTACGCCGTCCAGCGGCGCCGCGAGGCGGTGCAGCTCGTCCACGACCGCGTCCCCCGCGCACCGGCGGTAGGCGTCCAGACGCCGTCGGCCGACATCCACGTTCTGCAGCATGGTCGGTCACCTTTCTCCTCGCCGGTGAGTGGGAGTTTCTCGGGGGTACTGCCGGGGTGTTCCCGGGTTCGCCGGAACCCGCCCGTCCACTGAGCGCGCGGGGGCGCCCTCCGGCACTGCGGCCCGTGGCCGTGACCCGGCGCGGACGGCGGCGGCCGCGAGAGCCGCGGCGGCCAGCGCGAGCGCGGCGTTGATCCACATACCGTCGGCGATGCCGGTGGTGAGATCGGTGCCGGCGGGGCTGGTCTTGGTGAGGTCGTCGGGCCACTGGGCGGCGACGATCGTGCCCATGACGGCGATGCCGAGCGACAGACCGATGGTGCGGGAGGCGTTCAGGGCGGCGCTCGCGATGCCGGTGTGGTGGTCGGGGACGTGGCCGAGCGTGGCGGTGGTGATCGGGGTGGTCGACAGCCCGATGCCCAGGCCGGTGACCAGCAACCCCGGAAGCAGCTGCCAGCTCCCCCAGCCTGGGTCGATGCCGGCCAGCAGGATCAGCCCGGTGGCGGTCAGCAGCAGCCCGGCGCCGATCAGGACACGGGTGCCGACACGAGGGACGAGCCATCCGGTGGCCGGTGCGACCACCGCGCCGAGCAGGGTCAGCGGCAGCAGGGCCAGGCCCGCCCGGATCGGTGTGGCGCCGGTGGCCAGTTGGAGGTACAGCGCCAGGAAGAAGAACACGCTGCACATGACGGCGAGGCTGACCAGCCCCAGCACGTTGCCGACCAGGAAGTTCGGCCTGCGCAGCAGCGACAGGTCCAGCAACGGTGCGGCCGCCCGGCGTTCGATCACGACGAAGAGAGCAAGGGCCGCCACGGCGCCGGCCAGCAGCGCCCACAGCCTCGGCGAGGTCCAGCCGTAGACGGTCGCCCGGGTCAGCGCGAAGATCAGGGCGGACAGGCCGACCGCGGAGGCGACACCACCGGCGAGGTCCAACGGCCCGGTGCGGGCGCGGGGTTGCGGGGCAGGCAGCGTACGGCGCGCGATCGCCCACAGTACGGGTCCGAGGACGACGTTGAGCAGGAAGATCGACCGCCAGCCGAAGCCCGCGGTGAGCGCCGCGCCGAGCAGCGGGCCTCCGGCCAGCGCCGTGGCACCGGCCCCGGACCACACGCCCAGGGCGAGGGCCCGCGACGGACCGGTGAACGCGGCGAGCAGCAAGGACAGGGCGGCAGGACCCATCAGCGCCGCTCCGGCGCCCTGGGCGGCGCGCAGCCCGATCAGCGCCGGGCCGTCGGGGGACAGTCCGGCGGCCAGCGAGAAGACGGTGAACGCCATCAGCCCGGTGAGGAAGACCGGCCTGGCCCCGTACCGGTCGGCGAGCATCCCGCCCCACAGGGTCAGGACCGCGAAGGCGAGGGTGTAGAGGTTGACCACCCACTCCAGGCCGGTCAGGTCGAGGCCGAGGTCCCGCCCGATCGGGGGCATGGCGATAGCGACGGCGGTGTCGTCGGCCAGGACCAGGAACCAAGCCAGGCAGACGGACGTCAGCATCCACCAGCGGTGCGCCGCATTCGGGGGCTCCCGGTGGGTGTCGGCGCGGGTCATGACGCGGCCTTCGGAGGCGTGTCGGACCGGTCCCGGCCGGCAGCGGGCGTCACGTGTGCGTGACGGGTGCGATGCGCGGCGGGCTCCTTGGCGACGGAGACGCGGCGCGGCGCGATCGTCTCCCCCGTCGGGTGCGCACTCGGCGGCTCGGTGCCCAGCAGGTCGTAGACCACCGTGCCGTCCACGGTCTCCTGCGTGAGGAGCAGGCCGGCCAGCTCATCCAGTTGCCCACGGTGTTCGGTGAGCAGGCCGGTGGCCCGCTGTTCGGCCTCGCGCAGCAGCCGGGCGATCTCCGCGTCGATGGCGGCCTGCGTGGCCTCGGCGAAGGGGCGGCTGGACATGGCGGTCCCGCCGCTGCCCAGGAATACCGAGCCGCCCTGCGGATAGCCCACCGGGCCGAGCGCGGGCGACAGGCCGAACTCGCGGACCATCTTGGTGGCCAACTCGGTGGCTCCCGCCAGGTCGTTGGCGGCTCCGGTGGAGCCCTGGCCGAAGACGACAAGTTCGGCCGCACGACCGCCGAGCCGCACCGACAGGGTCTGGTTCAGGTAGTCCTCGCCGTACAAGTGGCGTTCCACCAGCGGAAGTTGCTCGGTGACGCCGAGGGCCTGCCCAGCGGGCAGGATGGTCACCTTGGCCACCGGGTCGGCGTGCGGGGACAGCGCGGCGACCAGGGCGTGACCGGCCTCGTGGACGGCGACAGCTTCCTTCTCGGCGGGCAGCAGCACGTTGGAGCCCTCTCGGCGGCCGAGCAGGATGCGGTCGCGGGCCGCGTCGAAGTCGTCCGCGAGAAGGACCTCTCGGCCGTCGCGTACGGCGACGATGGCGGCCTCGTTGGCCAGGTTGGCCAGGTCCGCGCCGGAGAAGCCGGGCGTGCCGCGCGCCACCTTCTCCAGGTCGACGTCCTTGCCCAGCTGTTTGTCCTGGCAGTGCACGGCCAGGATGGCGGCACGTTCGGCCAGGGTGGGCAGCGGGATGGTGACCTGCCGGTCGAAGCGTCCGGGGCGAAGCAGCGCCGGGTCGAGGACCTCGGGTCGGTTGGTGGCGGCGAGCACGACGATGCCTTCGGTGGCCTCGAAGCCGTCCATCTCGGACAGGAGTTGGTTGAGGGTCTGCTCCCGCTCGTCGTTGGAGACGATCTGCCCGGCCGCGGCGCGGCGGCCGCCGAGCGCGTCGATCTCGTCGACGAAGACGATGGCGGGCGCCCGCTTGCGGGCCTCGGTGAACAGGTCCCGTACGCGTGCGGCACCGACACCGACGTACATCTCGACGAAACTCGACCCGGCCACCGACAGGAACGGCACCTCCGCCTCGCCCGCGACGGCGCGGGCCAGCAGGGTCTTGCCGGTGCCGGGCGGGCCGACCATCAGCACACCGCGCGGCGCCATCGCCCCGGCGCGGCGGTAGCGTTCGGGCCTACGTAGGAAGTCGACCACTTCGGCGATCTCGGACTTGGCACCCTGGTAGCCCGCGACGTCCACGAACGTGGTCTCGGGCCGTTCCGCGTCGAAGACCTTGACCTTGGACTTGCCGACCCCGCCCAGCATGCCCTGCATGTGTCCGGCCGCGCCCTTCGACATCCGGCGCCAGAACCAGATGATGAGCAGGAACGGGCCCAGGATCAGGATCCAGGACACGATCTGGGAGCCGGCGGAGGGGGAGGTGGACGGCGGCTTGGCCGTCACCGCCACCTTCTTGTCCTCCAGCCGGTCCAGCAGTTGGTCACCGGCCAGCTGGACCGGGACGGCCGTGGTGAAGGTGTGCCCGTTGGTGAGAGTGCCGCTGGTCTCACCGTTGGCCTTGATCGTGACTGACTTGACCTTGCCGTCGTCGACCTGGTCGATGAACTTCGAGTACGTCAGGTCCATCTTCACCGGCTCGTCGGAGCGCAGCCCCGGCAGCCACGCCCACAGGCCGACGGCCAGGAGGACGGCCAGCGGCCATAGCCAGTGCCGCCAGGCGGGCGGGGGCGGTGGCGCGGTCGGCGTCGGCCGGTCGCCCGGGGGCGGGGGTTCGGCCTGCTTGGTCATGGCGGACTCCGTACGGTCTCGGGCGACGGGACGCGGCTACGCTCCGGCGCGGATGTAGCGGGCGGGGTCGGCGTCGAAGTCGGTGACGCACTGCCGGGAGCAGAAGTAGTAGGTATGGCCGTCCACTTCGCGCTGTTCGGCAGCGGCGTCCGGGGTGATCTGCATGCCACAGACCGGGTCGGTGACTGTCGCGGTTTCGGTCTCGGTCTCGGCCGGGGCATCGTGGCTGTGGCGAGCGTGGCGCTTGAAGATGCTCATATCGGTCTCCGTGGTTGGGTCAGGTCGCTCCATGGCCGTGTCGGGCTGAGCGGCGCGGTCGGGTGTCGTACCGGGCCGGATGTCACGGTCCTCGGGTACCTCCACCCGCGGCTGGACCGCGGCAGGGGCGGCGCTGGGCAACGGCGCGGAGCGCCAGCGGCGCAGCCGGTTGGCGTTGGTGACCACGGACAGGGAGGACAGGGCCATCGCGGCGGCGGCGATGATCGGGCTGAGCCGCAGGCCGAGCCACGGGTAGAGGGCCCCGGCGGCGACGGGCACGCCCACGGCGTTGTAGACCAGGGCGAAGAACAGGTTTTGCCGGATGTTGCGCATGGTCGCCCGCGACAGCCGGATCGCGGTGACCACGCCGGACAGAGAGCCGGAGATGAGGGTGACGTCGGCGGCCTCGATGGCGACGTCCGTGCCGGTGCCGATGGCGAAGCCCACGTCGGCGGCGGCCAGTGCGGGGGCGTCGTTGATGCCGTCGCCGACCATGCCCACCCGGCGTCCCTCGGCCTGCAGCCCCCGTATGGCGTCGGCCTTGTGCTCGGGCAGAACCTCGGCGAGCGCGCGCTCGATGCCGACCTCGGCGGCGATCGCGGCGGCCGTGCGCCGGTTGTCGCCGGTGAGCATGACCACCTGTACGCCCATCTCGTGCAGGGCGGTGATGGCCGCTGCCGAGTCCTCCTTGACGGTGTCGGCGACCGCGAGCACTCCGGCGGGCCGGCCGTCGACCGCCGCCATCACCGGCGTCTTGCCCTGCGCGGACAACTCAGCTGCGGCCGAGGCCAGTTCGGCGGTGTCGATCCCGACATCGGCGAGCAGCCGCGCCGCGCCGACCAGCACCGCGTGCCCGTCGACCGTGGCCTGCACGCCCTTGCCGGTCACCGAGTCGAAACCGGTCGCGGTCGGCACCTCCAGCCCCTGCTCACGCGCCCCGGCGGCGATGGCGGCGGCCAGAGGGTGCTCGCTGTCGCGTTCGGCCCCGGCGACCAAGACCAGCAGGCGGTCGGGCTCCACATCGCCGACCGGGCGGATGTCGGTGAGGACGGGCGTTCCCGCGGTGATCGTGCCGGTCTTGTCCAGGACGACCGTGTCCAGCTTGTGCGCGGTCTCCAGGGCCTCGGCCGAGCGGATCAGGATGCCCGCGCGGGCGCCCTTGCCGGTGCCGACCATGATGGACATCGGGGTGGCAAGGCCCAGTGCGCACGGGCAGGCGATGATCAGTACGGCGACGGCCGACACGAGCGCCAGGGTCAGCGCCGGAGCCGGGCCCACGACGTACCAGAGCGCGAAGGTGCCGATCGCGATAGCGATCACGGCGGGCACGAAGTACGCCGAGGTGGCGTCGGCCAGCCGCTGGATCGGCGCCTTGGAGGCCTGCGCCTGCCGCACCAGCCGGATGATCTGGGCCAGCATGGTGTCGGCCCCGACCTTGGCCGCCCGCACCCGAAGTGATCCGGTGCCGTTGACGGTCGCGCCGATGACCGTGTCCCCGGCCCGCTTGGTCACGGGCATGGGCTCTCCGGTCACCATCGACTCGTCCACCGCGGAGGACCCGGAGATCACCTCGGCGTCCACCGGGATCTTCTCGCCGGGCCGGACGACGACCTCGTCGCCGACGGCCACGTCCTCCACCGGGATCTCGGTCTCGACGCCGTCGCGGACGACGCGGGCGGTACGGGCCTGCAGCCCCAGCAGGGCGCGGATCGCCTCGCCGGTGCCGGCCTTGGCCCTTGCCTCCAGCAGCCGGCCCAGCAGGATCAGCGTCAGGATCACCCCGACGGCCTCGAAGTACACCTCGCGCACGTCCTCCGGCAGCGCGGTCGGAGCGAGGGTGACCAGCAGGCTGTAACCATAGGCCGCCACCGTGCCCAGGGTGATCAGCGAGTTCATGTCCGCGGAGCGGTGTGCCAGGGTCAGCCAGCCGGTGCGGTGGATCGGCCATCCCGTGTAGAACATCACGGGAGTGATCAGCGCCAGTTGCAGCCAGTTGTTGAGCATCCAGCCGGGCACCCAGTCCGCGTTGAAGAGGGACTCGGCCATCACCGCGAACAGCACCGGCGCGGTCAGTACGGCGCCGAAGGCCACGCGACGGCTCAGATCCCGGATCTCCGCACGCCGCTCGGCCGCCTCGGCCGCTTCCGCCTCGGCCGCCTGTCCCTCGCTCGGGCCGGCGAAGGGGGCGTGCGTGCCCACCACCCGGTCCTCGTCACCGGGTGGAGCCGCGCCGTTCACACCCGAGCCGTCGCCGGGTTCGACCAGCACCGTGCCGTGGATCATGTTCATCCCGCACGCGAAGGCGTACGACCCGGCCTCCGCCGGGTTCAGCCGCACCGTCGTGCGTGCGTGGGCCGGCAACGCGGCGCTCACGCGCAGCTCCGGGAAGACCACCCGGTTCGTGCACTCCCCGGATTCCTGCCGGTCGAAGACCAGCTCGGCCGGAACCCCCTGCCGCAGCCGGATCACGTCGGGGCTGTAGCCCCCGCGCACGGTCACTTCGACGCGCTGCACACCATGGGCGAGCTCTGCCGCCCGCGCCCGGCGCGGCCCGAAGAAGAACCAGCCCATCGCGGCGACGGCGATGACGGAGACGGCGATCACGACCAGGTCGGCCACGTTCATGGCGGACTCCTTCACCCTGTGGGCGCTACGAGATCCACTGTCGTCCCCGTGTACCCCCACCCTGTAGGGGCCCACCGTCCCCGGGCATAGGGCCACCCGGCCCATGCACTAAATCCCTTAGTGAGAGGACGGTGGCTGTAAACCGCCCTTCAGAGGGTGGCTGCCATCCGAGTTCGCCCCTCAGATCCTTGAAGGGATCACCATGATGTTCTGGTACGACGGCAACATGAGCGGCTGGGGATGGTTCGGGATGTCCCTCGGCATGATCGTCTTCTGGGGCCTGATCATTACGGCCTTCGTCCTGCTCTTCCGCGCCCTCAGCCGACCGGCCCCCGGCGGCCCGCACGACGTCACCCCTGGGGCGCCGCCGACACCGCCCTCCGCCCAGCAACTGCTCGCCGAGCGGTTCGCACGCGGCGAGATCGACGAGGAGGAGTACCAGCGCCGGCTACGGGTGCTGCACTCCACCGGTGCCGATCTCACCAAGCACTGAACCGAGCGGACAACTCCCGCTCCCGACCGCGGGCGCAGGCGGGCCCGCGGACCCGTCATTCCTCAAGGGGCGCGGAAACGCGTCATGAGCGAGGCTGACTGCCATGCGTAGACGTCCAGCCCTCCGGCGAGGGCCGCGTGTGTTCCTGTCAGGGGCGGTCGTCGCGGCCGCCCTGCTGATCCCCGTCGGTGTGCCCGGTATGGCCTGGGCGGACGAGGAAGAGAGCGCCGAGTCGGCCGTGCTCACCGAGCAGGCCATCGCCCTGGTCGCCAACGGTGCCGACGAGGACCAGGTGGCCGAGCGCATCGAGGACGCCCTGATGGCCCCGGACAAGGAGGGCGTCCAGCTGTCCAAGGTCCGCGAGGCGCAGGAGCTGGTGGAGGAGCCGGGCTACAGCGCCGCCGTCAGCCGTCAGGTGAAGGGACTGCTGCTGGACTCGCTCGGCGGCAAGCTGCCCTCCGCACCCGAGGCCGGCCGCCCCGCGACCGGTGACGAGACCGGCACCAGCGTCGTCCTCGACGAGTTCCGGCCCGAGCGCGGCATCTCCGACGGCGGCGGCGCCGTATTGCTGGGTCTGGGGGCCGCGGCGATCGGCGGCGGCCTGTGGCTGTCGTACCGGCTGCGCCCGCCGCACACCCTCCGCGAACTGGAACACCGCGACCGCGGGCACCGGGAGGCGTCATGAGCACGCACCGCCCCGAGCGCGCTGCCGCCGCCGGCCAGGAGACCGCCGCACCCCAGTCCGCCCGTCCTGGCCGGTTCCGGCGGGCCGTCGACGCGGTCGACGAGCGCATGGGCATCAAGGCGCTTGCCTATCCGGTGCCCGAGCACGCCAACAACCTGACCTGGAGCCTGGGCGGACTGACCGCCGTGTCCTTCGTGACGCTGCTGGTCACCGGGATCTACATGGCGCAGTTCTACTCACCGACCGCGGAGGACGCCAACCAGTCCGTCCGCGACCTGGTCACCGATGTCTGGCTGGGCGGCTTCGCCCGCGGCCTGCACTACTGGGCGGCACAGGCGATGTTCGTCCTCGCCCTGCTGCACCTGCTGCGCGTGTTCTTCCACGCCTCCTTCAAGAAGCCGCGCGAGGGCAACTGGATCATCGGCAGCGCCATGTTCCTGCTCACCTTCCTCGCGATCTTCACCGGCACCGTCATCAAGTGGGACCAGGAGGGATACGAGGCGCTGGTGCACAACCTCGACGTCGCCAAGCTCCTGGGCGGCGTCGGCATCTGGTTCACCCCCGAACTCACCGACCGGGTGTCCATCGTGCTGCGCCTGTACGTCGCGCACGCGGTCATCGTCCCTGGCCTGATCGTGCTGCTGTTCGTCTGGCACGCGCTGCTCGTCAAGCGGCACAAGATCTCCCCGCACCCGGCAATCCCGAAGCCGGAGGAGGAGGTCCCCGAGCCCTTCACCGCGCATCTGAAGCGGGTGGCCGCGTTCGGCCTCGCGTTGCTGGGCGTGCTGTCGATCCTGGCCGTGGTGCTGCCGCCGGTACTCGGTCCGACCCCGGTCGAGGGCATCGAGATCACCCGGCCACTGTGGATGTTCTGGTGGTTCTTCCCCCTGGAGGAGTGGTTCGGTGTCGCCTCGATCGCCTACGTCATCGCGGGTGTCTTCGGACTGATCTTCCTGGTCCCCTTCCTCGACCGCGGCCCGAAGCGCCTCTGGCGGGAGCGGAAGACGGCGATGGCCATCGCTGTCGTCCTGCTCCTCACGCTGGCCGCCATCACCATCAACGTGTGGGTCAACAACCCCAAGGGGCACTGATGTACGCCTTCAACCCGCGGCGCGCCCGGCGCTGGTTCTGGGCCCTGCTCACCCTCGCCGTGCTCGCGATGGGCGCCCTCTACCTGGGCCTGCGCGCCGAGCCCAGTCCAGGCACCGGCATCCTCGTGGCGGTCAGCGCCCTTGTGCTCGTCGCGTCCACGGTCCAGGCCGCCCGGATCCTGACCGCACTCACCGGCCCGCCCCGGATGCCGCACCGGCTCCGTACGCACCGGGGCCGCCGCCCCGCGGGCGTGCGGCGCAGATAGCGGGACTACCCGCACTCACGCGCTCGCACAGGAATACTAAAACCATTAGTTTGAGGGCGAGGGTCGCGGTCGGTGCTCGGTACGCACACCCGTCACCCGAAGGAGGACAACCCGTGCAGCATCACGTGGATCATCCGATGGGTCACCGCAAGGAGCGCAGCACCGCGGTGCTCGAACTGGGCGGGGTTCGCTGGGCGTCCCAGCAGAACGTCGCCGCCTCCGTCCTGGGGCGCCGACCAGGAGTGCTGGAGGTCGAGGTCAATCCGGTGTCGGAGACGGCGAACGTGGTCTTCGACCCGAACCTCACCTCGCTGGCCGAGCTGCGCCAGTGGGTGGAGGAGTGCGGCTACCACTGCGCGGGACAGTCCGTTCCGGCCCACCTTTGCGATCCGATGACCGAGCCGGACCCTCCGCATGTCGCGGCAGCGGACGGACACGTGGGCCATGAGGGGCATACGGCGGTCGCCGAGCCGCCGACTCCCGCTGCTGCTCACGCGGGACATGTCGCCCACGCCGAGCACGAGGCGCACGCCGCACCGGAGGAGATGCCCTCTCCGCACGAGGTGATGGGCCACGGCGGGCACGAGGGCATGTCGATGGCCCAGATGGTCGCCGACATGCGCAACCGCTTCCTCGTCGCCGTGCTCTTCTCCATCCCCATCGTCATCTGGTCGCCGATCGGCGAGGACGTCTTCGGCCTGGACGTGCCGGTCCCGTTCGGTCTGCGCGAGGACGTGTGGGCGCTGCTGCTGAGCCTGCCGGTGATCTTCTACTCGTGCACGATCTTCTTCGACGGCGCCGTACGCGCGCTCCGCGCCCGCACCCTGGACATGATGGTGCTGGTCGCGGTCGCCGTCGGCTCGGGATGGACGTACTCGCTGATCGTCACGCTCACTGGGGGCGGCGACGTCTTCTACGAGGCGGCCACCGTGCTCGCCTCCTTCGTCCTGCTCGGCCACTGGTTCGAGATGCGCGCCCGCGGCGGCGCCAACGACGCCATCCGCACCCTGCTCGACCTCGCCCCGCCCAAGGCGCTCGTGCTGCGCGACGGCGAGCCGGTCGAGATACCCACCGCCGAAGTGGTGGTCGGTGACCTGCTGCTGGTCCGCCCCGGCGCGAAGATCGCCGTCGACGGCGTCGTGGAGGAGGGCGAGAGCGACGTCGACGAGTCGATGGTCACCGGCGAGAGCCTGCCCGTGCACAAGGCCCCCGGCTCCCAGGTCGTCGGCGCGACCATCAACGCCAACGGCACCCTGCGCGTCCGCGCCACCAAGGTCGGGTCCGACACCGCGCTGGCGCAGATCGTCAAGCTCGTCCAGCAGGCCCAGAACTCCAAGGCCCCCGGCCAGCGGCTCGCCGACCGGGCCGCGTTCTGGCTGGTCTTCGTCGCGCTGCTCGGCGGAGCGGCGACCCTGGCGGTCTGGCTGCTGGCCACCGACCGCTCACTCGGCACCGCCATGCTGTTCGCCATCACGGTCGTGGTCGTCACCTGCCCCGACGCCCTGGGCCTGGCCACCCCCACCGCGATCATGGTCGGCACCGGGCTGGGCGCCCAACGCGGCGTCCTTTTCAAGAACGCCATCGGCCTGGAGGCCTCCGCCCGTATCCAGGTCGTCGTCATGGACAAGACCGGCACCCTGACCAAGGGCGAACCCGAGGTGACCGACGTGGTCACCGCCGACGGCATGGCCGAGGGCGAACTACTGCGCCTGGTTGCCGCGGTGGAACGGGAGTCCGAACACCCACTGGCTGAGGCCATCGTCCGGTACGCCGATGGGCAGGGTGTGGACGGGGTGCGCGCCGAAGGCTTCGAGAACGTCCCGGGACATGGCGCGATCGCCGAGGTCGACGGTCACCGCGTCGTCGTCGGCAACCGCCGCCTGGCCGAGCGGGAAGAGATCGACCTGGGCGAACTGGCCCAGCACCGAAAGGAGTTGGCCACGACAGGTCGCACCGTCGTCATCGCCGCCGTCGACGGACACGCCACCGGCCTGATCGGCATCGCCGACGCACCCCGCGAAACGTCCGCCCAGGCCGTGGCCGAACTGCACGCCCTCGGCGTCGAGGTGGTCATGCTCACCGGCGACAACCAGGCCACCGCCAACCGCATCGCCGAACAGCTCGGCATCGACACCGTGATCGCCGAGGTCCTCCCCGGCGACAAGGCCGCCAAGGTCGCCGAACTGCAGGCCGGCGGCCGCAAGGTCGCCATGGTCGGCGACGGCGTCAACGACGCGCCCGCCCTGGCCCAGGCCGACCTCGGCATCGCCATCGGCGCCGGCACCGACGTCGCCATCGAGACCGCCGACCTCGTCCTGATGCGCTCCGACCCCCTCGACGTCCCCACCGCCCTGCGCATCGGCCGCGGCACCCTGCGCAAGATGCGCCAGAACCTCGCCTGGGCCATCGGCTACAACTCCATCGCCCTGCCCATCGCCGCCGGCGTCTTCGAACCCGCCCTCGGCCTGGTCCTGCGCCCCGAGATCGCCGCCGTGTCCATGTCCGGCTCCAGCATCATCGTCGCGGTCAACGCCCTTGCCCTGAAACGGCTGCGGCTGCCCGCAGCGCCAGCCTCACCCGCCGAAGCCGAGCCACGTACACCCGTGGCGCCGAGCACCACCCACGGCTGAACAGCCCACAGCAACTCCCCGCCTTCCACTGCCCACTCGGGGGAGCTTCCCGGTGAAAGCCCTACGAGCGTTCGACTGCCCCTCCGACGCCACCGCCGTTCGGCCTCTCGTCGCCAGCCTGCCTGAGGCCCGGCGGGGACCGGGGCCGGAACGGCCCTGAACGAAAGGGACTCCCGGCCCGATACAGGCCCGCCCGGCCCCTGCCCCCGCAGCACAGGCAAGAGCAGCATCGACAGTGTTCACAGATACCCAGTAGAGGTATCCAAACAGTCCGGAAACGGGCGCCACAGGAGGTCACCACGCAGCACAAGAACTTCGCCCCGTACGCGATCGCCGCGGCGATCCTCGTCGTGGGACTCGTCGCGCTGGGGCGCCCCTGAGCACCCTGCTGCTTCTGGCCGTCTTCGCCGCCTGCCCGCTGATGATGTTGATGATGCGCGGCATGCACGGAGGCGGCGGCCACGACCAGCACAGCGGCCACGAAGGCCACCAGCACGACGACCGCCCCACCGACAGCCAGGACCGGCTGCACAAGCATCTGTGACCGGCCTCCGCGCCGGTCCCGGGTGAAGGAGGTGGTGAGACGTGATCACCACACTGATCGGCAGGCTGCTGTTCGTACTGGTGCTGGCAGTTCTGGCCCACGACACGGTGCGGCTGCTCGCCCTCGCCGCCCGGCACCGGCCATCACTGGCCCGGCTGGGCGGCCGCCGGGCCGCAGCCGTCGCCACCGAGCGGCAGCTCGCCCGTCGGCTGCTGACCGGCCGGATCGACGCCACCACCTACGCCGTCGGCTGACCGGCCTCGCCCACCGCACGCCACACCCTGAGGGAGTCCGTCATGGCTGACGCCGCCTACGGCCTGTGGCCCCTGGTGATCCTCAACACCATCCTGTTCATCGTCTTCGCCGTCAGCCTGTTCCACCCGAAGACCAAACGGGACTGGCGAGCCATGGGCGCCTATTCCGCGTTCCTGGTCGCGCTGTTCACCGAGATGTACGGCACCACGCTTCTACCTGCTCGGCAGCTGGTTCGGCTCCCAGTTCCCGCTGCTGAAGGACACCCACGCGGGCGGACACCTGTGGAACGACCTGACCAACTGGCAGGGTGACCCGCACCTGAGCCCCTTCCACCTGGCCAGCTACGTCGGCATCGGCGTCGGCTTCTGGCTGATCGCCGCGGCCTGGAAGGTCCTGCACGAAGCCGCCTAACACAACCGTCTGGCCACCACCGGCCCGTACGCCTGGGTGCGCCACCCCCAGTACGACGGCTTCCTGCTCATCATGATCGGGTTCCTGCTGCAGTGGCCCACCATCCCCACCTTGATCATGTTCCCGATCCTGGTGTACGTCTACGCATGGCTGGCCCGCAGCGAGGAACGCGAGGTGGCCAAGGAGTTCGGCGGCGACTGGGCCGCCTATGCCGCCCGCACGCCCGCCTTCCGGCCCCGATTCCGCCACCCCGATCAGCCGCACCACCGCCCCACGGGAACGGCCGCCCGCAAGCCCGGCGCCCGCCCGCCGGCGGCCTGGAGGTGAACCGTCATGGAAACCCTGGCCTGGATCCTGGTCACGGCACAGCTCCTCACCACCGCCGCCAGCGCCGCTCACCTCACCCGGCGCCACCGGCACGACCCCGCCCAACTCCCGCGCACGATCCACCGCACGGCCCCGTTCCTGCTCCTCACCGGCGTGCTGCCCCTCGCGGCCCTCCTCCCCATAGACGCACTCGCCCTGCTCTGGGGCCTGTGGGGCGTCGGCTACACCGCCGCCGCCCTGGTCTACGCCGCCGCGGACACGAACCGCGACCTTCCCCGCGCGCGGGCAGCAGCCCGGTCACGCGGCACGACAGCCGCATGAGGCATGGGGCATGGGGCATGAGGACAGAGGCGATCGGCATGAGCACCGAGACGGTCTCGGGCAAAGGCCCCGCAACGGCCGAAGCCACCGACAGCCGGCTCCTGAAAGCCCACGGGATCGAGAAGGCCTACCCCGGCGGAATGTGGCCCCTGCGCCACCACGTCCCGGTACTGCGCGGCGCCGGCCTGACCCTGCCCCCGATGAGGTGGTCGGCTTGGTCGGCGAGAACGGCTCCGGCAAGAGCACCCTGATGAAGATCCTCGTCGGCGCGCTGGCCGCGGACGCCGGCATGGTGTCGTACGCCGGACGGCTAGGCTACTGCCCGCAGGAGCCCGTCGTTTGATACCGCCACCGACCGCCCCGCCAATGGACCTGGTCCGGCAGCAACGGTTCGATCCGCGCCACTGCGCATCGGTCAACGGCCCATCGGATCAACGTCCTCGCCGCCCAAGGGGCACGGCGTCTCGACCAGACTTCAAGCCGAGGCGTTCTGGCGCGAGTGTGGAACATCGCGCACAAGCGTCGCGACGGCGCTCGTGAGGATCAGTGCTCCCAATCCCACCCAGAGAACTGATGCCCCAGCCCGGTACTCACGAACGGCGAGGAGGAGAAGCATCGTGCCGGCAAGGACGCCGAAGGCTGAGATCAACGTGCTGATGCGGTTGGCCACATGTACATCATCAACGACAACCGCCGATGGCAGGAGCGGTCCGTGAGAAACGCCCCAGGCCCGACCGAGTTCATGAGGCGTCCGCCCGATGCCCCCATCCACGTGCTGTCGTCTCTCTCGCCCAAACGTCAGTGCACGTGAGGGCCGCCGGTCATCTGCGGCTTGCCCCGCGGTACGAGCCCCAGAGACACAGCCGCGCTCACAGCGGCCGCCACCGCGCATACAGTGAACGCGTCCGCGAAACCGCTGACCAAGCCGCGCTCGAAGCCCGCCGCAGCGACGGTGGACACGACAGCGACACCGATGGAGCCGCCCACCTCGTGGAAGGTGTTGACGACGCCGGAGGCGAGTCCCGCCTCCCGGTGCTCGACCATGGCGAGCGCGGTGGTGGTGGCGGTGACGAAGACCGCGCCGATGCCGACGGAGGCGACCACCAAGCCCGGCAGCAGGCCGGCGTACACGCTGCCGGTTTCCGACAACTGCGTCAGCGGAATGGTTCCGGCGGCCGCGATCACCATGCCCCCGACGGCTGTCGTGCGGCTGCCGATCCTGCCGACGAGCCGGGATCCGAGGTGGGCGCCGATTCCGGTGGCGACGGCGACCGGGAGGAAGACCAGTCCGGTCCTCAGCGGACTGAAGCCACGCACGTGCTGGAGGTAGACCGATCCGAGGAAGAAGAAGGCGATCAGCAGCGCGGTGGCGATCAGCATCAGGAAGGCGCCCGCGAGCACCGGCCGCCGGGTGAACATCCGCAGGTCCATCAGCGGGGCGCGGCTTACCCGTTCGACCGCCGCGAAGGTGGCGTACACCACCACCGCGCCGGCCAGCGGCAGCAGCGTGGCGGGGTCCGTCCAGCCCGAGTCCCCCGCCTCGACGAGCCCGTAGATCAGGGCACCGGTGCCCACCGTGACCAGCAGCGCGCCAGGGAAGTCGAGCCGGGCGGGCTGCGGAAGCCGGGCCGCTACGAAGGCGGGAACGGCGGCGAGTACGAGGAGACCGACCGGCACGTTGACGTAGAAGACCCACTCCCAGCCCGGCCCGTCCGTCAGAGCCCCGCCGACCAGTACGCCGGCCGCCGCGCCGGTGCCGCCGATGGCCGCCCACACGCCGAGGGCCTTGTTGCGCTCCTCGCCGTGGAAGGTGGTGGTGACGATGGACAGCGCCGAAGGGGAGAGCAGCGCGGCGCCGATGCCCTGGGCGATCCGGCCACCGAGCAGGGTCTCGGCGTTCTCGGCCAGTCCGGTGACCAGTGAGGCGCCGGTGAAGACGGCAAGCCCGGCGAGCAGGGTGCGGCGGGCGCCGAGGGCGTCGGCGAGCCGGCCGCCGAGCAGCATGAGCCCGCCGAAGCACAGCGTGTACGCGGTGACCACCCAGGTCAGGCTCTCCCGGCCGAGGTCGAGATCGGCGGCCATGTCGGGCAGCGCGACGTTCACCACGGTGACGTCGAGGATCAGCATGAACTGGGCCAGGCAGATCAGTGCCAGGGCGATCCAGCGGCGCGGATCGGCGGGTGGATGGTCGTGTTGGTCTTCCGGCGCGTGCGGGGCGCCGGGAGCGGGGTGGGTCATGACGACTCCTTGGAGTTCGTACGGCGATCAGTGGCAGAGTCCGTAGGGCGGGAGGGAGCGAAGGCGAGCGCGACGGCGATGCCCACCGCGGTGACGCCGACCGCCGCAGCCATCGCCGGGCCCATGCCGTCGGTGAACGCCCGGCGTGCCGCGTCCGCGAAGGCGGCCCCGGCCTCACCGGGCAACTTCTCGGCGACCGCGAGCGCGGTCCCGACCGATTCCTGTGCGGAGGCCAGGAGTTCGGGCGGCAGAGCGGCGCTGTGCGGGGCTTCGGCGAGGCCGGAGCGGTAGCGATCGGACAGCAGACTGCCCGCGACCGCCACGCCCGCCGCCGCGCCGAGTTGGATGGACGCGCTGTTGGTGGCCGAGCCGACGCCGAGATCCGCCTCCGGCAGTGATCCGACGATGGCGTCGCTGGTGGAGGTGATGACGAATCCGGCGCCGGCGCCCAGGAGCAACATCGCCAGCAGTGCCCGCCCGTAGCCGTCCCCGGTGCCGGTGGTGGCGAGCACGGCTGAGGAGCCGAGCAGCAGCGCGAGCCCGGCCGCCGACACCGCCCGCATGCCGATCCGCGGCGCCAGTACGCCGGCCAGCGGCCCCGCGATCAGCAGTGCCAGTGCCGCAGGACCGAGCCGCAGCCCCGTCTGCGCGGCGCTGTATCCGAGTACGAACTGGAAGTACTGCACGACCACGAACAGAGTGCCGATGAGGGCGAACGCTCCCAGCAGGATGAGTACATCGCCGGCCGCGAGGGCCCGGTGCCGGAAGATCCGCAGCGGCAGCATCGGTGACGCACCGCGCCGCTGCCAGGCGATGAACGCGCCGGCCAGCAGGGCACCCGCCGCGAAGGCGGTCAGCACGGCGGAACTGGTCCAGCCCCGGTCCGGGCCCTCGATCACCGCCCACAGCACAGCGGCGACGGCCGCCACCGACAGCAGGGCACCGGCCGGATCCAGCCTTCTGGCGTCCGCCGCCTTCGAGTTCGGCACCAGGAACGCGGCGGCGATCAGACCGGCGATCCCGATGGGCAGGTTGATCAGGAACACCGAGCCCCACCAGAAGGTGCCCAGCAGCCAGCCGCCCACCATCGGCCCGATCACCGTGCCGACGCCGACCGCCGCCGACCAGATGCCTATCGCCTTGGTCCGCTGGGCACCGCGCGGGAAGACGTTCCCGATGATCGCGAGCGTGGCGGGCATGATCAGCGCCTCGCCGACGCCCATCAGACCGCGCGCCACGACGAGCGTCGTCACCGACCCGGCGTACGCGGCGACCACGGACGCCGTGGTGAACAGTGCAAGGCCGGTCATGAACACCCACTTGCGGCCTAGTCGGTCCGCGAGGCTGCCGCAGAACAGCACGAGGCTGCCGGCCATCAGCAGATAGCTGTCGACGATCCACTGCAACTGGCTGGTGGAGGCGCCCAGTTCACTCACCAGCGTGGGCAGGGCGACGTTCAGCACGGTGGTGTCGAGGCCGACCACCAGCAGGCTCACACCGAGCACGGCGAGGATCAGCCATCGCCTGCCGTCGGGCGGGGCGGCGCCGGACCGCAACGGTGCGGGACGAGTGGTCGAAGACACGAGATTCCTCCCCGTACAGGACATGACGGGGCTGCTGCTCCGCACGGTCTTGTCCGTACGAACCCCTGAACTGAACTGTACGTCTCAGTTCAGATGAACTCAACGGTTCAGTTCAGTTGGTTGCTAGGATTCGGTCATGAGCAGCGAGACGGTCAAGCGGCCCCCGAGCGGGCCCCGCGCCGAAGCCAAGCGGCAGGCCATCGTCCGGGCCGCCCGTGAACTGTTCCTGCGCGAGGGATTCGGTGTCGGCATGGACGCCATCGCCGCCGAGGCGGGCGTGTCCAAGGTGACCGTCTACAACCACTTCGGCAGCAAGGAAGCACTGTTCACGGCGGTCATCACCAGCGCGCTCGACGAGCCCCTCGCCGGCGCCTCACCGGCCACACTCGAGGGTCTGACCGAAGCCGAGGACCTCCGCGCCGCATTCATCGACGCCGCCCGCGCGTGGGTCCACGCCGTCCGGACCAACCGCGAAGTCGCCGCCCTGCGCAACCTCATCGCCGCCGAAGCCCACCGCTTCCCCGAGCTCGGCCACGCTTGGAAGAGCCACGGTCCGGCAAGTCACCACCCCGCCGTAGCGGGTGCGCTGCGCACCCTGGCCGACCAGGGACGGCTGGTCATCCCCGACCTGGAGACCGCGATCATCCAGCTCTACGCACTGCTGGTCTTCCCCCACATGGTCTTCGGCTCCTACGGCACGCAGATCGACGACGACCTCACCAACCGCCTCGTCATCGGTGGCGTCGACATGTTCCTGGACCACTACGGCCCGAATCAGACATAACGAGGACCACGGGCCCGCACTCCGCTCGGGCAGAGCGCGAGAGCTTGGGTGACCCGCACCAGGCCACAGGCACGCCGCCCCAAGGCCGGCATGCCGACTGACGGCAGACGGGCACCGCGGAGTCGCGATGGCCGCAAAGGCCGTCGCCTCCGCAGGCCCGCTACGGATCGGGCACCAGGAATCCACCCGCCGTCGCGGATGACCCGCCACCTCGCTGCCGAACCGTCCGCCGCGCCACGAGTCCGCGTACGGGCTGGTCAATGGCAGCGCGAGCCTCGAGCCAACCGCCCGTCAGGAACGAACCAGCCGGGCGATGGCATCGGACGCCTCCTTGAGCTTCAGAGCCTTGTCCTCACCGCCCTTTTCCACAGCGTCACTCACGCACGTCGCCATGTGCTCGCCGAGCATCTGAAGGGCGAAGGACTGCAGGGCTCAGGTAGTGGCCGAGACCTGGGTAAGGATGTGGATGCAGTAGGTGTCCTGCTCGACGAAGCGACTGGAGTCGACGGGGAGGGAAGGCAGTAGAGAGAGCGTGATCCGGGGCGTACGCGCCCCGGATCACGCAGAGGAACACGAAGACCGTCGGCCGGACGAGCGGCACGGGGGGTGACCGCTCGTCCGGCCGACGATGAAACATGACCTTATACTACGAATATACTTCGTAGTAGTGCGGGCCACCTTCTTGATCTCGACGGCCGCAAACCATTCGGTTGAGACGGCCCCACAGGGAGACCGCCTGAATCACGAGCCCCAGACTGCGGGAACCGAGCACGCTCCGCGCTCGTCTACTAAACCACTTAGCTACATCTTGGATGGAGGATGACTGTGCAAGACAGCCGACGGGGGCACATGGAGCCCGCAGAGCGACGGCCTCGGCGCAGGCGGCTGGGATTCGCGGCGCTCGCCCTGGCCGGGGTCGTGACTCTGGCCGCCTGCAGTCAGGCCGCCAATGGCGCCTCGAAGGAATCACCGGCCTCGGATTCGAAGCCCGGGTCAGAGGTGGACGCAGATTCCGGCAAGAACGGGTCGGCCGCCGTCACGGTCTCTCCTGCCACCGACGGCAAGGACGTCATACCCGGTGAGCCGCTCACAGTAAAGCCGAGCGACGGGAAGCTGACGTCGGTCACGGTCACCGCCAGCGACGGCAAGACACTCGACGGCTCACTGTCCTCCGACGGCACCTCCTGGACCTCGTCCCACGCCACCGGATACGGCGCCACCTACACACTCAAGGCCCAACTCGCCGCGTCTGATGGCAAGAAGACGACCCGCACCAGCAGCTTCACGACGCTCAGCAAGGACGAGATCTTCGTCGGCACCTACAACGTCAACAAGGGCTCCACCGTCGGCGTCGCCCTGCCAGTCTCGATCGTCTTCAACAAGGCGATCCACGACAAGGCGGCAGTGGAGCGCAAGCTCAGTGTCACCTCGTCCCCGGCCGTCGAGGGCGCGTGGAGCTGGATGAAGGACCGGGACGGCAAGGACCGCGTGGACTACCGGCCCAAGGAGTTCTGGAAGCCCGGCACCAAGGTGAAGCTGCGGATGGACCTGGTCGGCCTGAAGAACGGCGACCTGGTCGGCACGCAGAAGCGCGAGATCGACTTCACCATCGGCAAGTCGGTCGTCAGCACGGTGGACGTGGTCAAGAAGACGATGACCGTGGCCGAGAACGGCAAGGTCGTCAAGACCCTTCCCGTCTCCACGGGCAAGAAGACCTTCGAGACATGGAACGGCACCATGGTGGTGCTCAGCAAGGTCCCGACGATCCGGATGAACTCCGCCACGGTCGGCATCTTCGGCCCCGAGGCGTATGACCTCGGCGCCGTCAAATGGGATGTCCAGCTCACCCCCTCGGGCACCTACGCCCACGCCGCCCCGTGGAACGAGGGCAAATTCGGCAAGGTCAACGCCAGCCACGGCTGCATCGGCCTGAGCACCGCCAACGCCAAGTGGTTCTACGACCGCGTGAACTACGGCGACCCCGTGACCGTCATCAAGTCCACGGACACCGTGGCCGTGAACAACGGCTACGGCGCCTGGAACGTCGACTGGGAGTCCTGGAAGAAGGGCAGCGCGCTGGCCTGACAAACCACGCACCCGACGAGAGCCTTGCCCGACGGCCGTGTGCCGGCGGGCAAGGCTTTGCGATGTGAGGCGTCCGTGACTGAACGGTCCACGGAGATCCGACGTACTAAGTGAGTAAGTAGAAACAGGGCTCAGTGAAGGGAACCTCCGTGATCCGGCAACGTGTTGTCCTGGCCGCAGCTGCAGGCGTCACCTCCGCACTCCTCCTGACCGCGTGCGGCAGCTCCGGGGACAGTTCCTCCAGTACGGACTCCGGCGCCGCCGCGGCCTCCTCGACTCCCGCGTCCTCCGCCCCGGCTGGCAGCGGTGATGCGGACGGCATGGGCATGGCCACCACCTCCATGCTGATGACCGAGGAGATGGAGGGCATGGGCACCTTCGTCACCGACGACAAGGGGATGACTCTCTATCGCTACGAGATGGACCAGGCGTCCCCGTCCAAGTCGATGTGTACGGGTGACTGCGCGAAGACCTGGATGCCGGTCATGGCGCAGGACTCCGTCAAGGCGATGGGCGTGGAGCAGAGCCTCGTCGGCTCGGTAGACCGCTCGGACGGAATGAAGCAGCTCACCCTCGCCGGCCGCCCGCTGTACCGCTACATGGGCGATGCCAAGGCCGGTGAGATGAAGGGCCAGGCCAAGGACAGCAAGTGGTACGCGGTCACGCCCGCCGGCGACAAGGCCGCGATGTCCTCGGACGGCTCCGGCTCGTCCGATGGCACCTCGGGCGGGTCCGGTTCGTCTGACGACATGGAGGGCATGCCCGGCATGTCCTGACGCTCAGCAGTGCCGCGCCGGTCCGGTCCGCCGACCGGGCTGTGGCACCGTCACCGAGCAGCGCGTGGTCCAGGCACTCATCGGTATGGATGTCCGGATGCCGGTGGTCGTACGCGGCCGTGATGGAGACCGCGAGGACGGCAACCCGACTGTCGGACCGGGCGAGGAGTACCCGCTTGTCGGCGCCTGGGCCGTCGGTCAGCCGGGTTCCCACTCAAGGACACCGATCCCGTCCAACTGCCGCTTGTGCTGTGCTCCTTGGCCGACGGCGGCGCCGTCCCGTCATCCCGGGTCACCCGCGCCGTCGTGGACGGCTACCTGGACAACGGTCCCCCGAGAAGCGGCCGCCGCGGTGTCGCCCGGTTGACCGAACGCGCGCACGCCGCAGTCGTCCTCATCGCCGAGGGACTGTCCAACACTGTGTCCCACGTCTCAGCACAGCCTTGCACTGCATGGCCCCCTCCAGAAAGGCCGGTTCCGGTGCTGAGACCGAAGCTCTCACGCCGCCGAGGCCGTGCAGGCGGCCAGTTGAGATAGAAGGCCCCACTCTCGGGGCGGACGCATGGGCGCGGTACCGCTGCCCGCAGGACGCAACCCCTTTATCGGATGGGGCTCTTCCTCGCATCCGACGCCTCCTCTCTGTGCGGCGACTCGACCTCCGTGCGTGTAGGTCGCTTAGTAGTGGATGAATCTTTCAAGCTGTGCACATGACAAACTCATGTCGATTCCCCTAATCTGCTTAGCGCTTGGTACCTCTGATCGGCTGGAGCCCCACTGGCATGCCTACGTCGCATGCCACCCGGTCGAACGGTCAGTCACCACCGCAACACCCGCACGGTAGTTCGCGATTCTGGCTGTGCCGACGACGAAGGGGCTCATCCAGGGTCGCGTGTGGCTTCCATCCCCGACCACTGAGGAGACCCCTCGTGCGCATGAAGCTGCTCGCCGCCGTCACCACCGCGGCCGCCGCCACGCTGACGTTCAGCACCTCCGCCCAGGCCAACCACTCGTGGGGGAGCTACCACTGGGCTCGCACCTCGAACCCCTTCACCCTCAAGCTCGGCGACAACCTCAGCTCCTCCTGGAAGAGCTACCTGAGCACGGCTTCGAGCGACTGGTCCACGTCCTCGGCGCTCGACACCACCGTGGTTGCCGGGCAGTCCAACAACAGCTGCCGGGCCACCAGCGGCCGGGTCGAGGTGTGCAACAGAACGTACGGGAACAACGGCTGGCTTGGCCTCGCCTCGATATCCGTGACCGGCGGCACGCACATCAGCTCGGGCACGGTCAAGCTCAACGACACCTACTTCAACACCGCGACGTACAACACGCCGTCCTGGAGAACCCTGGTGATGTGCCAGGAGGTCGGGCACACCTTCGGTCTGAACCACCAGGACGAGACCCAGACCAACCCCAACCTGGGCACGTGTATGGACTACACCAACACCCCCGACGGGCCGCCCAGCAACCTCCACCCCAACACACACGACTATGACCAACTGGCCACCATCTACGCCCACCTCGACTCGACGAGCACGGTCGACCAGTCCGCAGCCGTACCGCAGGTCGGTAACGACAAGGCGAGCTGGGGCAAGCGGGTTGCGCGCTCGTCCAACGGCGACACCTACGTGCGTGACTTCGGCAAGGGCAAGGCTGTGATCACCTTCGTGGTCTGGGCGCGCTGACGCCCACCGGCCAGGGCAAGGCGGCCGGACTCTCTGGCCGCCGCCTTGCCCTCCCCGCCCGTGTTGGCGGCCGTCGCGTGCGCGGGCGGGATCGTCGCCGCGTCGGTGGCTGCCACGGAGCCCGCCCTGACCCCCTTAACCTGTCCGAACAGCACACATAGGGTCGTACCCGAAAGCGGTGAGACGCCGGTCCCTGGCCGTGGGGAATTGCCGAAGTCCGATCCAACTCGCGTGTGGACGCCTCCATGGCCGGTATGGCGTCAAGCACCCCGAGCTCACCTGCTTCGCGCGAGAAGCGCCCGTCGTCGCAGCTGGTGTGTCACGTCAGCTGTGCCCGCGCAACTCGTCCAGCACCTCCAAGCAGGCCGAACGTCCTCGACCACGGCCTGTGGCTCCGCTCCGACCGCGACGCGTGGACGAGACCATTCGCGAAGCCAGCGGACATCAGATTCCCCCGGCTGTCCCTCCAAGAAGCGACGCCAGATCTTCAGCCAGTGCGAGCAAGTTCCGGTCCGAGTAGGCCGGCCCCACGAGCTGGACGCCGATCGGGAGGCCGTCCGCGTTTCGCGCAACCGGCATGACGAGGCTGGGCAGGCCGACATGGCTGGTGAGGTTGGCCCAGCCTGTCTGGTCGAAGAAGCTCCGCTCGATGCCGTCGACCATGAGAGAGCGGGTGCCGGCCGGGATCGCCGCAGTGGGAGCGGCGGGGGTGATGAGGACATCGTGCTCGGCGTCGGCGAAGAACCGGTGCCACGCCCCTCGAAACTGGAGGCGCTCCTCGTCGGCGCGGAGCCAGGCGCGGTGTGTCTGCGTTCGGTGGCGGAGGAAGGTGGCCCGTGGGCTCACGTCATCCTCGTGCAGGTCACGCGCTGCTGCGAGTTCGGCCGCGCCCGCTTCGTCGTCGGTGGTGGCCGTCGCGGTGGCGTGGAGCAGCTGCTCGAAGAGGCGGAGAGAGTCGGCGAAGCCGACCGGCCCCACGGTGCGGCGGACGTCCGCTCCTGCGGAGGCCAGTGCCTGCTCGACAGTGGCGAGAGCATCGGCCGTTTCGCGGTCGACGGGGCAGCGTGCGTCCTCGGCCCACACCGCCACACGGAGCTGGCCGACTGCACGACGTGCCGTGGGCAGATTGACGCGCCAGGGGCTGTTCTCTGCGGGTGACGGTGTCGTCAGCGCGTCGAGGAGCAGGTCGAGGTCGCGGGGGTGGCGTGCCAGGGGGCCGGGGGTGACCATGTCACTGCTGGTGATCCATCCTGGCG
>NZ_MUMF01000440.1 GCF_002155905.1 Streptomyces tricolor | reverse complement strand
TCCATGGTGCCCTGGCCCGGCCCGCACCGGACCGGGCCAGGGCACCATGGAGGGGAGGAGGCACCCACCGACATGAACCACGCACAGCTCACCGCCCTCGGACGGGCTCTTCGGCTGCTCGGGGAGCACGGGGAGACGCTGACCGCCGACACGCCGGACGCCCGGCTGCACGAGATCAGGGACGATCTGCGCCGGGCCCTCGACCTGCTGGACGACACCGTCACCACCGGTGCGCCCGCCACCCGGTGCCCCGAGCACCCGCAGGGTCCCGTGGACGAGAGCGCGCCCGACCTGTGCCTGCTGTGCGAGACCCGGCGCCGGGCCGCCCGCCGGTCGGAGTTCCAGGGCAGGCCCCGCCCGGGCGAGCCGGCCCGCACCGCCCCGTCCCGGTACGGCGTGCGCGGTGACCGGCCGCAGCCGCAGCAGCGGTGGCTGCCCGAGCTGTGGAACGGGCAGGAGTGGCAGCTGTGCGGGACGCCCCGGCGGGACCGGCACGAGGCGGAGGCGTACCTCGCGGCCCAGCGGCGCGGCTCCCGGCCCGCCATGGCCTACCGGCTCGTGCACGAGTTCACCGACTACGAGGTACTGCGGGTGTGGGGGACGCCGGTACGGGTCGACATCGAGCCGCTGGGCAACCTGTAGCGCCGGTCAGCTCAGGGTGTTCACCGCCGCCGCGTCGTACGGCTTCAGCTCGTCGAAGCGGTCGGAGAGCACCTTGGCCGCCCACTCGGGGTCCTGGAGCAGCGCGCGGCCGACGGCCACCATGTCGAACTCGTCGGCCTCCAGGCGGTCCAGGAGGTTGTCGATGCCCTTCACCGGGGAGCCCTCGCCCTGGAACGCGTGGACGAAGTCGCCGTCGAGGCCGACCGAGCCGACGGTGATGGTCTGCTTGCCGGTGAGCTTCTTCGTCCAGCCGGCCAGGTTCAGGTCGGAGCCGTCGAACTCGGGCAGCCAGTAGCGGCGGGTGGAGGCGTGGAAGACGTCGACGCCGGCCGCCGCCAGCGGGGTGAGGATGGCCTCCAGCTCCTCGGGGGTCTCCGCGAGACGCGCGGTGTAGTCCTGCTGCTTCCACTGCGAGTAGCGGAAGAGGATCGGGAACTCGGGCGACACGGCCGCGCGGACCGCCGCGACGATCTCGGCGGAGAACCTGGCGCGGGCCACCGGGTCGCCGCCGTAGGCGTCCGTACGACGGTTGGTGCCCTCCCACAGGAACTGGTCGAGGAGGTAGCCGTGGGCGCCGTGGATCTCCACGCCGTCGAAGCCGATGCGCTCGGCGGCGGCAGCGGCCTCGGCGAACGCGGCGATGACGTCGTCCACGTCCCGCTGGGTCATCTCCTTGCCGGTGGGCTCGGCGCCGGCGGTCTCCAGGCCGGAGGGGCCCATGGCGGGGGCGTCCGGGCAGGGGGCGTCGCCCTGCTTGCGGACCATGCCGATGTGCCACAGCTGCGGGACGATCCGGCCGCCGGCCGCGTGCACGTCCTCGGCGACCTTCGCCCAGCCCGCCAGCTGCTCCTCGCCGTGGAAGCGCGGGACGCGGTCGCTCTGGCCGGCCGACTCGTGGCCGACGTAGGTGCCCTCGGTGACGATGAGGCCGACACCGGCGGCGGCGCGGCGGGCGTAGTACGAGCGCACGTCGTCACCCGGGACGCCGCCCGGGGAGAACATGCGGGTCATCGGGGCCATCACGATCCGGTTCGGCACGGTGAGGCCGTTCAGCGTGATCGGACGGGAGAGGACACGGGCCGCACGGGAGGCGGGGGTCGTGGTGGTCACGTGGGGGGCTCCTCGTGAGGGGGCAGGATTACCGGCTGGTATGTGCGTGCGCATTGTTGCAGCACCTTAAGTAATACCGGAAGCCCGTCTCGCATTCCCGGCCGGGCGGGGGCGCCCGTGTGATCCCGGACATACGACCCGCGTGTGCCGCACCGTCTCCTGCCGGTCCGTCCTGGACCGGACGCGCCGGAAACGCCCGAGGGCGGTACCCCCAGCCAGTGGCTGGGGGTACCGCCCTCGGTCCGTAGGACAGGCGATCAACCCTCAGGTCGATCAGAAGTCCATGTCACCGCCCGGCATGCCGCCGCCGGCCGGCGCGGCGGCCTTCTCCGGCTTGTCGGCGATGACGGCCTCGGTGGTGAGGAACAGCGCGGCGATGGAGGCGGCGTTCTGCAGCGCGGAACGGGTCACCTTCGCCGGGTCGATGATGCCCTCGGCGACCAGGTCGACGTACTCGCCGGTCGCGGCGTTCAGGCCGTGGCCCGGGGTGAGGTTGCGGACCTTCTCCACCACGACGCCGCCCTCCAGGCCGGCGTTGACGGCGATCTGCTTCAGCGGGGCCTCCAGGGCGATGCGCACGGCGTTGGCGCCGGTCGCCTCGTCACCCTCCAGCTCCAGCTTCTCGAAGACCTGGGAGGCCTGCAGCAGGGCCACGCCACCACCGGCGACGATGCCCTCCTCGACGGCCGCCTTCGCGTTGCGGACGGCGTCCTCGATGCGGTGCTTGCGCTCCTTCAGCTCCACCTCGGTGGCGGCACCGGCCTTGATGACGGCCACGCCGCCCGCGAGCTTCGCCAGGCGCTCCTGGAGCTTCTCGCGGTCGTAGTCGGAGTCGCTGTTCTCGATCTCGGCGCGGATCTGGTTCACGCGGCCGTTGACCTGCTCCGAGGAGCCGGCACCGTCGACGATGGTGGTCTCGTCCTTGGTGATGACGACCTTGCGGGCGCGGCCCAGGAGGTCCAGGGTCGCGTTCTCCAGCTTGAGGCCGACCTCCTCGGAGATGACCTCGCCGCCCGTGAGGATGGCGATGTCGCCGAGCATGGCCTTGCGGCGGTCGCCGAAGCCCGGGGCCTTGACGGCGACGGACTTGAAGGTGCCGCGGATCTTGTTGACGACCAGGGTCGACAGGGCCTCGCCCTCGACGTCCTCGGCGATGATCAGCAGCGGCTTGCCCGACTGCATGACCTTCTCCAGCAGCGGGAGCAGGTCCTTGACCGAGGAGATCTTGGAGTTGGCGATGAGGATGTACGGGTCCTCGAGCACCGCCTCCATGCGCTCCATGTCGGTCGCGAAGTAGGCGGAGATGTAGCCCTTGTCGAAGCGCATACCCTCGGTCAGCTCCAGCTCGAGCCCGAAGGTGTTGCTCTCCTCGACGGTGATGACGCCTTCCTTGCCGACCTTGTCCATGGCCTCGGCGATCAGCTCGCCGATCTGGGTGTCGGCGGCGGAGATGGACGCGGTGGAGGCGATCTGCTCCTTGGTCTCGACGTCCTTCGCCTGCTCCAGCAGGGCGGCGGAGACGGCCTCGACGGCCTTCTCGATGCCGCGCTTCAGAGCCATCGGGTTGGCACCGGCGGCGACGTTGCGCAGGCCTTCCTTGACCAGGGCCTGGGCGAGAACGGTCGCGGTGGTCGTACCGTCACCGGCGACGTCGTCCGTCTTCTTGGCGACTTCCTTGACCAGCTCGGCGCCGATCTTCTCGTACGGGTCCTCGAGCTCGATCTCCTTGGCGATGGAGACACCATCGTTGGTGATCGTGGGGGCGCCCCACTTCTTCTCGAGGACGACGTTGCGGCCCTTGGGGCCGAGCGTCACCTTCACGGCGTCCGCGAGCTGGTTCATGCCGCGCTCGAGGCCGCGCCGCGCCTCCTCGTCGAACGCGATGATCTTGGCCATGTGAAGTGGTCCCTCCAGGACTGGGGGTGATTCCTTCGGACCGCGCCCGCGCCCGCGACGGACGGCTCGCCGGCCTCGTGGTTCCTTGCCCCACCCGGCCCGCGGGCCTCACCGACCCGGTCCTTCACTGTCACTCTCACCTTCAGAGTGCTAACGCCAATGATTAGCACTCGGCATGGTCGAGTGCAAGCGCCTGCGCGGGGTACGGGGCCGTCGTCAGCCGCACGCGAACACCGGGACGCGGGGACGCCGAAGGGCCCGCACCCTCTGCGAGGTGCGGGCCCTTCGTATGAGAAACGTTCAGGCGGTGACGCGAACCATGTCGGCCTGCGGGCCCTTCTGGCCCTGCGAGATCTCGAACTCGACCCGCTGGCCCTCTTCCAGGGTGCGGTAGCCGTCCATCTGAATCGCGCTGTAGTGGACGAAGACGTCCGCACCACCGTCGACCGCGATGAAGCCGTACCCCTTCTCCGCGTTGAACCACTTGACGGTGCCCTGAGCCATGCCTAACTCCCCTATTACTGGCCCTTGCACAGATCCACACTTCGCGGACCCGGGTCAGACCTCACCCCCCATTGGTCGGGGGCGTGCGCCGGAACGCGTCGACCGCGGCTGAATGTATCTGTCCAACTGCCGTCTGCAACAGGTCAATCGGACGAGAATTCTGGACGCGCGCGGTCCGGAATCTGGGGAGAATTCGCCCGAATTCAGGGCAAGTCGGGCCCCATAAAAGCCGCAAAAGCCACAGAGAACCCACACACTTTGGCTACTTCTTGTCGGGGTGCGCGGCATGTTTTCAGGGCCCGTGACCCGAAGACCGGGGCCGTGTTCCCCAACTCTACCGCGCTCAATCCCACAGAATTGCCCCCTCCGCTTCTCTCACGGAGGGGGCAATCCGATGAACAGCCGGTAACCGACGTTACCGAAGGTAATGAGCGGACATTAGGACGGTTCAGCCGCCCGCGACCGCCGGGATGATGGAGACGCCGGCGCCGTCCGGGGTCACCGTGTCCAGGCCCTGCTCGAAACGGACGTCGTCGTCGTTGACGTACACGTTCACGAACCGGCGCAGCTTGCCCTGGTCGTCCAGGACCCGGGCGGCGATCCCGGTGTGGTTCTTCTCCAGGTCGGCGATGACCTCGCCGAGCGTCGCGCCCTCGGCGGGGACCTCGGCCTGCCCGCCGGTGTAGGTGCGCAGGATGGTGGGGATGCGAACGGTCACGCTCATGCGAGGCCAGCCTCTCGGAAGGAGTCCAGGGTCGGGCGGATGGTGGCGGTGAGGCCGGTCCCGGCCACCGCGTCCAGGGTCTTCAGGCCGTCACCGGTGTTCAGGACGACCGTGGTCTTCGCCGGGTCCAGCAGACCCCGCTCCAGCAGCTTGCGGGTGACGCCGACGGTCACGCCGCCCGCGGTCTCCGCGAAGATGCCCTCGGTGCGGGCCAGCAGCTTGATGGCGTCCACGACCTGCTCGTCGGTGACGTCCTCCACGGCACCGCCGGTGCGGCGCGCGATGTCCAGGACGTACGGCCCGTCGGCCGGGTTGCCGATGGCCAGGGACTTGGCGATGGTGTTCGGCTTCTGGGGCCGTACGACGTCGTGCCCGGCCTTGAAGGCGGTCGACACCGGGGAGCAGCCCTCGGCCTGCGCGCCGAAGATCTTGTACGGCCTGTCCTCGACCAGGCCCAGCTTGATCAGCTCCTGGAGCCCCTTGTCGATCTTCGTGAGCTGGGAACCGGAAGCGATCGGGACCACGATCTGGTCCGGGAGCCGCCAGCCGAGCTGCTCGCAGATCTCGTACGCCAGGGTCTTGGAGCCCTCCGCGTAGTACGGCCGCAGGTTGACGTTGACGAAGCCCCAGCCCTCGCCGGCCGGGTCGCCGATCAGCTCGGAGCAGAAGCGGTTCACGTCGTCGTAGTTGCCCTCGATGCCGACCAGCTCACCGCCGTAGACGGCGGCCATGACGACCTTGCCCTGCTCCAGGTCGTGCGGGATGAACACGCAGGAGCGGAAGCCGGCCCGGGCGGCGGCGGCGCCGACGGCACCGGCCAGGTTGCCGGTGGAGGAGCAGGAGAGCGTGGTGAAGCCGAAGGCGCGGGCGGCCTCCAGGGCCTGGGCGACGACCCGGTCCTTGAAGGAGTGCGTCGGGTTGCCGGAGTCGTCCTTCACGTACAGCCCGCCGGTCACGCCCAGCTCGCGCGCCAGGTTGTCGGCCTTGACGAGCTTGGTCCAGCCGGGGTTGAGGTTGGGCTTGCCGGCGACGTCCGCCGGGACCGGCAGCAGGGGCGCGTACCGCCAGATGTTCGCGGGGCCGGCCTCGATGCGGCGGCGCAGTTCCTCGGTGTCGTAGGCGGAGAAGTCGTAGGCGATCTCGAGCGGGCCGAAGCACTCCTCGCAGGCGAAGACCGGACCGAGCGGCACCCGGTGACCGCACTCGCGACAGCTCAGCGCCGCGGCGGGGCCGAGGTCGACGGTGGTTTCGCTGGAGGTGGCAACTGTCTGCACAGCCATGGAGGCGAGGCCCTTTCTCCTCATCTTCCTCACGACGCATCTCGCCGTGAGACGGATTTGGCACCTTCCCTAGCCGGGAGCCTCGCGAGCGATCAGCAGTGATCTACGAGAACCGACTGGAGGGTTGCCGGGGCTTCATCGGGCCGTGTCCCTCTGCCCCTCTGGATGAGCGGTATGCGGTTGTGAACGCGCGGTCGACCCCCGACATGCGATGGTCATCGGCGTTGTTCAAGACTGTAACCGAAGGCCAGGACAGTTGAGATAGTCGTCCGAACCGCGAGATGGATCACACGGCGACGTGTGGTCGTGACAGTGAGGAGCCGCCGACCGTGCTGGAAGAAGTCGAGCGCTGGCTGAGCACCCGCTCCTGGTCCGTGGCCGACCGCCCGCTGCACCAGGTGCTGGCCGCCAAGCAGCGCACGGGCCAGACGATCAGCGTCGTACTGCCCGCGCTCAACGAGGAGGAGACCGTCGGCGACATCGTCGCGGTGATCCGGCACGACCTCGTGGAGCAGGTGCCGCTCGTCGACGAGATCGTGGTCGTCGACTCCGGCTCCACCGACCGCACCTCGGAGGTCGCCGCGCGCGCGGGCGCCCGGGTCGTCCACCGCGACGACATCCTGCCCCGCATCCCCGCCGTCCCCGGTAAGGGTGAAGTGCTGTGGCGCTCGCTGCTGGTGACCGGCGGGGACATCGTCTGCTTCATCGACGCCGATCTGAGGGAGTTCTCCTCCGCGTTCGTCTCCGGGATCGTCGGCCCGCTGCTCACCGACCCGGACGTCGACCTGGTCAAGGGCATGTACGACCGCCCGCTCGGCGGGACCGCCGGGCAGGGCGGCCGGGTCACCGAGCTGATGGCGCGCCCGCTGCTGAACATGCACTGGCCGCAGCTGGCCGGATTCGTGCAGCCGCTCGGCGGCGAGTACGCGGCCCGCCGCTCGCTGCTGGAGCAGCTGCCGTTCCCCGTCGGCTACGGCGTGGAGCTGGGGATGCTGGTGGACGCGCTGCACCTGGTCGGCCTGGACGCGCTGGCCCAGGTCGACGTGGGCGTGCGCAAGCACCGGCACCAGGACGGGCAGGCGCTCGGCCGGATGGCGGCGGCGATCTACCGCACGGCCCAGCTGCGGCTCGCGCGCGGGCATCTCGTCCGGCCCTCCCTCACCCAGTTCGAGCGGGGCGAGGACGGGTTCGAGCCGCGCACCTACTCGGTGGACACCGAGGAGCGGCCGCCCATGGTGGAGATCGCGGAGTACGCCGAGCGCAAGGTGGCGTGAACGGGCCGTATACGGTCGCCTCGCCGGGCGGGGCGTACGTTTGAGCGTTTCCGGGCCGGGCTAGGTTGAGGCGTATGGCTTTCACGCGTGGTGATGCTGACAAGGCTCGGGTGCTGGTCGCGTCGAATCGCGGCCCGGTCTCCTATCAGGTGGGCGAGGACGGTGCGCTGCATGCCAGGCGAGGCGGCGGCGGGCTGGTCTCGGGGCTGTCCGCCATCGGCTCGGACGCCGGCTCGGTGTGGGTGTGCGCCGCGCTCGGCGACGGCGACCGGGCGGCGGTGCGGCGCGCGGACGGCGGCCTGCTGCCGGCCGAGGACACCGGCGGGCAGCGGGTGCGGATGCTCGACATCGACGCGAGCGTGCACGCCGAGGCGTACAACGGGATCGCCAACTCGGTGCTGTGGTTCGTCCACCACATGCTGTACCAGACCCCGCTGGAGCCGGTCTTCGACGCCGAGTTCCGGCGGCAGTGGGGGTCGTACGAGGCCTACAACCGGGCGTTCGCCGAGGCGCTGGCCGAGGAGGCGGCCGAGGGCGCGGCGGTGCTGATCCAGGACTACCACCTGGCCCTCGCCCCCCGGATGCTCCGCCGGCTCCGGCCCGACCTGCGCATCGGTCACTTCTCGCACACCCCCTGGGCGCCGCCGGACTACTTCCGCCTGCTGCCCGACGACATCGCGGCCGAGCTGCTCGGCGGCATCCTGGGCGCGGACCGGGCGGCGTTCCTCACCCAGCGGTGGGCGGACGCGTTCACCGCCTGCTGCCACGCGGTGCTCGGGCCGAGCATCCCGTCCGGCACCCGGATCGGGGTGCACGGGCTGGGCGCGGACGCGGACTTCCTGCGCGAGCGGGCGCACCGGCCGGACGTGGACGAGCGGATGGCGCTGCTGCGGGAGGAGATCGGACCGGGGCGCAAGGCGATCGTCCGGGTGGACCGCACGGAGCTGTCCAAGAACATCGTGCGCGGGCTGCTGGCGTACGAGCAGCTGCTGGCGGACCACCCGGAGTGGCGGGAGAAGGTCGTCCACGTGGCGTTCGCGTACCCGTCCCGGCAGGACCTCGCCGTGTACCGCGACTACACCGCCGAGGTGCGGCGGGTCGCGCAGGAGATCAACGAGCGGTACGGCGTGCCGGGCTGGACGCCCGTCGTGCTGCACGTGAAGGACGACTTCGCCCGCTCCCTGGCCGCGTACCGGCTGGCCGACGTGGCGCTGGTGAACCCGATCCGGGACGGCATGAACCTGGTCGCCAAGGAGGTGCCGGTCGTCTCCGACGCGGGCTGCGCGCTGGTGCTGTCCCGGGAGGCGGGGGCGTACGAGGAGCTGGGCGACGACGCGTTCGTGGTGAACCCGTACGACATCGCGGGCACCGCCCGGGCCCTGCACGAGGCGCTGACCCTGCCGGGCGGGGAGCGGGCGGAACGCTCCAAGCGCCTGGCCGCCGCGGCGACGGCGCTGCCGCCCGCCCAGTGGTTCCTGGATCAGCTCGGGGCGCTGGAAGCGAGCTGAGCGGCCAGCGCGCCGAGCAGGTCCACCACGCCCTCGGGGCCGTCGACCACCAGGTCGGCGCGTTCGGCCAGTTCGGCGACCTCTGTGCTGCCGCTGCAGATCAGGAGGCCGGGGGTGCCGCCGGTGCGGAGCTTCTCGATCGCGGCGAAGGCGGGGAGGTCGCCGAGGTCGTCGCCGGCGTAGACGACGCATCCGGCGCCGATGGCGCGGGCGTGGTCCAGGAGGGCCACGCCCTTGTCCATGCCCGGCGGCCGGAGCTCCAGGACCATGCGGCCGGGTTCGACGATCAGGCCGTGCCGGGTGGCGAGGTCGGCGAGGGGGGCGCGCAGGGACTCGAACGCGGCCTGCGGGTCGGCGGCGCGCCGGGTGTGCACCGCGAGCGCCCGGCCCTTCTCCTCGATCCAGGTGCCCTCGCCGGCGCCGGCCCGCTCCAGCAGGGCGGGCAGCTCGGCGCGGACGGCGGCCACGCCGGGGTGCGGGGGCGGTGCGGTGACCTCGCCGGTGGCCGCGTCCCAGCGTTCGGCGCCGTAGTGGCCGAGGACGGTGAGGTGCTCCAGGCCGGGGACACCGGCGAAGCCGCCGTAGCGGACCGCGACCTCGGGCGGGCGCCCGGTGATCACGGCGACGGAGGCCACCTCGGGGGCGAGCGCGGCCAGCGCGGGTACGGCTCCGGGGTGGGCGCGGGCCTGCTCGGGGTCGGCGACGATCGGCGCGAGCGTGCCGTCGAAGTCGAGGCCGATCAGTGCGGTGCGGGGCTGCGCGAGCAGGGCGGCGAGCCCGTGCTGGCCGGCGTGCGTGCTCGGGATCGGCAGAGCGTCCATACCGCGACCCTATCCAGCTCCGGCCGACCTCACGCCTGGGGCTCCGCCCCGGACCCCCAGCCCGGCCGCACACCCGCCGGGGGCTCCGCCCAGACCCCGCCAGGGGCTCCGCCCC
>NZ_MUMF01000439.1 GCF_002155905.1 Streptomyces tricolor | reverse complement strand
CTCCCCCGCAACCCCGTCGGCGGCCATGTGCCGGTGGCCGGCGGACTGCACTCCGTCGGGCTGTCGTACGCCCGTGACCTGAAGGCGGAGGCCGTGCAGGTCTTCGTCGCCAACCCGCGCGGCTGGGCCACGCCCGCCGGGAACCCGCGGCAGGACGAGGCGTTCCGCCAGGCGTGCGCCGAGGAGTCGATCCCGGCGTACGTGCACGCGCCGTACCTGATCAACTTCGGCTCGCACACCGAGGCGACCGTGGAGCGGTCGGTGGAGTCGCTGCGGCACTCGCTGCGGCGCGGGCGGGAGATCGGCGCGCTGGGCGTGGTGGTGCACACCGGGAGCGCGACCGGCGGGCGGGCGCGGGACGTGGCGCTCAAGCAGGTACGCACGCACCTGCTGCCGCTGCTGGACGAGCTGACCCACGACGACGACCCGTTCCTGCTGCTGGAGTCGACCGCCGGGCAGGGGGCCTCGCTGTGCTCGCGGACCTGGGACTTCGGGCCGTACTTCGAGGCGCTGGACGCCCATCCGAAGCTGGGCGTGTGCCTGGACACCTGCCATGTCTTCGCCGCCGGGCACGACCTGACCGGGCCGGACGGCATGCACCGGACGCTGGATCTGCTGGTGGAGACGGTCGGCGAGGGCCGGCTGAAGCTGATCCACGCCAACGACTCCAAGGACGTGGTGGGCGCGCACAAGGACCGGCACGCGAACATCGGCGCCGGCCACATCGGCGAGGACCCGTTCCGGGCGCTGATGACGCACCCGGCGACCGAGGGCGTACCGCTGGTCATCGAGACGCCCGGCGGCAGGGAGGGGCACGCGGCGGACGTGGAGCGGCTGAAGAAACTCCGCGACGACTGACCCGTTGAGGAATACCCCAGGGGGGTATACGGTTCTTGCTGGTCGCAGGAGCCGTCACTCGACATGGGGGCAGTCATGCAGCACGAGACCCACAGCGGGCACGCACACCACCGGACGCACGACCACACGCACGAGCAGGCACACCACCACCACGCACCCGCCGCCACCTGGGCCATGGCCGCGCAGGCGACGCTGCACTGCCTCACCGGCTGCGCCATCGGCGAGGTGCTCGGCATGGTGATCGGCACCTGGCTCGGCTGGGGCAACGCCCCGACCATGGCCCTGGCGATCGTGCTCGCGTTCTTCTTCGGCTACTCGCTCACCCTGCGCGGCGTACTGAAGGCCGGCGTCGGCTTCAAGGCCGCCGTCCGCGTGGCCCTGGCCGCGGACACGCTGTCGATCGCGGTGATGGAGCTGATCGACAACGGTGTGATCGCGCTGTGGCCGAACGCCATGGACGCGCACCTGGGCGACACCCTGTTCTGGGGCGCGCTGGCCGCCTCCCTGGTGATCGCCTTCCTGGCGACCACCCCGGTCAACAAGTGGATGATCGGCCGGGGCAAGGGGCACGCGGTGGTGCACCAGTACCACCACTGAGACCGGGAGTCACAGCTCGGGGCCGTCCCCGGGCTCCTCCTGGTAGGAGTAGCGCTGCTCCTTCCAGGGGTCGCCGATGTTGTGGTAGCCGCGCTCCTCCCAGAAGCCGCGGCGGTCGGCGGTCATGTACTCCACACCCCGGACCCACTTCGGGCCCTTCCAGGCGTACAGGTGGGGCACGATCAGGCGGACCGGGAAGCCGTGCTCGGCGGTGAGCAGCTCGCCGTCCTTGTGGGTGGCGAAGATCGTGCGGTCGGAGGCGAAGTCCGACAGGCGCAGGTTGGAGCTGAAGCCGTACTCCGCCCAGACCATCACATGGGTGACGTCCGGCGCCGGCGGGGCCAGGTCCAGGATCGCGCGGGCCGGGACGCCGCCCCACTCCGCACCGACCATGCTGAACTTCGTCACGCAGTGCAGATCGGCCACCACCGTGGTGTACGGCAGGGCCGTGAACTCGTCGTGGTTCCAGGTGTGCTTGTCACCGTCGGCGGTGGCACCGAAGACCCGGAACTCCCAGCGCTCGGGCCGGAACTTCGGGACCGGTCCGTAGTGCGTGACCGGCCAGCCGCGCTGGAGCCGCTGACCCGGCGGAAGCTCGGAACCTGCCGCTGCCCCAGACTCTCGCTCCACCGGATGACCCATGTATCCATCCTGACAGACCTCGGGCAGTGCCCTTGACCACGCACCCCCGAACCGGACAACTCATACTGACTCAGGGCGTACTTACTAAGTACGCACTTACTGGACGATCTTTCTCGCCGGTGCAATCATGCGGCGCTATCGACCGGGTCCACCTGGAAGGAGCCCACAGCCATGCAAGGCGACCCCGAGGTCATCGAACTTCTCAACGAACAGCTGACCGCCGAGCTGACCGCGATCAACCAGTACTTCCTGCACGCCAAGCTCCAGGATCACAAGGGCTGGACGAAGCTCGCCCAGTACACCCGGGCGGAGTCGTTCGACGAGATGCGGCACGCCGAGGTGCTCACCGACCGCATCCTGCTCCTCGACGGGCTGCCCAACTACCAGCGGCTCTTCCATGTGCGGATCGGTCAGACGGTGACCGAGATGTTCCAGGCCGACCGGCAGATCGAGGTCGAGGCCATCGACCGGCTGCGCCGGGGCGTGCAGGTGATGCGCGAGAAGGACGACATCACGTCGGCGAACATCTTCGAGGCGATCCTCGCCGACGAGGAGCACCACATCGACTACCTGGACACGCAGCTGGAACTCGTGGACAAGCTGGGCGAGGCGCTCTACCTGTCGACCGTCATCGAGCAGAGCCAGCCCGACTCCTCGGGTCCGGGCACGGGCGGCTTCTCCACGCACTGAGCGGCACGCGCCGCCACGAGCGGGGACGCTAGGCGGCGTCGTCCAGCGGTACGAGAGCCGGGGCCCGCTGGTCGATCAGCTCCCGGCGCGGGCAGGCCCCACGGCCGAGCAGCGCCTGGATGCGCCGGACACAGCCGCCGCAGTCGGTGCCCGCCTTGCAGGCGGAGGCGATCTGGCGCGGAGTGCAGGCGCCGTTCTCCGCGTGCTGCTTGACCTGGGCCTCGGTGATGCCGAAGCAGCTGCAGACGTACACGCGGACTCACCTCCCGACGGGGTCGCTCGTTCGTGCCTTCCCCTTCCGGTGAGGCAAACCTAACCTTACCCATCCCACCGCACCCGCAAAAGTGGGTGGGGCGCGGATCCGGTGTGATCCGCGCCCCAGGAGGGTTCATCGGTCCCCGGTCACTGGTCCCGGTACATCTCGGCCACGAGGAACGCGAGGTCCAGCGACTGGCTGCGGTTCAGGCGCGGGTCGCAGGCCGTCTCGTAGCGCTGGTGCAGGTCGTCCACGAAGATCTCGTCGCCGCCGCCCACGCACTCGGTGACGTCGTCGCCGGTCAGCTCCACGTGGATGCCGCCCGGGTGGGTGCCGAGCGCCTTGTGCACCTCGAAGAAGCCCTTGACCTCGTCGAGCACGTCGTCGAAGCGGCGGGTCTTGTGCCCGGAGGCCGCCTCGAAGGTGTTGCCGTGCATCGGGTCGGTCACCCAGGCCACCGTCGCACCGGACGCCGTGACCTTCTCGACCAGCTCGGGGAGCTTGTCCCGGATCTTTCCGGCGCCCATGCGGACGATGAAGGTCAGCCGGCCCGGCTCCCGCTCGGGGTCGAGACGCTCGATGTACTGCAGCGCCTCCTCGGCCGTCGTGGTCGGGCCGAGCTTGATGCCGATCGGGTTGCGGATCCGCGAGGCGAACTCGATGTGCGCGTGGTCCAGCTGCCGGGTGCGCTCACCGATCCACACCATGTGCGCGGAGACGTCGTACAGCTGGCCGGTGCGGGAGTCGACCCGGGTCAGGGCGGACTCGTAGTCGAGCAGCAGCGCCTCGTGCGAGGAGTAGAACTCGACGGTCTTGAACTCCTCCGGGTCGGTGCCGCAGGCCCGCATGAAGTTCAGCGCGTTGTCGATCTCGCGCGCGAGCTGCTCGTAGCGCTGGCCCGACGGCGAGGTGCGCACGAAGTCCTGGTTCCAGGCGTGCACCTGGCGCAGGTCGGCGTAGCCGCCGGTGGTGAAGGCGCGCACCAGGTTCAGCGTGGAGGCCGAGGCGTGGTACATGCGCTTGAGCCGCTCGGGGTCCGGGATGCGGCTGGCCTCGGTGAAGTCGAAGCCGTTGACGGAGTCGCCCCGGTACACCGGGAGCGTCACGCCGTCACGGGTCTCGGTCGGCTTGGAACGGGGCTTGGAGTACTGCCCCGCGATGCGGCCGACCTTCACCACGGGCACGGAGGCCGCGTAGGTCAGGACGGCGCCCATCTGGAGCAGCGTCTTGAGCTTGTTGCGGATGTGGTCGGCGGACACCGCGTCGAAGGCCTCGGCGCAGTCGCCGCCCTGGAGGAGGAACGCCTCTCCCTTGGCGACGGCCGCCATCCGGGCGCGCAGCTGGTCGCACTCGCCTGCGAAGACGAGCGGCGGATACGACTCGAGGTCCGCGATCACTGCGCGCAGAGCCTCGGGGTCGGGGTACTCGGGCTGCTGCGCCGCGGGCAGGTCTCGCCAGGTGTTGCCAGCGCTCGCGCTGGTCTTAGCGTTCACGGTCACCTCGTAAACATTACGGGGTCGTGTCGGGTGTTTTTTCTTCCGGCTCGAAGGGTGAGACGGAGCGATTGCCCCGTGGACGGTCCGGTGGGTGCGGTAGGGTTCCTCGCATGTTCGCGCTTTCGACCCGGAACTGGTGGTGGACCGCTTCTTCGGCGGCCCACTGATCGCGCGTACGACCATACTTCGCGAAGGCCGCCCGAGGGGCGGCCTTCGGCGTATCCGGGGTCGTTCCTCGCCGATATCGATCACACCGATCACATCGACGGAAGAGGAACCATGGACCTGGCACAGCTGCTGAGCGACCCCCGCCCCTTCGCGCTGCTCCGCCGCCGCACCCCGGGCCGCGACGACGGCCTGGTGGAGCTGCTGCTCGGCCCGGTGTCCCGCCGGGAGCGGCTCGCCGACCTGCCCGACGAGGGGCTCGCCCTCGTGCCGTTCCGGCAGATCCGCGAGCGCGGCTTCGACGTCCGCGACGACGGCACCCCGCTGCTGGTGCTGACCCCCGAGGAGTCGTACGAGATCCCGCTCGCCGAGGCGCTGGAGCAGCTCCCGGCGCACGAGGTGCGGGTCGAGGGCGGCGGCTTCGACGTCGGCGACGAGGAGTACGGCGAGATCGTCGGGCGGGTGCTGCGCGAGGAGATCGGCCGGGGCGAGGGCGCGAACTTCGTGATCCGGCGCACGTACGAGGGCGAGATCCCCGGCTTCGGCCGCGCGGACGCGCTCGCGCTGTTCCGGCGGCTGCTCGCCGGCGAGCGGGGCGCGTACTGGACGTTCGTGGTGCACACCGGGGAGCAGACGCTGGTCGGGGCGAGCCCGGAGGTGCACGTGCGGATGAGCGGCGGCACCGTGGTGATGAACCCGATCAGCGGGACGTACCGCTATCCCGCCGAGGGCCCGACCCCCGAGCATCTGCTCGGCTTCCTCGCCGACGGCAAGGAGATCGAGGAGCTGTCGATGGTCGTGGACGAGGAGCTGAAGATGATGTGCACCGTCGGCGACATGGGCGGGGTCGTCGTCGGCCCGCGGCTGAAGGAGATGGCGCATCTCGCGCACACCGAGTACGAGCTGCGCGGGAAGTCCTCCCTGGACGTGCGGGAGGTGCTGAAGGAGACCATGTTCGCGGCGACGGTGACCGGGTCGCCGGTGCAGAACGCGTGCCGGGTGATCGAGCGGTACGAGCCCCTCGGGCGGGACGGTGCGGGGCGCGGGTACTACGCCGGTGCGCTCGCCCTGCTCGGCCGGGACTCCGGGGGCGCCCAGACCCTCGACTCCCCCATCCTGATCCGCACCGCCGACATCCGCGCCGACGGGCGGCTGCGCGTCCCCGTCGGGGCGACGCTGGTGCGCGGCTCCGACCCGGCGGGCGAGGTCGCGGAGACCCACGCGAAGGCGGCGGGGGTGCTGGCCGCCCTCGGGGTGCGGCCGGGACGGCCGCGGGCGGAGCGGGAGCGGCCCCGGCTGGCCGACGACCCGCGGGTGCGGGCCGCGCTGGACGGGCGCCGGTCCTCCCTCGCGCCGTTCTGGCTGCGGATGCAGGAGCGCTCGGAGGTGCTCACGGGCCACGCCCTCGTGGTCGACGGCGAGGACACCTTCACCGCGATGCTGGCGCACGTCCTCAGGTCGAACGGGCTCGACGTGACCGTCCGGCGGTACGACGAGCCGGGGCTGCGGGAGGCGGTGCGGGCGCACGAGGGGACGGTCGTCCTCGGGCCCGGCCCCGGTGACCCCGCCGACCTCGGCGACCCCAAGATGCGGTTCCTGCGGGACCTCACCGCCGAGACGGTCCGGACGCACCGGCACGGGGTGCTCGGCGTCTGTCTCGGGCACGAGCTGATTGCGGCGGAGCTGGGCCTGGAGATCGTCCGCAAGGACGTGCCCCACCAGGGGGCGCAGACGGAGATCGACCTGTTCGGGCGGCCGGAGACGGTCGGCTTCTACAACAGCTTCGTCGCGCGCTGCGACGAGCAGGCGGCCCGTGAGCTGGCGGCGCACGGCGTGCGGGTGAGCCGCGCGGCGAACGGCGAGGTGCACGCCCTGCGCGGCCCCGGCTTCGCGGGCGTGCAGTTCCACCCGGAGTCGGTCCTGACGCTGAACGGGGCGGCGGTCGTACGGGAGCTGATCGGTCAGCTGCGCCGTACGACCGTGTAGCCGCCCGGGCCGGTGGCGCCCTCCGGGGCCGCGGTGCCTTCCCTCCGGGGCCGCCGTCAGCCGAAGAAGACCCCGACCTCCTCGTACAGCTTCGGGTCGACCGTCTTCAGCCGGGCGGTGGCCTCGGCGATCGGGACGCGGACGATGTCGGTGCCGCGCAGGGCGACCATCGTGCCGAAGTCGCCCTCGTGGACGGCGTCGATCGCGTGCAGACCGAAGCGGGTGGCGAGCCAGCGGTCGAAGGCGCTGGGGGTGCCGCCGCGCTGGACGTGCCCCAGGACGGTGGTGCGGGCCTCCTTCCCGGTGCGCTTCTCGATCTCCTTGGCGAGCCACTCGCCGACCCCGGAGAGCCGGACGTGCCCGAAGGAGTCCAGCGACTGGTCCTTGAGGACCATGTCGCCGTCCTTCGGCATGGCCCCCTCGGCGACGACCACGATCGGCGCGTACGACGCCCGGAAGCGGGAGGTGACCCAGTCGCAGACCTGGTCGACGTCGAAGCGCTGCTCCGGGATGAGGATGACGTTGGCGCCGCCGGCCAGGCCCGAGTGCAGGGCGATCCAGCCGGCGTGCCGGCCCATCACCTCCACCACCAGCACCCGCATGTGGGACTCGGCGGTGGTGTGCAGCCGGTCGATGGCCTCGGTGGCGATGTTGACGGCCGTGTCGAAGCCGAAGGTGTAGTCGGTGGCGGACAGGTCGTTGTCGATGGTCTTCGGTACGCCGACGCAGGGCACCCCGTACTCGCCGGACAGGCGTGCCGCGACCCCGAGGGTGTCCTCGCCGCCGATCGCGACGAGCGCCCGGATCTCCTGCTTGGCCAGGTTCTCCTTGATGCGGCGGATACCGTCCTGCACCTTCAGGGGGTTGGTGCGCGAGGAGCCGAGGATGGTGCCGCCGCGGGGCAGGATGCCGCGCACCGCGGGGATGTCGAGGCGGATGGTGTCGCCCTCCAGGGGGCCGCGCCAGCCGTCCCGGAAGCCGACGAAGTCATAGCCGTACTCCTGCACGCCCTTGCGGACGATGCCCCGGATGACGGCGTTGAGCCCGGGGCAGTCGCCGCCTCCGGTCAGTACTCCGACCCGCATGGAAATGTCCCTTCACCGCGGTGACCTGACTCCCCGTCACGCTAATGGTGATTCAGGTCACATCGGGAGAGGCGAGAAGGGTGATTCGGGTGCATTGGCCGGAAGGGCGCTCTACTCGTCGTCGAGGCCGCGCTCTATCGCGTACCGCACCAGCTCCACCCGGTTGTGCAACTGGAGCTTGCCGAGGGTGTTCTGGACGTGGTTCTGCACCGTGCGGTGGGAGATGACCAGACGTTCGGCGATCTGCTTGTAGCTCAGGCCCTTCGCCACCAGCCGCAGCACCTCCGTCTCCCGGTCCGTCAGCCGGGGCGCGCCCGGCTCCTCGGCGTCCGGGGCGGGCACCGGTTCGGCGGCCAGCCGCCGGTACTCGCCGAGGACCAGCCCGGCGAGGCCCGGCGTGAACACCGGGTCGCCCACGGCGGTACGGCGCACCGCGTCCAGCAGTTCCTCGGTGGAGGCCGACTTCAGCAGGTAGCCGGTCGCACCGGACTTCACGGCCTCCAGCACGTCCGCGTGCTCGCCGCTCGCCGAGAGCACCAGGACCCGCAACGCCGGGTTGTGGCCCACGAGTTCCTTGCACACCTGGACGCCGGGCTTGGCCGGCAGGTTGAGGTCCAGCACGAGGACGTCGGGGGCGGCGGCCTTGGCGCGGCGGACCGCCTGCTCGCCGTCGCCGGCGGTGGCGACCACCTCGAAGCCGGACTCGGCCAGGTCACGGGCGACCGCGTCCCGCCACATCGGGTGGTCGTCCACCACCATGACCCTGATCGGGTCCTGCTGCTGTGTCATCGCTGCTCCGCCTTCTTCCCCCGCGCCCGCACGGCGCCCTTCGGTACCTTCAGTTCGACTTCCGTGCCCTGCCCGGGGACGGACAGGATCTCGGCGCTGCCGCCGAGGTCGCGCAGCCGGCCCCGGATCGACAGGGCCACCCCCATCCGGCCCTCGCCCTCGGCCTGCGCCAGCCGGCCCTCGGGGATGCCCGGGCCGTCGTCCCGGACGGTGACGAAGATCTCGTCCGGCTCGTCCTCCACCAGGATCCAGGCCCGCGCCTCCTCCCCGACGTGCCGGCGCACGTTGTCCAGGGCCGCCCCGACCGCGGCGGCCACCTCGCGGGCCGCGGCCGGCGGCAGCGGCACCGGGGCACCGGGCTCGGCGAGGCTGACCCGCGCGCACGCGTAGCCGGCCAGCAGGGTGCGCAGGTCGACCGGGCCGTCCGGGCCGTCCGGACCGTCCTCGTCCGGTTCCTCGACGGCGCGCACGACGGCTCCGGCGGACGCGTCCTCCGAGACCCGGGACACCGGCACCAGACCGCCCGACACCAGCGTGCGCAGGGCCACCTCCTGCTCCCCGGCCAGCCGGCCCAGCTCCGCCGCCTCGCCGCCGAGCGCCGCGCCCCGGCGCTTCACCATCGCCAGCACCTGCAGCACGCTGTCGTGGATGTCCCGGGCCAGCCGCTCCCGCTCCCGGGTCGCGGCCTCGATCTCCAGGGCGCGGGCGAGGGTGCGCTCGGAGGCGCGGGCCACCTCCACGACGTAACCGATCGCGATGGACGCCACCCAGACCAGGATCACGTTGTGCACGGTGTCCCGGGCGGGGTGGCCGCGCTCGATCAGGTTGACCGCGGCCACGGCCGTGGAGGCGACGGCCGCCCAGCGCCAGCCGCCCTTGATGGCGAAGGCCAGCACCGCGCCGGCGGTCCATATCGACGGCAGCGTGGGTCCGCCGCCCGCGATCCGCTCCTGGCTGTCGGCGACCGGGGTGAGCAGGATGCCGACGAGGGCGACGGTCAGGTCGGCGCCCAGGAACCGCCGGGTGCAGCTCGCCGCGCTCGCCACCTTGGGCAGGGT
>NZ_MUMF01000438.1 GCF_002155905.1 Streptomyces tricolor | reverse complement strand
GCGGCGCCGGACGGGGTCGACCTCGTACCGCGGGCGCCGCTCCGCCACATGCCGGCGGGCCCGCCCGGCGAGTTGCCGTACCGCCGGCTCCCCGCGGTCGAGCAGCGTGGCGATCTCGGCGTACGGGTAGCCGAACGCCTCCCGAAGCACGAACACCGCCCGCTCCAGCGGGGACAGCGACTCCAGGACGACCAGGACGGCCAGGGAGACCGTGTCGGCGAGCACGGCGCGGTCCGCCGAGTCCGGGGCGGTGTCGGCGAATTCGGTGAGGTACGGCTCCGGGAGCCACGGTCCCACGTACGCCTCGCCGCGCGACTGCACCTGGCGCAGCCGGTCGATGGCCAGCCGGGTGGTGACGCGCACCAGGTAGGCGCGCGGTTCGCGGACCTCCGCGCGGTCGGCCTGGTACCAGCGCAGCCAGGCCTCCTGGACCACGTCCTCGGCGTCGGCGACCCGGCCGAGCATCCGGTAGGCGACCCCCATGAGCAGGGGCCGGTGCTCTTCGAAGACGTCGGTGGCGAGGTCGGTGGTCACGGGTTCCATCCCATCCGACACGCCTGGCGGTGTCCACCCGGAATGCCCGGCTCCAGGAGCGGCGCGGATCACACGGACCGCGGGCCGCCGGCGGGCGGCGACCATGAGGTGGGCGATGGGGTACGCGGCGCTGGGCACGGTGGAGTCGGACAGCGTGGGCGAGCGGATCCGGCGTGCGGTCCCGCACGCGCGCGTGGTGAAGATGCCGAACGCCATCGGCCGCCGGGTGAGGGTGGGCGCCGGGCGAGCAGCATGTGTTCGTGTGCGGGGCCGACACCGGGGCCGAGGAGCAGGTGACGGAGCCGTTCGGGGAGTTCGGCCGACCGACCGGGTGCTGGACCTCTGCGGCATCCGGTCGGCCCGTGTGCTGGAGATGTGTCTGCCGCTGCGGCTCGCCCCGGCGTCGGCATCGAGATGCGCCGGGCGGATCGCGGAACGGGAACCCCGGGGGCTACCCGCCGGTAGCAATTGCTGACAAGCTGTCTACGGCGTCCGTCAGCAGCCCAGACGAGGAGCATCCCCATGTCCGCCACCGTCTCCTTCACGGTCCCCACCCCGCACGGCCCGAGCGACGTCACCGTGTCCTACGCGCGCGTGGGCCGCGGCGAACCGCTCGTCCTGCTGCACGGCATCGGCCATCACCGGCAGGCCTGGGACCCGGTCGTGGACATCCTGGCCACCGAGCGCGAGGTGATCGCCGTGGACCTGCCGGGCTTCGGCGCCTCCCCGGGACTGCCCGACGGCCTGGCCTACGACCTGCCCACCACCAACTCCGTGCTCGGCGCCCTGTTCGAGGCCCTGGAGCTGGACCGCCCGCACGTCGCCGGCAACTCGCTGGGCGGCCTGCTGGCGCTGGAGCTGGGCCGGGAGAAGCGCGTACGGTCCGTCACCGCCCTGTCCCCCGCGGGTTTCTGGACCGAGGCCGAGCGGCGGTACGCGTTCACGGTGCTGCTCGCGATGCGGGGCGTCGCCCAGCGGCTGCCGCTGCCGCTGGTGGAGCGGCTGTCCCGTACGGCGGCCGGCCGTACCGCGCTGACCAGCACCATCTACGCCCGCCCCGCGCGCCGTTCGCCGGAGGCGGTGGTCGCCGAGACGCTTGCGCTGGTCGGCGCAGCGGGCTTCGGGGCGACCCTGCGGGCGGGCACCACGGTCCGGTTCACCGACGACCTGCCGGGCCTGCCGGTCACGGTGGCCTGGGGCACCCGGGACCGGCTCCTCGTGCGCCGTCAGGGCGTCCGGGCCAAGCAGCTGATCCCGCACGCCCGGCTGGTCCGGCTGCCCGGCTGCGGCCACTGCCCGATGAACGACGACCCGGCGCTGGTCGCGCGGGTCATCCTGGACGGCAGCCGCTGAACCCCCTGACCGCCTCCCGGCCCACCGGAGTTCACTTCCGGTTCGCGTGCGCGCCGCGGCGCCCCCGTAGGTGTGGCTCTGCACACTGGCCGGATCCCGTCCCTGGAGGCGCACGCCATGTCCCACCGTCCGCTCCCCGGCCGCCGCAGCGTGCTGCGCGGCTCCCTCGCCGCGTCGGCGGCCCTGACCCTGCCCGTGGGCCTCGGCGCGGCCCCGGCGTTCGCCCGCTCCGGACGCCCCGCGGCGGACTGGGGCGTGCAGACCGGTGACGTGACCGCCGACTCCGGCCTGGTGTGGGTGCGCGCGGACCGGCCGGCCCGGATGATCGTGGAGACCGCGGCCACCGAGTCGTTCCGCAACCCGCGCAGATGGCACGGCCCGCTGCTGGGCGCCGGCACGGACTTCACCGGCACCACCCGGCTGCACGGCCTGCCCTCCGGCGAGCAGATCCACTACCGGGTGCTGCTCGCCGACCCGGACGACCCGCGCCGCACCGGCGAGCCCGTGACCGGCACCTTCCGCACCGTCTCCCGGCGCCGCCGGGACGGCGTGCGCTTCCTGTGGTCGGGCGACCTGGCCGGCCAGGGCTGGGGCATCAACCCCGACCTCGGCGGCTACCGGATCTACGACGCCATGGCCCGGCTCGACCCGGACTTCTTCCTGTGCAGCGGCGACACCGTCTACGCCGACGGCCCGATCAGCGCCACCCAGGCGCTGCCCGACGGCGGCACCTGGCGGAACGTCACCACCGAGGAGAAGGCGAAGGTCGCCGAGACCCTCGCCGAGTACCGGGGCAACTTCCGCTACAACCTGCTGGACCGGAACCTGCGCCGGTTCAACGCCCAGGTGCCCTCGATCGTCCAGTGGGACGACCACGAGGTGCGCAACAACTGGTACCCGGGCGAGATGATCGCGTCCACCGACACCCGCTACACCGAGAAGAGCATCGACGTCCTCGCGGCGCGCGCACGGCGGGCGTTCAGCGAGTACTTCCCTCTCTCCACGCTGCGTCCGGGCGCGAAGGAGGGCCGGGTCCACCGGGTGCTGCACCAAGGCCCCTTGCTGGACGTGTTCGTGCTCGACATGCGCACCTACCGCAACGCCAACTCGGCCGACGACCAGACCGCCGATCCGCAGGGCATCCTCGGCAGGGAGCAGCTGGAGTGGCTCAAGCGGGAGCTGGCCCGGTCGCGGGCGGTGTGGAAGGTGCTCGCCGCCGACATGCCGCTGGGTCTCGTCGTACCGGACGCGACGGAGAACAAGCCGAACTTCGAGGCGGTGGCGCAGGGCGATCCGGGCGCGCCGCTCGGCCGTGAGCTGCAGATCGCCGAGCTGCTGCGGTTCATCAAGCACCGGCGGATCACGGGCACGCTGTGGCTGACGGCGGATGTGCACCACACCTCCGCCCAGCACTACCAGCCGTCGCGGGCCGCGTTCACCGACTTCGAGCCGTTCTGGGAGTTCGTCTCCGGGCCGCTGAACGCCGGTGCCTTCCCGGCCAGCGCGCTGGACGGCACCTTCGGTCCGGAGCGGGTGTTCGTGAAGGCGCCGACCGCGTCGAACGTCTCGCCCGCGGGCGGTTACCAGTTCTTCGGCGAGGTCGACATCGACGGGGACAGCGGGGAGCTGACGGTACGGCTGCGCGAGCAGGACGGCACCGTGCTGTTCACCAAGACGCTGCAGCCGGGCCGGGTCGGTCAGTGAGGAACGGACAAGAGGTCGAGCGCCCGGCCATAGAAAATGCAACAAATGGGACGGAGCATGCTTAACCCATCGGTCACAATCAGTTCGTGATCACGCAACACCTTTCCCCCACAGTGGCTGCATGACTCCAGAGATGCCTGATGTGACCCGGGCCAGGCACGGGCGGCCCGTGCACCACTGGCGGCGGGACGTCGTCGAACTCGCCGCGCTGTTCACGGCCGTGGCCGTCGCGGACGCGGTGGCGAACCTGATCGGGCACGGGCCCGACGGCCCGGCCCTGCTGGTGGTGTCGGCCGTCGTGCTGGCCGCGACGGCGGTGTTCCACGTGTGGTGGTCACGCCGCCACACACATGCCCCGCCGGTGAGCGATACCGGTGCCCGGCCGACCGCCGAGACACGGCCGGCCGGGCCGTCCGGGCAGCCCGCCGTCTGCGAGACCGGCGGCGTGCTGTGGCGGATGCGGACGACGGTGAAGGACGAGCCGGGTTCCCTGGCCGCCCTGTGCGCGGCGCTCGCCGAGCGGCGGGTGGACATCCTGAGCCTGCAGACGCACCCGCTGGCCGCCGGCACGGTGGACGAGTTCCTGCTGCGGGCGCCGGGCCCGCTCACGGCGGCCGAGATCACCCGGGCGGTCGCGCTGGCCGGGGGCACGGCCACCTGGATCGAGCGGGCCGACGCCCACGACCTGGTCGACGTGCCCACCCGGGTCCTCGGCCTGGCCGCCCGCACCGCCCTGGACACCGCCGAACTGCCGCTGGCGCTGCGCCAGTTGCTGGGCCGGTGCACGATCCGGTCGCTGCCCGGCGCACCGGCCGGCGGCGGCCGTGGTCCGCAGCCGGTGCCGGTCGAGGGGATCCTGGAGGACACCGTGATGCGGCTGCCGGCGCCCGAGGGCGGTGTGCTCACCGTGGAGCGGCCGTATCTGCCGTTCACCCCCACCGAGTTCGCGCGCGCCCGGGCGCTGGTGGAGCTGGACGGCCGGCTGGGGCCGCGGATCCCCGACGGCCACGACGTGCTGACCCTGCCCGAGGGCAACGACATCACCGTGCGCCGGGTCGACACCGGGGACCTGGCCGCGGCCCGGGCGATGCACGAGCGGTGCTCGCCGCACACCCTCGGCCTGCGCTACCACGGCCCGGTCGGGGACGCGGACCGCTATCTGAACCACCTGCTCAGCCCCCGCTTCGGCCGGACGCTGGCCGCGCAGACCGCCTCCGGGAAGATCGTCGGCCTCGGGCATCTGCTCTGGGACGGCGACGAGACCGAGGTGGCGCTGCTGGTGGAGGACGAGTGGCAGCGGCGCGGCATCGGCGCCGAGCTGCTCGGCCGGCTGGTGGCGCTGGCGGCGGAGGCCGGCTGCGCGAGCGTGTACGCCGTGACCAAGGCGTCCAACACCGGCATGGTCGCCGCGATGCGCGGCCTCGGCCTGCCCCTGGACTACCAGGTCGAGGAGGGCACCCTGGTCATCACGGCCCGGCTGGCCCCGGCCCCGGTGTCCACCGCACCCCGGGTGCAGCCGCCGCACCTCGGCTGAGACAGCGCCTCCTGCGCATCCGCCACGGCGGTGCCGGGCCCCGCGCGACCACGCCCCGGGCCCGGCACCGCCGCCTCACCTCACCGCACCGCTTCCCGCAGGGGTGTCAGCTGCCGTACCGGCGGCGCGCCGAGCGCCCGGTCCAGGTCCGCCCACAGGTCGTCCACGTCCTCCAGGCCCACCGACAGCCGCAGCAGCCGGTCGCTGACGCCCGCACCGCGCCGGTCCTCGGCGTCCACGATGCGGTGGCTGATGGACGCCGGGTGCTGGATGAGCGTGTCGACGCTGCCCAGGCTCACCGCGGGGGTGACCAGCCGGACCCGGGAGATCACCTCGTGCGGGTCGCCGTGCACCTCGAAGGCGACCATCGCGCCGCCGAGCCTCGGATAGCGCACCCGGGCCACGCGCGGGTCGGCGGCGAGCCGGCGGGCCAGCTCGGCGGCGTTCGCGGAGGCGGCCCGGACCCGCACCGGCAGCGTGGACAGCCCGCGCAGCAGCAGGTAGCCGGCCAGCGGATGCAGCACTCCCCCGGTGGCGAACCGGATCTGCCGCAGCCGGCCCGCGAACTCCTCGTCGCAGGCGACCACCCCGGCCAGCACATCGCCGTGCCCGCCGAGGTACTTCGTCGCGCTGTGCAGCACCAGCCGGGCGCCCTGCTCGGCCGGGCGCTGGAGCACGGGGGTCGCGAAGGTGTTGTCGGCGAGCAGCGGGACCGAGCCGCAGGCGTGGGCGATCGCCCTCAGGTCGAGTTCGGCGAGCGTCGGATTGGCCGGGGACTCGACCATCACCAGGCCGGTGTCCGGGCGCAGCGCCCCGGCGATGCCGGCCGGGTCGGTCCAGGTGACCTCCGTACCCAGCAGCCCCGCGGTGAGCAGGTGATCGCTGCAGCCGTACAGGGGCCGGACCGCGACGACGTGCCGCAGGCCCGCCGCCGAGCAGGCGAGGAGTACGGCGCTGAGCGCGGCCATGCCGCTGGCGAAGGCGACCGCGGACTCGGTGCCCTCCAGGCGGGCGAGCGCGGTCTCGAAGCGGGCGACGGTGGGGTTGCCGAGGCGGCCGTAGACGGGCGGCCCGGCCGGGTCGGCGCCGTCGGCGGCGAAGGCGTCGATGCGGGCGGCCTCGGCACGGCTGTCGTAGGAGGGGTAGGTGGTGGACAGGTCGATCGGCGGGGCGTGCAGGCCCTGGCGGGCGAGATCGTCGCGGCCGGCGTGCACGGCCTCGGTGGCCAGGGCTCTCGATGCGGTGCGTACGTCGTCGTAGGCACCGGTGCTCGCTGTGTCCATGGGCGGAAGGGTGAACATCGGACGGTTCTCCGGAGCCGAACCCCGTGTTACGTTCGGGCCATGGCCGAATCCGTCGTACTGGATCCGGTCGATCTGCATCTGCTGCGCCTGTTGCAGAACGACGCCCGGACCACCTACCGCGACCTCGCCGCGCAGGTGGGCGTGGCGCCGTCGACCTGTCTGGACCGGGTGGCCCGGCTGCGCCGCTCGGGCGTGATCCTCGGCCACCGGCTGCGGCTGGACCCCGCCAAGCTCGGGCGCGGCCTCCAGGCCCTGCTGTCGGTGCAGGTACGGCCGCACCGGCGGGAGCTGGTGGGGCCGTTCGTGGAGCGGATCCGGGCGCTGCCGGAGGCACGGACGGTGTTCCATCTGACCGGCCCCGACGACTACCTGGTGCATGTGGCCGTGGCGGACATGGCCGATCTGCAACGGCTGGTGCTGGACGAGTTCACCGCCCGGCGCGAGGTGGCCCGGGTGGAGACCCGGCTGATCTTCCAGCAGTGGGAGTGCGGGCCGCTGCTGCCGCCCGGCCACGCCCAGAGCTGAATCCCGGCCAACTCGGGTGACGCGGCGATCGTCCACGTACGAGGATGGGCCGCATGTCTGACACCCAGATCCCGCTGCCCCGTCAGGTCGCCGACGCCTATGTGGACGACCTCATCGCCCTCGACCCGGTCACCGGTACGTACCTCGGTGTGAAGGAGAGTTCGAGCAGACTGCCCGACTACTCGCCGGCCGGTCAGGAGGCCCTGGCGGAGCTGGCCCGGGCCACGCTCGCCAGGCTGGACGAGGCGGAACGGCAGCCGGGGGCGGACAGTGACGCGGAGCGGCGCTGCGGGCGGCTGCTGCGGGAGCGGCTGACCGCCGAACTCGCCGTCCACGACGCGCAGGAGCACCTGCGCCGGATCGGCAACATGGACACGCCCGGGCACGCGGTGCGGGAGGTCTTCACAGTCACGCCGGCGGAGACGGAGGAGGATTGGGCGGCGATCGCCGAGCGGCTGCGCGCGGTGCCGGGCGCGCTCGCGGGCTACCGCGCGTCCCTGGAACTCGGCCTGGAGCGCGAGCTGTTCGCGGCGCCCCGGCCGACCGCCACCTTCATCGACCAGCTCACCGAGTGGACGGACACGGACGGCAAGGGGCGCGGCTGGTACGAGGACTTCGCCGCCGCGGGCCCCGAGGCGCTGCGCACCGAGCTGGACGAGGCGGCGCGCGCGGCGACCGCCGCCCTGGTGGAGCTGCGGGACTGGCTGCGGGAGGTGTACGCGCCGGCGATCGAGGGCTCCTCGAACGTGGTCGGCCGGGAGCGGTACGCGCGCTGGGCCCGCTACTTCAACGGCACGGACCTGGACCTGGACGAGGCGTACGCGTACGGCTGGGCGGAGTTCCACCGCCTCCTCGGCGAGATGCGCAAGGAGGCGGAGAAGATCCTGCCCGGCGCCGAGACGCCGTGGGTGGCGCTGGCCCACCTGGACGAGCACGGCCGGCACATCGAGGGCGTGGACGAGGTCCGGGAGTGGCTCCAGGCCCTGATGGACAAGGCGATCGAGGAGCTGGACGGCACGCACTTCGACCTCGCCGAGCGGGTGCGCCGGGTGGAGTCGTGCATCGCCCCGCCCGGCGGCGCGGCGGCCCCCTACTACACGCCCCCGTCGGAGGACTTCTCCCGGCCCGGCCGCACCTGGCTGCCCACGATGGGCCTGACCCGCTTCCCGGTCTACGACCTGGTGTCGACCTGGTACCACGAGGGGGTGCCCGGCCACCACCTCCAGCTGGCGCAGTGGGCGCACGTCGCCGGGAACCTCTCCCGCTACCAGGCCACGATCGGCGGGGTCAGCGCCAACGCGGAGGGCTGGGCGCTGTACGCGGAGCGGCTGATGGACGAGCTGGGCTACCTCACCGACCCCGAGGAGCGGCTCGGCTACCTGGACGCGCAGATGATGCGGGCGGCCCGGGTGATCGTGGACATCGGCATGCACCTGGAGCTGGAGATCCCGGCGGACTCGCCGTTCCACCCCGGGGAGCGGTGGACGCCGGAGCTGGCCGAGGAGTTCTTCGGCGCGCACAGCAGCCGGCCCGCGGACTACGTGGAGAGCGAGCTGACCCGGTACCTGACGATCCCGGGCCAGGCGATCGGCTACAAGCTCGGGGAGCGGGCGTGGCTGCTGGGCCGGGAGAGGGCACGCGAGCGGCACGGTGACGCGTTCGACCTGAAGGCCTGGCACATGGCGGCGCTGTCGCAGGGTTCGCTGGGCCTGGACGACCTGGTGGACGAGCTGTCCCGGCTCTGACCGCCCGGCGTCAGCGCCGGAAGCCGCCTTCCGAGTTGATGACCTCTCCGGTGATCCAGCCCGCCTCGTCGGTGGCCAGCCAGGCGATGAGGCGGGCCGGGTCGTCGGGCACGCCCCAGCGTCCGGCGGGGAACCGGGCGGCCACGGCCGCGTGGAACCCGCCGGTGGCGTAGCCGGTGTCGACCGGGCCGGGATTGACGGCGTTCACCGTGATCCCCCGGTCGGCGAGGGCCGTGGACAGGGAGCGGGTGACGGAGGCGAGGGCGCCCTTCTGGAGGGCGTAGGCGATCTCGCCCGGCATGCCGCCGCCGAGGTCCTGCCCGGACGTCATCAGCACCACCCGCCCGCCGGGGGTGTCGTGCGGCAGCGCGGCGCGGGTGCGGGCGTACGCCTGGACGAGCAGCAGCACCGAGCGGGTGTCCACGGCCCAGTGGGCGTCCAGCATCGCGGCGTCGATGTCGTCCAGGGTGCCGTCGGAGCCGCTGAGGGCGTGGTTGGCGACGAGGATGTCCAGGCGGCCGAACTCCTGGTGCACGGTGTCGATCAGCCGGGCCGGTTCGGCGGGGTCCGCCAGGTCACCGGGGCCCGCGGCGACCCGCGCCCCGGGGTCGCCGAGCGCCTCCCGCACGGAGTCGGCGACGGCCTCGGGACGGTCGGCGCCCCAGGGCATCGCGGCGTCGTGCGGCACATGGTGGTGCAGATACACGCTCGCGCCGTACGCGGCCAGGCGCCGGGCCACGGCGTGTCCGATGCCGGCCCGCCGGCTCGCACCGATGACGAGTGCGGTACGGCCGCGCAGGGGCAGGGGGTCGCGGCGCAGTTCCGCGGAGCTGGGCAGGGGCTCGGCGGGAGTGGGCATGGGAGGTCACCTCGTCTCGGCTCTCCGCAGCCGGATTATCTTGGCTCCTCGCAGGCCGACTCGTCTTGGCTCTTCACAGGCCGACGACCCGTCACCGGGTCCCGACGAAAGCAGGGACGGACGTCATGAACTCCGGCCGGGAACCGGGCAGGACGGCGGTCCGGCGTGTGCCCCTCGCCGTGCTCGCCGTGGTCGTCGCGGGATCGCTCGCCGGCTGCGGCAGTGACCACACGGCGGACGCGGGAGCGGACACGCGGTGGGCCGCGGGGATCACACCCGAGTGGATGAGCGGGCACATGGGTCTCGACGTCCCGGCCACCGCCCGGTCCGTCCGGGCCGCCTACAAGGTCACGTCCCGCTTCGACACCGGCCTCCTCACCTTCACCCTGTCGAGGGCCGAGGCCGAGGCCTACCTGAGGAAGCACCCTCCGTCCGGCAGGTGGCTGACACCGACGGCGGCACAGCCCGACACACCTCGGTCGGATTTCACCCACCTCGGGCTGCCGGAGCCGGAGACGTTCGAGGAGGGTGTGCGGTACGGCTTCGTCTGCCCCGGCACCGAGCCGTACGACACCTCGGACGGGAACTGCACCCGGCTGTACGCGCACGCGTACGCCCCGGACCGCACCCGCATCTATCTCCGCGCCCACTTCGAACCGGGTGTCGGTCCCCTGCCGACGGCCTCTTGAGCGCGGTCCCGGCTCCCGGCCGAGCCGCGGATGCGCGGCTCGGCCGGACGGCCGTCCTCCGGTGGCGGGGGCGGAGCGCGGACGGCTAGCTGGTGCCGGGGGCCGATGCGGAAGGCGGGCCGGGCATGCAGGAGAGCGCGCCGGGGCGGCGGGCACTGGAGACCCCGCGGGCGGCGGGGCTGGCCGGAGTGGTCTTCGCGCTGCTGCTGGCGGCGGCGATGGTCCTGGTCAGGCTGGGGATTCCGGAAGGGGCCGACGCGGCCGGCGCGCCGGTGACCGCGGATTCCGGGCGGCGGGCCGCGCTGCGGACGGCCCTCGCCCTCGTACCGTTCGCCGGGATCTTCTTCCTGTGGTTCATCGGCGCGGCCCGCGCGCACGTCGGCGCGGTCGAGGACAAGTTCCTCGCCACGGTGTTCCTGGGCAGCGGGCTGGTCTTCACGGCCACGATGTTCGGCGCCGCCGCGGCGGCGAGCGCCGTGCTCGGGGCGCACCGTCCGGCCGCCCTGCTGCCGGTGCCGGGCCCCTGGGACTTCGGCCGCCACTTCGCGTACACGTTGATGACGGAGTACGCCATGCGGATGGCGGCCGTCTTCGTGTCCTCCCTGTCGGTCATCGGCCACCGCCTCGGCGTCCTGCCGCGCCCGCTGACGGTCGTGGGTTTCCTCACCGCCCTGACGCTGCTGTTCGTCTCGCCGAACGTGCCCTGGGCGGAACTCGTCTTCCCCGCGTGGTCGCTGCTGATCAGCGTGCACATCCTCACGGCGAGCGGGCGTGTCCGCCCCCGGCCGGCGGCGGCCGGATGACGGCCGCCGCCGGCCGCAGGTGCTCCGCGCCGGCCGCTCACTCGATCGGCGTGCCCGGCGCGCGGGCGCCCCGCCCGCGCTCGCATGCTGGCGAGCGGGGGACGACCGCCGTCCGCAGCCGCCCGCGCGCGCCGCGTGGGGGGCCGGACCTGGCCATCGGAAGGGCGGAGCGTCGATGAGGCTCGTCGTCGATCTCAACAAGTGTCAGGGGTACGCGCAGTGCGCGTTCCTCGCGCCCGACGTCTTCGCCATGCACGGCGAGGAGTCGCTGATCTACAACCCGCGGGCGGAGGAGGAGCAGCGGGAGCGGCTGGCGCGTGCCGTCGCCGCCTGCCCGGTGCAGGCGATCACCGCCGACGGACTGGACCGCGCGGGAGAGGTCCGGGAGGCGCCCGATGGCCGCTGACTACGTGGAGTGGCTCAGGCACGAGGGCCGGATCGTGATCGTCGGCGCCTCGCTGGCCGGACTGCGGGCCGCCGAGACGCTGCGTGCCGAGGGCTTCGCCGGTGAGCTGACCCTGATCGGGGACGAGCCGTACGAGCCGTACGACCGGCCGCCGCTGTCCAAGTCGGTGCTGCTGGGCATGGCGTCCCCGCACCACACCGAGCTGCCGCACCGCTGGGAGATCGACGCCAAGTGGCGCCTCGGCGTCGCGGCGACGGGACTGGATCTGACGGCCAAGCGGGTCCGGCTGGCCGACGGCGACGAGGTGGAGTACGACCGGCTGCTCATCGCGACCGGGGTGCGCGCCCGTCCCTGGCTGAAGCCGGAGGAGGCCCGGCTGGACGGCGTCTGCCTGCTGCGCACCCGGGAGGACGCGGCCGACCTGTGCCGGCGGCTGAAGGCGGGGCCGCGCCGGGTGTTCGTCATCGGCGCCGGGTTCGCCGGTTCGGAGGTGGCCTCGGCGTGCCGGGAGATGGGCCTGCCCGTCACGGTCGCGGAGCGCGCGGGCGCGCCGCTGGTGGGCGCGCTCGGCGGGGTCGTCGGGGCGGTCGCCGCCGACCTGCAGACGGAGAACGGCGTCGATCTGCGCACCCATGTCACGGTGACCGCGCTGGAGGGCGACTCGGCGGGCCGGGTGCGGGCCGTCCATCTGTCGGACGAGAGCGTCGTCGAGGCGGACGTGGTCGTGGTCTCGCTGGGTTCGCTGCGCAACACCGAGTGGCTGGAGGGGTCGGGGCTGGGCGCAGGGCCCCGGGGCATCGCCTGTGACGCGGGCTGCCGGGCCTTCGACTTCCGGGGCATCGTCACCGACGACGTGTTCGTGGCGGGTGATGTGGCGCGCTCCCCGCACGCCCTGTTCGGCTACCAGTTCCTCTCGCTGGAGCACTGGGGCAATGCCGTCGCCCAGGCGGAGACGGCCGCGCACAACATGATCTGCCGCGGTGCCGACCGGCGGCCCCACCTGTGGATGCCCGCCTTCTGGTCCTCGATGTTCGGCGTGAACATCAAGTCGGTCGGGGTGCCGCCCATGGGCGAACAGCTCATGGTGACGCAGGGCTCGCTGGCCGAGCGCCGGTTCGCCGCCGTCTACGGCTACCAGGGCCGGATCGTGGCGGCCGTGACCTTCGACAACACGCGGTGGCTGGAGTTCTACCAGCGGCAGATCGAGCGGGGCGCGCCGTTCCCGGTGGAGTTCCCGACGATGGACCGGCGTCCCGAGAACCGGCAGCCGATCCCGGCCGGATTCCCGGACCCGTCCCTGCCGACCCACGGCCCCATGGTGACCCTCAGCGGTTACTCGCCGGCCGACCAGCAGCTGGTCTTCCACCCCGCCCGCCACTGACCGCCGCTTCCGCCGGCCCCGACGTTCCAAGGACCTGCCATGCCGCACACCTCGATGCTGCGCCAGATCACCGACTTCGCGAACCGCGCCAACCCGTATCCGGTGTACGAGGAACTCCGCCGGACGCCGGTGCTCCACGAGGAGGAGGGCGGCCCCTACATCATCAGCTCGTACTACGACATCAAGGCCCTCCTGCACGATCCGCGGATCAGCTCCGACGCCAGGAACCTGGCCGCCGCCGGGGAGGACGAGCTGGGCCAGGAGGAGGAGACGGGCGGGCTGCCGCCGTCGTTCCTGCGCCTGGACCCGCCCGAGCACGACCGGCTGCGGCGCATCGCCAACGGCGCCTTCGGACCGCCGCACCGGCCGCGGCGGATCGACGGACTGCGGGGCGACATGCGGGAGATCGTCACCGAGCTGATCGACGGGTTCGGGGACGCGCGGCAGATCGACCTGGTCGACCAGTTCGCCTACCCCTTCCCGGTCACGGTGATCTGCCGGCTGCTCGGGGTGCCCCGGGAGGACGAGCCGCGGTTCCGCGCCTGGGTCGATCCGCTGGTCGCGAGCCTCGACCCGGCGACGCGCGAGGGGGCGGAGGCCGACGCGCAGAAGACGGCGCAGGAAGCCCGGATGCAGCTCGGCATGTACCTGGCCGGGCTGGTCGAGCAGCGCACCAAGGAGCCGCGGGACGACCTGTTGTCCGACCTGGTGAACAGCCGGGGCCCGGACGGCTCCATGACGATGATGGAGGTGCTCAGCACCTCGGTGCTGCTGCTGATCGCCGGTCACGAGACGACGGTCAACCTGATCACCAACGGCATGCTCACGCTGCTGCGGCACCCGGAGATCCTCCGGCGGCTGCGGGAGGACCCGGGTCTGGCGGTCAACATCGTGGAGGAGCTGCTGCGGTACGAGCCGCCGGTGCAGCTCGTGCCGCAGCGCACGTGCATCGCCGACATCGAGGTGCGCGGGGTCACGATCCCGAAGGGCTCGCGGATCTGGCTGGTCCTCGCCGCGGGCAACCGGGACCCGGAGCGGTTCAAGGAGCCCGAGCGGTTCGACCCGGACCGGGGGGACATCCAGCACCTCGGCTTCGGCAGCGGCATCCACAGCTGCTTCGGCGCTCCGCTGGCCCGGCTGGAGACCCAGATCGCGCTGTCCGAGCTGGCCCGGCGGCTGGACAACCCCCGCCTGGTCGAGGACCCGCCGCCGTACCGGCAGAACGCCGTGCTGCGCGGACCCCGGCATCTGGACGTCGCCTTCGACGGACTGCGCTGAACATGCGGTGAGCACGCTCCGGCGGCCGGGCGGGCAGAACGGGTCTTGAGCGCTCCGGGCTGTCGGCGGGTTCCGCGCGCTCCGAGCGGCCGGGCGAGCAGGCGGGTATCGGGCACTCCCGGCGGCCAGGCGAGCGGTGCAGGTATCGGGCGCTCCCGGCGGCAGGCAGAGCAGGGCGGGTCTTGCGCGCTCCCGTCAGCCGGGCGGGCAGAACGGGTCTTGAGCGCTCCGGGCTGTCGGCGGGTTCCGCGTACTCCGGGCGGCCGGGCGAGCAGGCGGGTATCGGGCACTCCCGGCGGCCAGGCGAGCGGTGCAGGTATCGGGCGCTCCCGGCGGCAGGCCGAGCAGGGCGGGTCTTGAGCGCTCCCGTCAGCCGGCCGGGCAGGGCGGGTCTTGAGCGCTCCGGGCTGTCGACGGGTTCCGCGCACTCCGGGCGGCCGGGCGAGCGGTGCGGGTATCGGGCACTCCCGGCGGCCGGGCGGCAGAACGGGTCTTGAACGCACCCGGCGGCCGGCCGGCCAGGGCGGGGCTTGAACGCACCCGGCAGCCGGCCGGGCAGAACGGGTCTTGAACGCTCCGGGCTGTCGACGGGTTCCGCGCACTCCGAGCGGCCGGGCGAACAGGCAGCCATCGGGCACTCCCGGCGGCCGGGCGGGCAGAACGGGTCTTGAGCGCTCCGGGCTGTCGGCGGGTTCCGCGCACTCCGGGCGGCCGGGCGAGCGGTGCGGGTATCGGGCACTCCCGGCGGCCGGGCGGGCAGAACGGGTCTTGAACGCACCCGGCGGCCGGCCGGGCAGAACGGGTCTTGAGCGCTCCGGGCTGTCGACGGGTTCCGCGCACTCCGAGCGGCCGGGCGAGCAGGCAGCCATCGGGCACTCCCGGCGGCCGGCCGGGCAGAACGGGCCTTGAACGCACCCGGCAGCTGGCCGGGCAGGGTGGGTCTTGAGGGCTCCGGGCTGTCGGCGGGTTCCGCGTACTCCGGGCGGCCGG
>NZ_MUMF01000044.1 GCF_002155905.1 Streptomyces tricolor | reverse complement strand
GTTGGCGCCCGGGGCGGCGTCGCGACCCGGGGCTGCATCGTGGGCCGGTGCCTGGTCCGGTCGGCGAGATGCCGGGGCCGGTGCCTGGTCCGCCCGGGGAGCCGTCGAGGCCGATGCCCGGCCATCCGTCGAGACCGTGTGGGCGGCAGGTGCCGCATCCACCAGCGTCGGTGCCCCGTCCGCCGTGGGCCCTGCCTGACCGGCCTGCGCCACCGACCCGTCCGCCGACAGCCCGGCCTCACGCGCCCGCGCTGACGAACCGTCCGCCACCAGCCCAGCCGCGCCCGCCCGCGCCACCGACCCGTCCGCCACCAGCCCAGGTGTCGCCTGATCCGAAGACGAGGTCGGTCGCTTGGTGAGGGAGACGCGGGGCTCGGTGGTCTGCCGGTCCGGCGTGGACCGTGGCACCTCGTCGGACATCGTGGAACAACCCCCCTCGCTGGACGTCCCGTCATGCTACGGGCCGCGCGGGAGGCCGCGGCCCGGGGCCTACGATGATGCCGCGCAACCGATCAGCCGATCACCGCGCCCGCACCCCGGACGGCGTGCCACGGACCACGTGCCACCGCCTCCGTGCGGCGGGCGCCCGTCCCGGGGAGGACCCCTTGACCGCCAGCTCCGTACCCGCCACCGGCACCGCCGACCGCGATCTGCGCACCTTCATCGCCGGGCTGCCCAAGGCCGAACTGCACGTCCACCACGTCGGCTCCGCCTCCCCCCGCATCGTCTCGGAGCTGGCCGCCCGCCACCCCGACTCCAAGGTCCCCACCGACCCCGAGGCCCTGGTCGACTACTTCACGTTCACCGACTTCGCGCACTTCATCGACGTGTACCTGTCGGTCGTGGACCTCATCCGCACCCCGGAGGACGTCCGGCTGCTCACCTACGAGGTGGCCCGCGACATGGCCCGCCAGCAGGTGCGGTACGCCGAGCTGACCATCACCCCCTTCTCCTCCACCCGGCGCGGGATCGACGAGCGGGGCTTCATGGACGCGATCGAGGACGCCCGGAAGGCCGCCGAGGCCGAGTTCGGGACCGTACTGCGCTGGTGCTTCGACATCCCCGGGGAGGCCGGTCTGCAAGCGGCCGAGGAGACGACGCGGCTGGCCACCGACGACCGGATCCGCCCGGAGGGCCTGGTGTCGTTCGGGCTCGGCGGACCGGAGATCGGCGTGCCCCGGCCGCAGTTCAAGCCGTACTTCGACCGGGCCGTCGCCGCCGGTCTGCGCTCCGTGCCGCACGCCGGCGAGACGACCGGCCCGGAGACGGTGTGGGACGCGCTGACCGAGCTGCGCGCCGAGCGGATCGGGCACGGCACCAGCTCGGCGCAGGACCCGAAGCTGCTCGCCCACCTCGCCGAGCACCGCATCCCGCTGGAGGTGTGCCCGACCTCCAACATCGCCACCCGCGCGGTCCGCACCCTGGACGAGCACCCGATCAAGGAGTTCACCCGGGCCGGCGTGCTGGTCACGGTCAACTCCGACGACCCGCCGATGTTCGGCACCGACCTGAACAACGAGTACGCGGTGGCGGCCCGGCTCCTGGACCTGGACGAGCGGGGTCTGGCGGACCTCGCCAAGAACGCCGTCGAGGCCTCCTTCCTGGACGCGGAGGGCAAGGCGCGGATCTCCGGCGAGATCGATTCCTACACTTCCGCCTGGCTCGGCTCCTGACGCCCACCACAATGGGCCCATGCAGACCGTGACCGCCGTGGCCCACCGCGGCGACCCCTACCGCTTCCGCGAGAACACCGTCGACTCACTGCGGTCCGCGCTCGACCAGGGCGCGGACGCCGTCGAGGTCGACGTACGGCTCACCCGGGACGGCGTCCCCGTGCTGCTGCACGACGACACGCTCCAGCGGCTGTGGGAGGTCGGCCGGCCGCTGGGCGCGCTGTCCGCCGAGGAGTTGCGCGGGCTCACGGCGGGCGGGGTGCCGACGCTGGCGGAGGCGCTGGCCGCGACCGGTGACAGCCGGGTGATGGTGGACCTGTGCGGGCCGGTGGGCCGCCGTACGGTCCAGCGGACCCTGGACGTGGTCCGCCGGTGCGGGGCGCAGGACCGCGTCTACTACTCGGCGCACGCCGAGGCGATGCTCGCGGTCCGCGCCGCCGACCCGGCCGCCGAGATCGCCCTGACCTGGACGACCCTGGCCCCGCCCCGGCCCGCGCTGCTGGCCGCGATCCGCCCGCGCTGGCTCAACTACCGCTTCTCGCTGGTGAGCCGGGAGCTGGCGGCCCGTATCCACCACGACGGCTGTCTGCTGTCCGTGTGGACCCCGGACACCCGTCGCTCCATGAGCCGCCTGCTGGACCTGGGCGTCGACTCGATCACCACGAACCGGATCGACGTCCTGCACGCCCTGCGCACCGCCGCCGAGGGTCCGGACGCCTGCGCCCGGGACCGCTGAGCCGCCGTCGCGGGGTCGGCCGGCGTGCCGCGGGTGGCGTAGCGCGGGACCAGGGCGGCGTCCCTCCCGGTGTCGGACCATGCCCTGGCGCCGGGCGCCCCGGGCGGGTTCGGCCGTGACGTCCTTGCGTATCGCCTCCCCCGCGGCGGGCCCCGTCCCGTAGGGGGCGGCCCCGACACGTCCCTTACCCGTGCGGCCGTTCGATCGGGGCCGGGCCAGGGTCGTACGCCCTCCTCGATGAGGATCCGCACCCCGCCCCGGCGACCGCAGGATGATCATGCACCGCCGATCACCCTGCCCGACGACCTCTCCGAGGAGTCCCGTACATGCGCCGGAACAGCCGCTCCGCCCTCCTGGCCGCCGCCCTCGTCGCCGCGCTGGCCGCCGGCCCGCTCGCCGTGCCCGCGTTCGCCGCGTCCGCCGCGCCGGTGTCCGGCGCACCGTCGTCCTCCGCACCGTCGTCCTCCGCACCGTCGTCCGTCCGGGCCACGACCGGCCCGGACGCCGAGGCACTCGCCGCCGCGCTCGCCGGGCTGCCCGACCAGGACGCCACCGCCGCGCAGATCCGCGTCGGCGGCGACGGCCGCTGGCTCGGTACGGCCGGGGTGCGGGACCTGCGGACCGGGGCACCGGCCCTGGAGAACGGGCGGTTCCGGGCCGGCTCGGTGACGAAGGTGGTGACCGCGTCGATCGTGCTGCAACTGGCCGCTGAGGGCCGGATCGACCTCGACGGCACCGTGCAGCAGTACCTGCCGGGCCTGCTCACCGAGGACTTCGACCCGATCACCGTGCGGCAGTTGCTGAACTACACCAGCGGCCTGCGCCCGGGCGCCTCCCTGGGGGACACCGTGGAGGCGGGCTACCCGCACCGCTTCGAGACGCTGACGCCCCGCCAGGTCGTGGCGGCCTCCGTGGCCCGGGGGCCGGCGTACGCCCCGGGCACGCGGCAGAGCTACGGCAACATCCACTACACCGTGCTCGGCATGCTCATCGAGAAGGTGACCGGCGACGCGTACGCGCACCAGGCCGCCGTGCGGGTCTTCCGGCCGCTCGGCATGCGGCACACCTCCTTCCCGGACGGCGCGGACCCCCGCATCCACGGGCCGCACAACCGGGGCTACGACCGGATCGACGGCACGCTGGTCGACGTGACCGACTGGAACATGTCCGACCGCTGGGCGGCCGGGGACATGATCTCGACCACCGCCGACCTGGAGCGGCTGCTGGTGGGGCTGTTCCGTGGCCGGGTGGTGCCCGAGCCGCAGCTGAAGGAGATGTTCACGCTGCCGGACGTGCCCCGGGCGCGGTACGCCGCGGCGCTGGAGCGGATGGAGCTGAACGGCAAGGTGATCTGGGGCAAGACCGGCTCGCGGCCGGGGTACGCGGCGGCGATCGCCGCGACCCGGGACCTGTCCCGCACCGTGGTCTACGCGGTCAACGCCACGAACGCGAAGGACGACGGCCTGCCCATCGCCCAGCGCTTCGGGTTCCCCGCGTTCAACCGCTGACCGACGCCGCGGCCGGGGGCGCGGGCGCCGCGCCGAGCGCCTCCAGCCGCTTGATCTTCTTCCGGACGACGTACAGCGGGACGGCCCCGAAGACCCCGAACGACATGTCGATGACGCTCCACCAGAACGGGATGCCGCGGACGGGTCCGCAGACCAGGGCCAGCGGGATGATCCCCGCGCAGGCGATCATCCCGAACTCGACCACCCAGATGTTGCGTACGGGGTCGCGGTAGGGGCCGTAGAACGCGACCGCGATGACGAGGTGGGCGAAGGCCAGCCAGTCGGTGCCGTACAGGACGAAGGGGTATTCGGCGTCGACCGTGTCGAGCCCGTCCCGCACCCGGGAGATCCACTCCATCAGCCCGGGCAGGTGCTCCGGCACGGACAGCGCTCGCAACGCGCTCTCGGTCCAGCGCAGTTCGTGCACCAGCGGGAAAGCGGTGGCCCCGCTCAGCACGAGGCACACGACGAAGAGGGCCAGCCAGACGCGGATGCCCTTGAGCAGGGCGGCTCTGTCGCTCATGGCAGGAGCCTACGCCTGGAATTGAACATGTTCAAAACTGCTCCGGCACGGACCGCCGCGACAGCCGTCGTCATTGCGGAAGGCCGGACGTACCAGTACATTTCCCCCACCGCTTCGAGCGCTTCGAGATGTCACCGGCAGACGGGGCCCCAGGATGAGCACGGACGACCGCGTCGCGGTGACGACCGGGATCGCACGGCTGCACGCGTCGCCCGCACTCGCCGGCCCCGGCCGGCTCGGACTGGTCACCAACCACACCGGAGTCCTCCCCGACCTGCGCCCGGCCGCGCCCGCGCTGCTCGACGCCGGAGTGCGGCTGGTCGCCCTGTTCGGCCCCGAGCACGGGCTGCACGGGACCGGCCAGGCCGGCGAGAGCGAGGCCGCCCGGACGGACCCCGGCACCGGCCTGCCGGTCCACGACACCTACCGGTGCGACGGCGAGCGCCTCGACGCGCTGCTGACCGACAGCGGCGTCGACGCCCTCGTGTACGACCTCCAGGACATCGGCGCCAGGTTCTACACCTATGTGTGGACCATGTTCGACCTGATGGTCTCGGCGGCCCGCACCGGCGTGCGGTTCGTCGTCGCCGACCGGCCGAACCCCCTGGGCGGACGCGTCAGCGAGGGCCCGCTGCTCGACCCGGCGTGGGCCAGCTTCGTCGGGCGCGCCCCGCTGCCCGTCCGGCACGGCCTCACCTGCGGCGAACTCGCCCGTCACCTCAACGCCCGCGCCGTGCCGGAAGCGGCCGGTGCCGCCGCCGACCTGACGGTGGTCGAGATGGCCGGCTGGCGGCGGTCCATGGACGCGGCGGCCACCGGTCTGCCGTGGATCGCGCCCTCGCCGAACGTCCCGACGCCCGCCACCGCCGCCGTCTACCCCGGCACCTGTCTGTTCGAGGGCACGAACCTGTCGGAGGGCCGCGGCACCACGCAGCCCTTCGAGATCGTCGGGGCCCCCTACCTCGACGCCCGGTTCGCGCCCGCGCTCGCCGAACTCGGCCTGCCCGGCGTGCGCTTCCGGGACCTGCGGTACGTACCGGCCTTCCACAAGCACGCCGGACGGCCGCTGCGCGGGGTCCAGCTGCACCTCACCGACCGCGAGGCGTTCGCCCCCGTGCGCACCGCCGTCGCCATGCTCGCCACGCTGCGGCGGCTGTACCCGGACGACTTCGCCTGGCACCCCGCGGACGGCGGCGCGGCGGGCGCCGGCCACCGGCACTTCATCGACCTGCTGTGGGGATCCGACCGGCTGCGGCGGACCGTCGACGCGGGTGAGGACCCGCTGCCCCTGTGCGATCCCCCGGCCCCGCCCGGCCGGTGGGCCGGCGACGACGTGCTGCTGTACGCCTGAGACCGGGAAGGACGACCCCGTCGATGACCGCTCGTACGACCCGCACCCGGGCCGGGATCCGCGGCTTCCGCGTGGGCGACGGCCCGCGGCTGGTGGAGGCGTGGTGCCGGAGCGCGCCGGCCGACCCCGTCACCGCGAACCGCTTCCGCTCGCTGGTGCTGCTCGACGCCAACTTCGACCCGGAGGGGCTGCGGGTCGCCGTCGACGGGGACCGGGTCGTCGGCGCCGCCTACGCGGTGCGCCGGCTGACCCCGCTGGCCGGCACCGACCTGGAGCCGGAGCAGGGCTGGATCCCGTTCTTCTTCGTGGACCCGGCCGCCCGCGGGCGCGGCCTCGGCCGCCGGCTGCTGACCGACGCGCTCGACTGGCTGCACGGCCACGGCCGCACCCGGGTGGACTTCTCGTCGTACACCCCGCACTACGTCCTGCCCGGCCTGGACGCCGAGACGTACCCGGAGGCGGCCGGACTCCTCCGGTCGCTGGGGTTCTGCACGCTGTACGAGGCGGTGGCGATGGACCGCGGCCTGGTCGGCTACCGCCTCCCCGAGGAGGTCGCGCGCCGCCGGGACGAACTGACGGCACGGGGCCACCGGTTCGCCACCCCGTCCGACGACGACCTGGTGGACCTCGTCGCGCTCGCCGGGAACCACTTCAACGCCGACTGGGCGCGGGCGATCCGGGAGTGCCTGGCCGCGGGCACGCCGCTCGACCGGATCGTCGTCGTCCGGGACCCCTCGGGGCGGCTGGCCGGCTGGGCGATGCACGGCGCGTACGACGGGGTGGACGAGCGGTTCGGGCCGTTCGGGGTGCTGGCCGAGACGCGCGGCACCGGGCTGGGCAAGGTCCTGCTCCACCTGGTCCTGGAGCGGATGCGGGCGCGCGGCGCGCACTCCGCGTGGTTCCTGTGGACCGGGGAGCGGTCCCCGGCGGGCCACCTGTACCGTTCGGCCGGCTTCCGCACCACCCGGGTGTTCCGGGTGCTGCGCCGGGAGGCCGCCCGGTGACCCCGGCCCGCCGCTCCGGCGGCCCGAGCCGCCGGCAGATCGCGCTCGCGCTGCCCTCGGCGCTGCTCGCCGCCGGATGCGCCGCGCCGCACCACGGCTCCGGGCGGCCCGGCGATCCGATCGTCCTCACCCTGCTCTCCCACTACGCGAGCGAGGCGCTGAAAGAGGCCCTGCGGGGTCCGGTGGACGAGTGGAACGCCACGCACGACCGGGTCAAGGTGCGGACCGAGGCCGTGGAGTTCACGGACCTGCTGACCACGTTCATGGTCCGGCAGGCCGCCGGCCGGGGCGCCGACATCCTCCACCCGTACTGCCTGTGGACCGGCCAGCTGGTGCGGGCCGGCGTCCTGCGGCCCGCGCCGCCCGAGCTCGCCCAGGAGATCAGGCGCGGCTACGGCGCGGCGGCGGTCGACGCCGCGTCGGTGGACGGCACGGTCTACGGCTACCCCACCGAGGCGCAGACGTACGCCCTCTACTACAACAAGCGGCTGCTGCGCGCGGCCGGCCTCGACGGCGCCCCGCGCACCTGGCGGGAGCTGGAGGAGGCGGCGTACCGCACCACCCGGCGGGACCGCTACGGCAACACGCTGGTCCAGGGGTTCGGGCTGTCGGCCTACGACGACTCCACCACCGTCGGCCAGACCCTGGCCCTGCTCCACGCGGCCGGCGGAACGTTCGTCTCTGCGGACGGCCGGAGCACCGCCCTCGACTCCCCGGCCGGCCGGGCGGTGTTCGGTCTGGAGCGCCGCCTCGTCGCCGAGGGGGCGAGCGACCCGGGCGTCAACGTCTACCAGGCGTTCGCGTCCGGGCGGGTGGCCATGACGGTCAACGCCGGCTGGTGGACCGGCAGCCTGCGGACCGTGATGGGCCGGGACTACCGCGATGTCGGTGTCGCCCCCGTGCCCGTCCCCCGGGCCGGCGACGCGCCCGCCACCCTCGCCACCGGCTTCCTGCTCGGGGTCAACGCGGCCAGCCGGCACCCGCGCGCCGCCTGGGAGTTCCTGCGCTGGCTCAACACCGAGAAGGTGCGGGCGCGGGGCGGCAGCACGGCGACCCGGATGAGCGCCCTTCAGGTGTCGGTGGGCTCCCTGACCGGCCGCGCCGACGACATGCGGGCGCTGTCGGGCCGGGGCGGCGATCCGAATCTGCGCCCCTTCCTCGACGCGCTGGCCTACGCGGTGCCGGAGCCCAACGGGCCGGGCGCGCAGCAGGCCAAGTCGCTGCTGCGCCAGAACATCGAGGCGCTGTGGACCGGTCAGCGGTCGGTCGACGAGATGCTGCGCAGCGTCCGCCGGCAGGTCGATCAGGAGGTGTCGCGCTCATGGTGAACGCCCTGGTGCCGGAGACGGCCGGGCGGGCGCCCGGCCCGCGCGCCGCCGAGCCGGGTGCCGGCGGCCTCGACCGCCTCCGCCGCCGCCGGCGCCGCCAGACCGTCGTCGCCTATCTGTTCCTGGCGCCGACCCTGCTGTTCTTCGCGGTCTTCCTGGTCCTGCCGCTCGGTTTCGCGCTGCTGCTGTCGCTGTCCCGCTGGTCCGGCTTCGACCTCGGCGACATCGATCCCGTCGGCCCGGACAACTTCGCCGCGCTCTTCGCGGACGGGGCGACGTTCCTGACGCCGGTCCTGACCAACACGCTGCTGTTCGCCCTGGGCACCGTGGCACTCGCGCTCGCCGGCTCCGTGCTCGTCGCCACCTGCATCGACAAGCTGCGCTTCCAGGGGCTGTGGCGCACCCTGTACTTCCTGCCGATCGTCACGACCGTCGTCGCCGTCGGCAACGTGTGGAAGTACATGTACGAGCCGGGCGGCCTGGTCAACGGCGTCCTCAACGCCCTCGGGCTCGGTTCGGTGGCCTTTCTCCAGGACCCGGACACCGCGCTGCCGGCGGTCGTGGTCGTCCAGGCCTGGGCCTCGCTGGGCACGGCGATCCTCGTCCTGACCGCCGGGCTGAAGTCCATTCCCGGCACGTACTACGAGGCCGCCGCGCTCGACGGCGCCGGGCCCGTCACCGTCTTCCGGCGGATCACCCTGCCGCTGCTGCGGCCGTCACTGCTGTTCGTGTGCGTCACCCAGTTCCTCATCGGCCTCCAGTCGTTCGCGCTGATCATCGTGATGACCAAGGGCGGGCCGGGGAACGCGACCGACGTCGCCGCGCTGGAGATGTACCGGCAGGCCTTCAGCTACGGCGACTGGGGTGCCGCGAGCGCCGCCGCCTTCGTGCTGTTCGCGGTCGTCCTGGCGGTCACCCTGGCCCAGTTGTGGGTCTTCCGTCGCACGGGGGAGGACGCGTGAGCGGGGCGGGGCTCGGGCGGCGTTTCCCGTGGCTGTCGTACCTGGTGGTGGTGACCGGCGCCGTGCTCACGGTGGTGCCGTTCCTCGACATGGTGATGACGTCCTTCAAGGGCCCCGGTGAGGCCGGCACCCTGCCGTACCGGTTCCTGCCGGAGGCGTTCGACCTGTCCAACTACCGGGCGGCGGTCGATCAGTTGGACCTTCCGGTGCTCTTCCGCAACAGCGTCGTCGCCACCGCCGTGATCACCGGCTCGGTGCTGCTCACGTCGTCGCTGGCCGGCTACGCGCTCGCCAAACTGCGCTTCCCCGGCCGGGACCTGGTCTTCCGCCTGGTCCTGGCCACGATGATGTTCCCGCCGTTCCTGTTCTTCATCCCGCGCTTCCTGATCCTGGTGCACTGGCCGCTGGCGGGCGGCAACGATCTGTGGGGGCGCGGCGGCGCGGGCCTGACCGTCAGCATCGCGGCGCTCGCCATGCCGTTCCTCGTCAACGGCTTCGGCATCTTCCTGATGCGCCAGTTCATGGTCGCGATCCCGGACGAGGTGCTGGAGGCCGCGCGCATCGACGGGGCCGGGGAGTTCGCCGTGTGGTGGCGGATCGTCGTGCCGCAGACCAAGCCGGTCGTGGTGACGCTCGGGCTACTGACCTTCGTCGACGCCTGGAACGAGTACATCTGGGCGCTGCTCGTCTCGACCGCCAACCCGGACGTGATGACCCTGCCCGTGGGCATCCAGCTGCTCCAGGACCACGTCGACCCGGCCCGCACGATGCCGATCGTCATGGCCGGCCTGGTCCTGAGCGTCCTGCCGGTGCTGATCCTCTTCCTGCTGCTCCAGAAGCACTACATCCGCGGGGTCATGCTCAGCGGCCTCAAGTGAGGCGGCACACCGCAGGCACACGCCGGCGGACGGCTCACGGCAGATCGTCGCGGCCCAGCCACGCCGGCCTGACGGGCACCCCGTCCGCGTACCGCTCGCCCTGCTCCCCCGCCCCGTCCGGTGCGCCGGCGGCCCCGCCCGGCGCCTGCGCGGACCCCGCGGCGGAGTCCTCCAGCAGCTCCGCCACGGTGAACCGGGTGGCGAACGACTGCAACGCTCCCTCCACGACGAGGAGGAACCCGTCGCCGTCCCGGAAGAGCCGGCGGCGCCGGGGGCTCCTCGGGTGCTCGGGCGCGTAGCCCCGGGCCCGCCGTTCCAGCTCGGCGAGCGCCTCCGCGCGCGTTCCGGAGATGTGCGCCAGCACGCGCGCCTCCGTGCGCTTGCCCTCGCCGGCCCCCATGGTCGTCTCCAGGACGAGCCCCCATGTCGTCACGCTCTCCGCCCCTCTCCGCCCCGCCGTACCGGTACGACCCCCATGATCGCGACCGGGCTGCCCGTGTGCCTAGAGGCCCACGATGCCGTTCCACCGCTGGGCGAATTCCGTCCGTTCCGCGGCGCGGATGTCCCGGGCGACGGCCAGGCGCCCGCGCATGCCGGAGTCCGGGAAGACCAGGGGGTTGTCGGCGAGCGCGGCGGTGTCCTTGTCCTTGGCGTCGGCCAGGACGTCGCGGGCGGCCGGCACCGGGCAGACGTAGGTGACCCACGTGGCGAGCCGCGCGGCGACCTCGGGTTCGTAGTAGTAGTCGATCAGCCGCTCGGCGTTGGCCTTGCGCCGGGCCCGGTCGGGGATCATCAGGGAGTCCGACCACAGCTCGGCGCCCTCCTCGGGGACGACGAAGCGGATGTCGGGGTTGTCCGCCTGGAGCTGGATGACGTCGCCGGAATACGCCTGGCAGGCCAGCACGTCCCCGCTGACCAGGTCCTTGGTGTAGTCGTTGCCGGTGAACCGGCGGATCTGGCCCCGGTGGACCTGCCGCTCCACCTGCTCGCACATCCGGTGGAAGTCGTCCGCGGTCCACCGGGTGATGTCCACGCCGTTGCCCTGCATGAGCAGCGCGTACGCCTCGTCCAGGCCGGAGAGCAGGGTCACCCGGCCCTTGAGGTCCTTCGCCCAGAGGTCGGAGACGGCGCGTATCTCCCGGCCGAGCTTGCGGTGGTTGTAGGCGATGCCGGTGATGCCGGACTGCCACGGCACGGTGAAGCGGCGGCCCTTGTCGAAGGCGGGCGAGCGGAGCAGCGGGTCGAGGTGCTCGGCCACGTTGGGCTGGTGGGCGCGGTCCATCTCCTGCACCCAGCCCAGCCGGACGTACCGGGCGCACATCCAGTCGCTGATGACGATCAGGTCGCGGCCGGTGGACTGGTGGTTCATCAGCGCGGGGCTGATCTTGCCGAAGAACTCGTCGTTGTCGTTGATCTCCTCGACGTAGTCCACGGAGATCCCGGTGCGCCGCTCGAACGCCCGCAGCGTGGGCCGCCGATCGGGGTGGTCGTCGTCGGTGTCGATGTACAGCGGCCAGTTCGCCCAGGTCAGCCTCTTGTCGACCGCGGACTCGTCGGGCACGGCCCGGTCACCGGGCGCCACATAGGCGGCGGGCACCCCGCACCCGGCCAGGGCACCGAGCGCGGCGGTGCCGCCGAGGGCACGCAGGAGAGAACGGCGGGACGGCGGGGGCGTACGGGAAGAAGTCTGGGACACCCCGAAAGCATGCCGTTGCGCCGTTCGGGCGATCAATCGACGCTGCGTCGAACGCGGCCGCGCCTGCCGGACACCGTGTCGATCAGGAACCCGGGGGCGGGAGGCCGCATCGGCATGCGGCCGCGGGTGCGTGGGCGCGACCGGCCCCCACGCACCCGCGGCCGGCGTACGGCCGGACCCGGCAGGGCGTGTCAGCCGTCCAGCGAGGTCATCACGTGCTTGATGCGCGTGTAGTCCTCGAAGCCGTACGCCGACAGGTCCTTGCCGTAGCCGGACTTCTTGAAGCCGCCGTGCGGCATCTCCGCGACCAGCGGGATGTGGGTGTTGATCCACACGCAGCCGAAGTCGAGCTTCTTGGACATGCGCATCGCGCGGGCGTGGTCCTTGGTCCACACCGAGGAGGCCAGGGCGTACTCGACGCCGTTGGCGTACTCCACGGCCTGGTCCTCGTCGGTGAAGGACTGGACGGTGATGACCGGGCCGAAGACCTCGTTCTGGACGATCTCGTCGTCCTGCTTCAGGCCGGAGACGACGGTCGGGGCGTAGAAGTAGCCCTTGTCGCCGACCTGGTGGCCGCCCGCCTCGACCTTGGCGTGGGCCGGCAGGCGGTCGATGAAGCCGGAGACCTGCTTGAGCTGGTTGGGGTTGTTCAGCGGGCCGAAGAGGACGTCCTCGTCGTCGGGCCGGCCGGTCTTGGTCTCGGACGCGGCCTTGGCGAGCGCGGCCACGAACTCGTCGTGGATGGACTCCTGGACGAGGACGCGGGTGGCGGCCGTACAGTCCTGGCCGGCGTTGAAGTAGCCCGCGACGGCGATGTCCTCGACGGCCTTGGCGATGTCGGTGTCCTCGAAGACGACGACCGGCGCCTTGCCGCCCAGCTCCAGGTGGACCCGCTTGAGGTCCTTGGAGGCGGACTCGGCGACGGACATGCCGGCGCGGACGGAGCCGGTGATGGAGGCCATCGCCGGGATGTCGTGCTCGACCATCATGCGTCCGGTGTCACGGTCGCCGCAGATGACGTTGAAGACGCCCTTGGGCAGGATCGAGCCGACGATGTCGGCGATCAGGACCGTGGAGGCGGGGGTGGTGTCCGAGGGCTTGAGGACGACCGTGTTGCCCGCGGCGATGGCCGGGGCGAACTTCCACACGGCCATCATCATCGGGTAGTTCCACGGGGCGACCTGGGCGCAGACGCCGACCGGCTCGCGGCGGATGATCGAGGTCATCCCGTCCATGTACTCGCCGGCCGAGCGGCCCTCCAGCATCCGGGCCGCACCCGCGAAGAAGCGGATCTGGTCGACCATCGGCGGGATCTCCTCGGACCGGGTGAGCCCGACCGGCTTGCCGGTGTTCTCCACCTCGGCCGCGATCAGTTCCTCGGCGCGCTCCTCGAACGCGTCCGCGATCTTCAGGAGGGCCTTCTGCCGCTCGGCCGGGGTGGTGTCGCGCCAGGCCGGGAAGGCGCGGGCGGCGGCCTCCATGGCGGCGTCCACGTCCGCCTGCCCGGACAGCGGCGCCGTGGCGTACGCCTCGCCCGTCGCGGGGTTGACCACCTCGGTGGTCCGTCCGTCGGCGGCGTCCCGGAACTCACCGTCGATGTAGTTGCGCAGACGACGCAGCTCGGTGCTCACTGCCGGCCTCCTGATCTGGTTCAAGCTGTCCAATCGCTGAGACACCCACCCTAGTCGCCGGACCCACGTTTTCAACACCCCCACCGCCACCACATCTGCGAAATCCGCAAGGTCCGGTCTCGGAAACAACGAATTTCATCGATCGGGCCTTGCGAAACTGTCGAGACGTCGTGCACAGTGAGGTCGTGGCCAGTCGAAGCGCAGACCAGAGGGACTCGTCCCGCGAGTCCAGGAACGGCGGCAGTCCCCAGCTGGACGCCGTCTCTCTCGCCATCATCCAGCAGCTCCAGGAGGACGGCCGCCGGCCGTACGCCGCGATCGGCAAGGCCGTGGGCCTGTCCGAGGCGGCCGTGCGCCAGCGCGTGCAGAAGCTGCTGGACCAGGGCGTGATGCAGATCGTCGCCGTCACGGACCCGCTCACCGTGGGCTTCCGCCGGCAGGCGATGGTCGGGATCAACGTCGAGGGCGATGTCGAGTCGATCGCGGACGCGCTGACTGACATGTCGGAAGTCGAGTACGTGGTGATGACCGCGGGCTCGTTCGACATCCTCGCCGAGATCGTCTGCGAGGACGACGACCACCTGCTGGACGTCATCAACAAACGCATCCGGGCCCTGCCCGGCGTGCGCTCCACCGAGAGCTTCGTCTACCTGAAGCTGAAGAAGCAGACCTACATGTGGGGAACCCGATAACCGTGAGGACCCGATAACCGTGAGCACCAAGGACCTCAGCCGTACCGCGTACGACCACCTGTGGATGCACTTCACCCGCATGTCGTCGTACGAGAACTCCCCGGTCCCCACCATCGTCCGGGGTGAGGGCACCTACATCTACGACGACAAGGGCAAGCGCTACCTCGACGGTCTCGCGGGTCTGTTCGTGGTCCAGGCCGGTCACGGCCGCACGGAGCTCGCCGAGACCGCCTTCAAGCAGGCCCAGGAGCTGGCCTTCTTCCCGGTGTGGTCGTACGCCCACCCCAAGGCCGTCGAGCTGGCCGAGCGCCTCGCCGACTACGCCCCGGGCGACCTGAACAAGGTCTTCTTCACCACCGGCGGCGGCGAGGCCGTGGAGACCGCCTGGAAGCTCGCCAAGCAGTACTTCAAGCTGCAGGGCAAGCCGACCAAGTACAAGGTCATCTCCCGCGCGGTCGCCTACCACGGCACCCCGCAGGGCGCCCTGTCCATCACGGGTCTGCCGGGCCTGAAGGCGCCGTTCGAGCCGCTCGTCCCGGGCGCGCACAAGGTGCCGAACACCAACATCTACCGCGCCCCGATCTTCGGTGACGACCCGGAGGCCTTCGGCCGCTGGGCCGCCGACCAGATCGAGCAGCAGATCCTCTTCGAGGGCCCGGACACCGTCGCCGCGGTCTTCCTGGAGCCGGTGCAGAACGCCGGCGGCTGCTTCCCGCCGCCGCCCGGCTACTTCCAGCGGGTCCGCGAGATCTGCGACAAGTACGACGTGCTGCTCGTGTCGGACGAGGTCATCTGCGCCTTCGGCCGCCTCGGCACGATGTTCGCCTGCGACAAGTTCGGCTACGTCCCGGACATGATCACCTGCGCCAAGGGCATGACCTCGGGCTACTCCCCGATCGGCGCCTGCATCATCTCCGACAAGATCGCCGAGCCGTTCTACAAGGGCGACAACACCTTCCTGCACGGCTACACCTTCGGCGGCCACCCGGTCTCCGCGGCGGTGGGCCTCGCCAACCTCGACCTGTTCGAGCGCGAGAACCTCACCCAGCACGTGCTGGACAACGAAGGCGCCTTCCTGCGGACCCTGCAGAAGCTGCACGACCTGCCGATCGTCGGCGACGTCCGCGGCAACGGCTTCTTCTACGGCATCGAGCTGGTGAAGGACAAGAACACCAAGGAGTCCTTCAACGAGGAGGAGACCGAGCGCGTCCTGTACGGCTTCCTCTCCAAGGCCCTGTTCGACAACGGCCTGTACTGCCGTGCCGACGACCGCGGCGACCCGGTCGTCCAGCTCGCCCCGCCGCTGATCTCCGACCAGGAGACCTTCGACGAGATCGAGCAGATCCTGCGCGCCACCCTCAGCGAGGCGTGGACGAAGCTCTGATCATCCGCCCGGATGACCGGCCCGGCCCCGGCGCCCTCCGTTCGAGTGAGAACGGCGGCCCGGGGCCGTGTGCTGTCCGGCCTCCCCGCACCCGCCTGCCTAGCGTTCCAGTGACCGATGGGCCCAGCTCTCGTTCCCCCGGACGGGGGAACGGATACGGGAAAACGGATCAGAACCGAGGTGTACGCCCATGGAGGCCCCGCCGGACAACGACGTGCTCTGGGCACGCTCCCTGCACTTCAGACACCGCGACGGCTCCCCCGGACTCAACGGGATCTCGCTCGGCGTACGCGAGGGCGAGATCCTCGCCGTCAGCGGCCCGCGCGGCAGCGGCAAGACGACCCTGCTGCGCTGTCTGTCCGGACAGCTGCCGGTGCGCGACGGCGAGGTCTGGTTCAACAGCGCCCCCGTGCACACGCTCGGCCCGCTGGCCCGCGAGCGGCTGCGCCGGGACCGCTTCGGCTGGATCGACCCCGAGCCGGCCCTCGTCCCCGAGCTGAACGTCTGGGAGAACGCCGCGCTCCCGCTGATGCTGCGCGGCACCGGCCGCCGCCGGGCCAAGGCGGCCGCGCTGGAGTGGCTGGAGCGCCTCGACGTCGGCGACCGGGCCCGCAGCCGCCCGCACCAGCTGCGGCACGCCGAACGCCAGCGCGTCGCCATCGCCCGGGCGCTCGCCCCCTCCCCCGCGGTCCTCTTCGCCGACGAGCCGACGGCCCCGCTGCACCGCGCCGACCGCGCCCATGTGCTGCGCACGCTCACCGCGGCGGCCCGCTCGCACGGCATCACCGTCGTCCTCGCCACCCACGACCCCGACACCGCCGCCCTCGCCGACCGCACGGTCACCCTGCTGGACGGACGCCGGGTGCACACCGTGCAGCTGCCGGACAGCCCCGACGCGGAAGGCCGGGCCGCGTGCTCGCTCTCCGTCTGACCCGCGCCGCCCGGCCCGCCGTCC
>NZ_MUMF01000437.1 GCF_002155905.1 Streptomyces tricolor | reverse complement strand
TCGCGGGCGATGGCCTCGCGGTACTGGGCCACGGTGCCCTCGGCGGCGCGGGCCCAGGTGAACTTCTCCAGCACCCGCTCGCGTCCCGCACGGCCGAGCCGGGCCCGCAACTGCGCGTCCCCGAGCAGCCGGTTCAGCCCGGCGGCCAGCGCGTCCGCGTCGCCGGGCGGTACGGCCAGGCAGGTCTCGCCGTCGCGGCCGGCGACCTCGGGGATCGCGCCGCCGGTGGTGGCGACCAGCGGGGTGCCGGTGGCCATGGCCTCGGCGGCGGGCAGCGAGAAGCCCTCGTACAGGGAGGGCACGCAGGCCACCTGGGCGGAGCGGATCAGATCGACCAGTTCGGCGTCGGAGATGCCCTTGACGAAGTCGACGGCGCCGTCGAGGCCGTACCGCTCGATCGCCTGGGCGACCGGGCCCTCCTGCGGGCGCTTGCCGACGACGACGAGGTGGGCGGCGGGGTGCTCGGTGCGCACCTTGGCGAGCGCCTCCACGAGGAACACCAGCCCCTTCAGGGGCACGTCCGCGCTGGAGGTGGTGACGATCCGGCCCGGCACCTCGGGGACGGCCGGATTCGGCGCGAACAGGTCGGTGTCGGCGCCGATGTGGACGACGTGGATCCGGTCGTTCCGGACACCGAGGTGGTCCACGATCTCCTGGCGGGAGCTGCCGGAGACGGTCAGGACCGAGGGCAGCCGGCGGGCGACGCGCTTCTGCATCTGCGTGAAGGCGTACCAGCGGCGGACCGAGTAGCGGCGCTGCCACGTGTCGGCGGCGTCCAGCTCCAACTGCCGGTCCACGGTGATGGGGTGGTGGATCGTGGTGACCAGGGGCGCGCCGATGTCGCCCAGCAGGCCGTAGCCCAGGGTCTGGTTGTCGTGGACGACGTCGAACTCGCCGCGCCGGGCGCGCAGATGCCGGCGGGCGCGCAGCGAGAAGGTCAGCGGCTCGGGGAAGCCGCCGGTCCACATGGTCGCCACTTCCAGGGCGTCGATCCAGTCCCGGTACTCGTCCCGCTTCGGGGTGCGGAAGGGGTCGGGCTGGCGGTAGAGGTCGAGGCTGGGCAGCTCGGTGAGGGTGAGGCGGGGGTAGCCCTCGTCCAGGACGGGGTACGGCTGGGAGCCGATGACCTCGACGCGGTGGCCGAGCCGGGCCAGCTCGCGCGAGAGGTGTCGTACGTAGACACCCTGACCCCCGCAGAACGGGTTCCCCTTATAGGTGAGGAGCGCGATGTCGAGCGGTCGTCCGCCGTCGGCAGCGGGTTCCTGGTCGGCACCCGCTTCCCGGGCCTCAGCGGTCACTCCGTGCCCCCTTCTGCCTGCACTGTCCCGCGAGACTACGACGGGACGCTAATCTAGAACAAGTTTCAGACTTGATCGTTCAAGAGGCTCTGAATCTACCGGCAGGTAGGGGCGCTGTGAGCAGTGGATCAGGTGATTCGCGCCACGGCGCGCGGCCCTGCCATCCTGACTGATCACGAGCCCTACCGACACCCTCACCGACTGTCACGGACGGGACCCATGCCTGCGGAAGCCAGCACCTCGCGCCCGGCCTCGTCGCCCCTCACCGAGCGGCAGGAGGCCCGCCGGCGCAGGATCCTGCACGCCAGCGCCCAGCTGGCCGGCCGGGGCGGGTTCGACGCGGTGCAGATGCGCGAGGTCGCCGAGTCCTCCCAGGTGGCCCTGGGCACGCTGTACCGCTACTTCCCGTCCAAGGTGCATCTGCTGGTCGCCACCATGCAGGACCAGCTGGAGCACATGCACGGCACCCTGCGCAAGAAGCCCCCCGCGGGTGCCACGGCGGCCGAGCGCGTCGCCGAGACCCTGATGCGCGCCTTCCGCGCGCTGCAGCGCGAGCCGCACCTCGCCGACGCGATGGTCCGCGCGCTCACCTTCGCCGACCGCAGCGTCTCGCCGGAGGTCGACCAGGTCTCCCGGCAGACGACCGCGATCATCCTGGACGCGATGGGCCTGGCGGACCCGACCGCCGAGCAGCTGTCCGCGGTCCGGGTCATCGAGCACACCTGGCACTCGGCCCTGATCACCTGGCTGTCGGGCCGCGCCTCCATCGCCCAGGTGAAGATCGACATCGAGACGGTGTGCCGATTGATCGACCTCACGGAGCCGGCTGATCGCCCCTGACCGCCCCCAGGAACCGACCGAACAGGGGACGGCGGGAAAGACGGACACGACGACCGGGACGGGCACGGCGACCGGCACGGGCACAGCGACCGGCACGGGCACCGGAGCGGAGCGGGCAGTCGCGGCGGGCAGCGAAAGACCTACGAGACGGGTTCCCTTCGCCGGCATGGTCCGGATCAGGTGATGGGGGTCGCCGTCCGGCCTGACTGCTGCCTTCCGGCCTCTCAGCCCTACCGTCGCTGTCGGCCCGGGCGGATGCTTCCGCGTCTCGCCCAAGTCGGCTACTCCGGTGGGACTCCCTCACTCGCCTCGTAGGCTGATATCAGGATATACCGGCAACCCCCTGACGGAACCCCCCATTCCACACTATTTCCGAACAGTCGATCTCGGAACGGTCAGGCACCGACCGCCTTGCGGGTGCCGACCTTGGTGCCGACGAAGACGATCTTCTTGAACAGCACAGCGGCGCGCCCCTTGAGGTACCTGTCCCGGAGGGTGTCGTCGCGGTGGGTGAACTGGGCCACCGCGTCCTTGCCGCCGAGGCTGACGCACCGGGCGACGTAGTGCAGCGCGTACGGCTCGGGTGCGCGGCCCTCCGCGAAGCGGGCCAGGGCCTCGACCGCGGCACCGGCCTGCGGGGCGGCGGTCTGGCAGCCGAACCGGGCACCGGGTACGGCCGCGCAGTCGCCGACGGCGAAGATCCGCTCGTCGGTGACGCTGCGCAGGAACCGGTCGACGACGACCCGCCCCACCGCGTCCACCTCCAGGCCGCTGCGCGCCGCGAGCGGGGGAACGCCCGCCACCACCGCCCACAGGCTCAGGTCGGAGGCGATCTCGCGGCCCGAGCGCAGCCGCAGCACGCCGGCGAACCGGCCGTCCCGCACGGCCACCTCCTCGACGCCGTCGTCCACGACGTCCACCCCGAGCCGGCGCAGCGCGGCGAGGACCCGCTGCCGTGCCCGGCCGGACAGGCAGTCGGCGACCGCCGTCCCGACGAGCCGGACCCTGAGGTCGGGCCTGGCCTCGGCGACCTCGGTCGCCGTCTCGATCCCCGTCGCGCCGCCGCCGACCACCGTCACGGTGCTCCCGGCCGGGAGCGCGGCGAGCGCGGCCCGCCCCTGCTCCGCTCCCTCCCAGGTGCCGACCGGGACCGTGCCCGGCAGGGGCCGTACGGTGCTGCCCACCGCCAGGACGAGCCGGTCGAAGTCGATGCTCGCGCCGTCGTCCAGGGTGACGACGCCGTCGCCGATCTTGTCCACGGTGCCCGTCCGGGACGCGATTCCGGCCCGCAGCATCCTCGTCAGCGGGGTCGCCGCCACGGCGGTCCCGGCGACCTGCTGGTGCAGCCGGATGCGCTCCACGAACTCGGGCCGCTCGTTGATCACCGTGACCTCGGCGCCCGGCATCCGCTTGGCGATCCGGTTCGCCGCGAACGTACCCGCGTAACCGGCGCCCACCACCACTACCTTCATCTCGGCCTCCCGTCGGAGTAGTCGGTCGTACCCGGGACGAGGAGGCCGCCTCCCCTGTGACACGGCGCCGCTGTGAACCACGCCACGGACGACGGCACGCCTACTCCTCCGGCGGGAACACCGCCTCCCCGCTGCCCGGCAGGCTGATCGCGATGGCCTCCACCGGGCAGCTCTCGGCCGCCTCCATGACCTGTTCGCTCGCGTCGGTGTCCGGCTCGACGGGGTGGGACTGGCGGGCGGAGTCGAGGCGGAAGGCGTCCGGGGCGTGGTGGAGGCACTGGGCCGAGCCGATGCACACCGACCGGTCGACCTCGACGTGCCAGCGGTCGCCCATGGGCTACGCCCCCGCCGGCAGGTGGATCGTCTTGTGCTCCAGGTACTCCCCGTACCCCTCCGGCCCGAACTCCCGCCCCAGCCCGGAGTTCTTGTAGCCGCCGAACGGGCCGAGCATGTCCAGGCTGAAGGTGTTGACGGAGTAGGTGCCGGTGCGGATCCGCCGGGCGATGTCGACGCCGTGCTCGACGTCCGCCGTCCACACGCTGCCGGAGAGGCCGTAGTCGGAGTCGTCGGCGATCCGCACGGCCTCGGCCTCGTCGCCGTACGGGATCAGGCAGACGACCGGGCCGAAGATCTCCTCGCGGGCGATGCGCATGGCGTTGTCGACGTCGCCGAAGAGGGTGGGTTCGACGTACCAGCCGCGGTCCAGCCCGTCGGGGCGGCCGCCGCCGGTGAGGATCTTGGCGCCCTCCTCCTGGCCGATGCGGATGTAGTCCAGGGTGCGTTCCTGCTGGCGCCGGGCGACGAGCGGGCCGACCTGGGTGGCGGGGTCCAGCGGGTCGCCGACCCTCAGGGCGCTCGCCGCCGCTGCGAAGGCGTCCGCGAACTCGTCGTAGCGGGAGCGCGGCAGCAGGATGCGGGTCTGGGCGACACATGCCTGCCCGTTGTTCATCCAGGCCGCCGGGACGATGCCCGCGACCGCCGCCTGGAGGTCCGCGTCCGGCAGCACCAGCGCCGCCGACTTGCCGCCGAGTTCCAGGGTGACCCGGGCGAGGTTGCGGGCGGCGACCTCCATCACGCGCCTGCCGGCCGCGACCGAGCCGGTGAAGGAGACCTTGTCGACGCCGGGGTGGCCGACCAGGTACTCGCTGACCTCGCGATCGGCGGGGAGGATGGACAGCACACCCTCGGGCAGGCCGGCCTCGCGGGCGATCTCGCCGAGCAGGTAGGCGTCCAGCGGGGACTCCGGGGACGGCTTGAGGACGACCGTGCAGCCGGTCAGCAGCGCGGGCGCCAGCTTGGCGGCGGCGACGAACTGCGGGACGTTCCACGGTACGACCGCGGCGACCACGCCCACCGGCTCCCGCCGGACCAGGATCGGCCCCAGCACGCCGTCCCTGCGCTCCTCGTACGTGAACTCGCGCGCGACCCGGATCGCCGCGTCCCACACCATCGTCGCGCCGAGCGCCTGGGCGAGGACGCTCCAGGAGTACGGGGAGCCGTTCTCCGACGAGATCACCCGGGCGATCTCCTCGTGCCGGGCGGCGATGCCGTCCTTGATGCGGGAGACGACCTCGATCCGCTCGTCCAGCGGGGTCCGGGGCCAGACCCCCTCCTCGAAGGCATGGCGCGCGACGGCCACGGCCCGGTCGACATCCGCCCGCGAGGCGTGCGGCACCCGCCCGATGACCTCCTCGGTGTGCGGCGAGACCACCTCGATCACACCCTGCCCCAGCGGATCGGCCAACTCCCCGCCGATGAACAGCTGTCCGTGCTCCACAAGCCCGGCCATCCCCGACCGCCTCCCACCGAACCGCACCGGCGTCCGCAATATCTGACACTGTCTCAGAACTGATACCAGTTCTAGTTCAAGCAGTCCACGGACGCGACAAAAGTTCCCTTGACCTGGGATTTTCCAGCTGTGAACGACTCGCCGCCCTGCGGCGCCGCGTCACCTTCGGTCTCGATCGCACGCGTCAGCGGGGTCGCATTGCCCCCATCGGCTGCGCATCCTGCCGGTCAGGCGAACGCCCACCGCCGACGACGACCGTCCATGCCTTCCGGCGCTCGACCATGCGGTCACCGTCGGCCTTGAACACGGCCGTGACTCCCCGCTCGGCCAGCCACACCATCAGCTCAAGCATGTCCATGCGCCCCCCGGGGAGATCATCGCATTCCCGGAGGGCGTTCCCTCGGGCCGTCTTCGGGCCGTCCGGCACAGGCCGGGCCCAACTTCCCGCAGCAGCAGTCGACTTGGGCGACCTTTGAAACCAGTTCTAGTTATAGTGGGCCAGGGTCGCGGTGGCGTCAGGGGTGGGTGGAGGGCTGATGGCGGTGACGTTCGATCACGGCGGGGGCGTACGGTCCGTTCGGGTGCCCATCCCGGACAACCCCCTCGGGCACACGCTGGTGTACGTGGTGGACACCGACCGGGGCCCGGTGCTGATCGACACCGGCTGGGACGACCCCGGGTCCTGGGACACGCTGGTGGCGGGCCTCGCGGCCTGCGGCACGGCGGTCGGGGAGGTCCACGGCGTGGTGATCACCCACCACCATCCGGACCACCACGGCCTGTCCGCGCGGGTGCGCGCGGCGTCCGGCGCCTGGGTGGCGCTGCACGCGGCCGACGCGGCGATCGTGCGCCGGGCGCGGGAGACCCGGCCGGAGCGCTGGCTGTCGTACATGGCGGCCAAGCTGACGGCGGCCGGCGCGCCCGAGGAGCACGTGGCGCCGCTGCGCTCGCCCCGCGTCCGGAGCCTGCCCGGCCTCTCCCCCGCCCTGCCCGACCGGGAGATCGTCCCCGGCGAACTCCTCGACCTGCCCGGCCGCCGGCTGCGCGCGATCTGGACCCCCGGGCACACGCCGGGCCATGTCTGCCTCCACCTGGAGGAGGAGCACCCGGCGCGGCTCCCGGGCCACGGCCGCCTGTTCAGCGGCGACCACCTGCTGCCCGAGATCACCCCGCACATCGGCCTGTACGAGGACCCGGACGACGCGACCGTCACCGATCCCCTGGGCGACTACCTCGACTCCCTGGAGCGGATCGGCCGGCTCACCCCCGCCGAGATTCTCCCGGCCCACCAGCACCCCTTCACCGACGCCCCGGCCCGGGTGCGCGCGCTGCTCGACCACCACCAGAGCCGGCTGTCCAACCTCCTCGCCCTGCTCGCCGCGCCCCTGACCCCCTGGCAGCTGGCCGAACGCATGGACTGGAACCGCCCCTGGTCCGACATCCCCTACGGCTCCCGCACCATCGCCGTCTCGGAGGCCGAGTCCCATCTGCGCCGCCTGGTGAAGCAGGGCCGCGCGGAGCCGGTGCCCGGCAGCGAGCCGGTGGCGTACGTGGCGGTGTGAGCCCACAGCGGCGGTCGGCTACGACGAGGCCGGAGAGCGGTCGGCTGCGACGAGGCCGGGGAACGGTCGGCTACGACGGGGCCGGTGAGCCGAGACCCTCCGCGGCGACCGTCTGCCGGCGGAACCTCTCGACGGCCGCCGCGTGGTACCGCAACGCGTGGGCCACGGACTCCAGTTCGCTGTCGGGGACGCAGGCGAACCCGGGGTGTCCGGCGGGCAGCGGGCGCTCGTGGTCCTCGGGTGCGTGCAGCGCGTCGGCCGCGACGAAGATGTCCACCGCCGCCGCGATGCCCCGGGCGACGGACTCCGGGTGGCCCGCCTCGGCCGCCGCCTGCCGGATCCGCCGGCGCCGGTCCGCGCACAGGTACGGGGCCAGCTTGAGCAGCCCGTCGTTGATGGCGGCCCGGCGCAGCTCCAGGCGGAGCGCGGCACCGCTGACCCGGCCGGTCGCGGGCGCCGCCGGCGCGCTGACGGTCAGCATGGTCTGCCACAGCGGCTTCAGGCGCCGGTGGGTGCGCACCAGCCGCCGGTGCTCCGCCGCCCACGGCCCGGCCTGCCCGGCGAGGAAGCCGACAGCCACCAGGACGGCCTCCGTGATGGCGAACGGCGGGGCGACGTACGTCGACAGCCAGTCCCAGTCCCGGCCGCTCCACCGAGCGCCGATCGCGGCGAGCTTGGCGGCGTCGAAGACGAGCCCGAGGGCGTAGGCCACCTGGAGGAAGATCACCGCCCGGCGCAGCCAGGCGTCCTCGACCTCCCGGTACCAGGCCCACAGCATGCCCGCCGCGACCAGCGCGGACACCAGGTGGGCGACGAGGTAGAGCAGCACGAACTCGCGCATCCACGGTGTGTCGGCGTAGTAGGTGTCGAGGTCGCGGATCCGCTCCACGTGGTGGTCGCCGAGCAGGAACGTCGTCCACAGGCCGACGATGATGACGGTGTACGCCACCCAGACCAGCCGGGTGCGCCGGCGCCGCACGGCGGACGGCGGCTCCCGCCAGGTGATGATGAGCCACAGGCAGGCCCCGCAGTACGCGGTCAGCAGCGAGTACACCCACAGGCCGGCGAAGTTGGGGATGCCGGAGAGTACGTTGATGCGGTGCAGGTTGGCCGGCGGCAGCGAGGCGAAGACGATCGCGCCGATGCCGAGCAGCAGCGCGGTGGCCCGCAGGATCGGGTCCTGCCAGGCGCGCCGCAGCAGCGGCAGTTTGATCACGAAGGCCACGGCGAGCAGGGCGGCGGGGACGGCGTAGGCGGCGAAGGAGCCGGCGATGTCCCAGCGCATCAGGGGCCGCCGATGTTGCCCAGCGAGGACGACAGCCGGTCGGTGAGGGTGTCCTGGGTCATCCGGCCGGCCGCGCCGGGCCCGACGACCTTGGAGAACTTGGCCGCGAGGCGCAGCCCGCACTCCTCGGCCTCCCACTCGGCCTCGGCCGCCGCGGCGGCGGGCGAGCGGGTGGCCATGGCCACCACCCGGTCCCAGGGGACGTCGTCCTCGGCGCGCGACAGCAGCCGGCGGGCGGCGGCGGGCAGCCCGGCCGGGTAGTGCACGTCCAGCGTGCCGTAGTGGATGTGGCCGATCTCGTGCCCGGCGATGACGAACTTGTGCGGGTCCGGGGCCCGTTCCTCGACCACGACGATGTACTCCTCGTCCCGCGCCAGGGTGATCCCGGAGACGTCCAGGCCCGCCGGGAACGCGACGAACTTCAGCCGGACCGGGCGGTCCAGCTGCGGGCTGAGCGTGGCGCACAGCGCGTGCAGGAACGCCTCCGGGGCGGTCGGCGGGGTGAGGCCGCGGACGGTGTCGCGCACGAGCCGGTCGAGGAAGCGCTTCGGCGACCGTGAGGGCCTCGGGAGCCTCGGCTTCATGACCGCCGGCCTCGGCCGCTGCGCGGCGGCCGGCTGCTCCCTGCCCACCGGCTGCTCCCTGTTCACCGGCTGCCGAGTGGTCACCGGCTGCCGGACGGTCACCGACCGCTCCGCGCTCGCCGCTGCCCGGTGACCCGTGGCCGAGCCGTCACCCGCCGCTGACCGGCCACCCACCGCCGACCGGTCACCTGCACCTGGCAGCTCACCCATGTCCGACCGCTGACCCATATCCGACCGCTGACCCGTGGCTGACCGCTGACGCGTGACGCCGGCGGACTGTTCAGGCACGCCCGGTGCCCTCCGCCCGCTCCGAGGCGATGATCATCTCGGCCAGGTCGGCCAGGGTGGCGAGCTGCCGGGCGTTCATCTGCGGGGCCCGGGCGGCGAGTCGTATCAGCCCGCTCTCGCGCAGCCGCAGCAGCGGGTCGGCCTCCGCCTCCAGGCTCTGCAGCACCGGTTGCAGCGCCTCGTACAGCGCCTCCGGCTCGTCCGCCGTGAAGAAGCCCGCGGGCAGGCCGAAGAACCGGCGCAGCCGGTCGGCGTGTTCCAGGCTCGGCATGCCGCTCTTGCGCCACTCGCTCAGCCACTGCCGGCTGGTTCCTGCGATCCTGGCCAGCTCGTCCAGCGAGTACCGCTTGCCGTCCGGCCGGCGCCGGCTCTCCCGGATGAAGTCCAGTCGCTGGCGCACGCGTTGGGCCAGGCAGGTCTCGGGGGCCCGGCCGCCGGAGAGCAGTTCGACGACGACGCCGACGGGGATGCCGGTGCGGTAGGAGAGGCCGGCCACGTCGAGGGTCTCCGGCAGCCGGCCGGGCCGGCCGGTCAACTCGCCGAGCCGGTCCAGGACATCGGCCAGCGAGGCGTAGGCGTCACTCACCGAGGTCCCCCCTGGGCGTGTCGTCCGGTCGGTGGCTGGGCTGACGGCGAGGCTACCGGTTCGCCCGTGCGGCGACCAGACGTGACAAGGCCCCCTGCCTAATTATGCAGCTATCGTTGACAGTTGGTGCGGCCGTGGGTGAGGATCACTGCACGGAGAGCAAGATCCGACCCGCCCCGGGTGCCGCCTATGGGGGAGCGGCACCCGGGGTGTTTCTTGTCCGCCGTCGCCCCGAGGAAGGTGCAGGCACCCATGGCGCAGCCCGTCGTGCTCCTCGGGGCCGGCCGCCGGGACTCCTGCGACGAGTTCCCGCTGGCCCGGATCGCGGCGTCCCGCCCGGTGGTCCTGGTCGACCCGGACCCGCCCGCCTGGGCCCGTCCGTACCTGGCCGGGCACCTCGCGGCCGACCCGGCACGGGAGGCCCAGACGGCGGAGGCGGTCTGCGGGTACGCGGCGGAGCATCCGGTCGGCGGCGTACTGACCTGGTCCGCGGAGCACCTGACCACCGCCGCGCGGATCACCGGCCGCCTGGGGTTACCGGGCCTGCCGTACGAGACGGCCGCGGCCTGCGCCGACCCCGTCGCGTTACGGGCACTGCTGGACCGGCACCGGCTGCCGACGGCCGGGGCCGGGGCGCCCGGGGACCCGGAGGACACTGCGGGGCCGCTGGTGTCCGCCGAGACGGTCGTGCTGGACGACGAGGTCCGGATCGTCGCGCTCACCCGTACGACCCCGGGTCCGCCGCCCGCCCGCAGCCCGCTGCGGCACGGCGTCCACGCGCACGACGGGCTCCTGCACAACCGTTTCCTGCGCCAGTGCGTGGAGCGCACCGCGCGCGCCCTCCGTCTCACCCACGCGGTCGCGCACATCACGTTACGGCTGACCGCCCGCGGCCCCCGCGTCCTGACCGTCGCCCCGCATCTGCCGGGCGACCTGATCCCGCTGCTGGTGGAACGGGCCACCGGCGTCGACCTGGCCGCCGCCGTCCAGTTCGCCTACCCGGCCGTGACCGGCCGCCTCACCGAGCTGCGCCTGGACCCCGCCGCCGCAGACGACCCGTCCGCCGACCGCATGGTCCTCACCCGCCACCCCGGCGACCCGGTGACAGCGGCCCCCCACGCGGACCCCACCGACCGCCTGGCCCACTGGGCCGTGACCGCCGACACCCCCACAGCCTGCGAAACAGCCCTCCGCCGCCTGGCCCACCACCTGACAGCGACCATCCTCCCGACGACCGACACGTACGCGGCCTGACAGCCCAGGAAGTCGAGCGGGGGACCTGAGTTCACCGTGTATGCCCGCCGAGGAATTTCGCGGCATCATCCCTGGAAAGCTCCAGAAGCGCCTCGTCGGAATGGTCCTGGATTTGTCCCGCATACGGGAGAATGCCGGGGCGGCGCGTACAGAAGGTGACATGTGACGTCAGCGTGTCGTCCGCCAAGCCGCCCTCCGAAAGGGAGACGTATCCGAGGACGGGGTGCTCGCTTTCCTCCGGCACACGCCGCAACGCCAGACAGGCGTAGGCAAGCGAGCGCCGTAGCAGTCGGTTCAGCCTCTCCGGACCGGCAGCGGGGAGGTCGTGGTCCATCATGGCGCGCCCATTCACGGACGCCTCGACATGCACGACATCCGTGAATTCGTCTACGGACCCGTTGTATCCGCTCTCCAACGCGGACAGCAGACGGGCCCCAGTCGCAGTCACGGTCCAGCCCTCTTCCACGATCGCGCGATACGCGGGCGGGACATCGTCAGGCCGTACGGACGGCAGCCCGGCACCCACAACACGATGCATCCTGTCGTTCACTCTCATCATCAGCCCCTCTTGATCGCGCCACCCCCCGTCCTACCCGTGACCCCGCTCACCA
>NZ_MUMF01000436.1 GCF_002155905.1 Streptomyces tricolor | reverse complement strand
CTCGCCGACTACGGCGCCGACGTCGTCGTGATCAACCTGGGCGGCGACGGCATCTCCGTCAACGCCACCAACCTCCTCGCCTTCGACGCACACCTGACCTGGGGCGTGGAGCGTGTGAAGGGGCTCGCGAAGTTCGCCGGTCAGGGCCTGTGGAACACGAAGATCTCCGGGCAGGGCTGGGTGGCGCTCACCTCCCGGGGCAAGCCGATCGTCGTGGACTGCGGCGGCGGCGAGGACGAGACCTACGTCGACCCGGACGCGCTCGTCGCCTGGTCGCCGAACCTGAAGGTGAAGGGCAAGCGCAGCTTCAAGGCCCAGTCGCTGATCGGCCGAGGCAGCGGCGAGGCCTACCAGATGGCCTTCTCCGGCCAGGGCATCGTCGTCGTCCAGCCCAGCGAGGACAGCACCGACCGCCTCCGGATCCGGGGCTGAGGGGGAGCCAGAACACCATGCAGAGCCCGCTTTTCGCGCACAACGACCTCCAGACGCAGGAGCGCTGGAGCCTGCAGAACAAGCAGATGCTCCGGGTCGCCCTGGAGGGCCACGACGACCTTCTCGCCCGCAAGGGCACCATGGTCGCCTACCAGGGCCTGGTCGAGTTCGACGCCGAGTACCGCAGCAACGGCCAGGCACGCGCGCGTGCGCACACCGGCGAGGGCCTGGACCTGATGCGCTGCCACGGCCAGGGCACCGTCTACCTCGCCAACCTCGCCCAGCACGTGCACATCATGGACGTCGAGCAGGACGGGCTGACCGTCGACAGCTCCTACGTCCTAGCCATGGACTCCTCGCTGCACCACGAGGTCATCGCCGTCGACAGCCTCTACGGCATCTCCGGCTCCGGCAAGTACCAGCTCAACATCACCGGGCGCGGCAAGGTCGCCCTGATGACCTCGGGTGCCCCGCTGCTGATGCAGGTCACGCCCGACAGGTACGTCAACTGCGACGCCGACGCGATCGTGGCCTGGTCCACCGGGCTGCGCGTGCAGATGCAGGCCCAGACGCACTCCTCCGGCGTGTGGCGGCGGCGCGGCAACACCGGCGAGGGCTGGGAGCTGAGCTTCATGGGCTCCGGGTTCGTGCTCGTGCAGCCCAGCGAGCTGCTGCCGCCGCAGAACGCCGTGATCGGGCAGGGCGTCGCCGCCCAGTTCGGCATGGGCCAGCAGGGGGCGCGCGGCCAGAACCAGGGCAACGTCTGGAGCTGAGCGCGCCCGGACGGCGCACGTAAGGGGTGGCCGCCTTGGCGGCCACCCCTTACCCGTTCAGGGCGCGGCGCGGGGATCCGGTCGGAGCCCGGCGCGGGAACCCGCTCAGAGCCTGGCGCGGGTCGCCTCCACCAGCCGGACCACCGACTCGTCGGCCACGCCCGCCACCTCGTCGTAGGCGAACCAGCGCAGGTCGAGGGACTCGTCGCTGATCTGCTGCACCGCGCCGGGCGGCGCCAGGACCGCGTACTGCACGTCGTAGTGCCAGGTGCAGGGCGCCGGGATCGGATGCCGGTCCAGCCGCACCGGGCCGCCGGGCAGCGGCGTCAGCCCGGCGACACCGGACTCCTCCGTCGCCTCGCGCAGGGCCGCCGCCCGCAGCGTGGCGTCGCCCGGCTCGCAGTGGCCGCCCATCTGCAGCCACATCCGCAGCTTCCGGTGCAGGGTGAGCAGCACCCGGCCGTGCTCGGGATCGACGACCAGGGCACTGGCCGTGACGTGGCCCGCCTCACAGGCCTTCCACATGCCGTCCGGGTGCGCCGCGAGGTGGTCCAGGTAGGCCTGGCGCAGCTCGTCCTGGCCCTCGTACTCCTTCAGGACGAGGACCGCGTCGTCGTACAGGCTCACTCGGTGTCGTCGCCCTCGGTGTCGTCGTCCTTCTTGCGCAGGTCCGGCTTGCGGGCGGCCTCGCCGAGCATCTTGTCCAGCTCGGAGAAGTCCAGCTGCTCGCGGTGGACGAAGCCGTCCGGGTCGTCCAGGTCGGTCGCGGTCGGCAGCATGTCCGGGTGGGCCCACAGGCCGTCCCGGCCGTCCACCCCGCGCGCGTCCGTGAGCGAGGCCCACAGACGGGAGGCGTCGCGCAGCCGGCGCGGGCGCAGCTCCAGGCCGATCAGCGTGGCGAACGTCTGCTCCGCCGGGCCACCGGTCGCGCGGCGGCGGCGCAGCGTCTCACGCAGGGCGTCGGCCGATCCCAGACGGGGCTTCGCGGCGGTGTGGACCACCGCGTCGACCCAGCCCTCGACGAGCGCGAGAGCGGTCTCCAGACGGGCCAGGGCGGCCTTCTGCTCCGGCGTGTCCTCCGGCTGGAACATGCCCTGCTGCAGCGCGTCCTGCAACTGCTCCGGGTTCTGCGGGTCGAACTGGCCGACCACGTCCTCCAGCTTGGCCGTGTCGACCTTGATCCCGCGCGCGTAGCCGTCGACCGCGCCGAACAGGTGCGAGCGCAGCCACGGCACGTGCGCGAACAGACGCTGGTGGGCGGCCTCCCGCAGGGCCAGGTAGAGCCGCACCTCCTCCTGCGGCACGCCCAGGTCCTTGCCGAACGCCTCCACGTTCGCCGGCAGCAGCGCGGCCCGGCCGGCCGGGCCGAGCGGCAGACCGATGTCGGTGGAGCCGACGACCTCGCCCGCGAGCACGCCCACGGCCTGCCCGATCTGCGTGCCGAACATGGCGCCGCCCATCGAGCGCATCATGCCGATCAGCGGGCCCGCCATGGCCTGCATCTCCTCCGGCAGGACGTCACCCATGGCCGCGCCGACCCGCTCGGCGACCGGATCGACCAGCTCCTGCCAGGCGGGCAGGGTCGCCTCGACCCACTCCGCGCGCGACCAGGCCACCGCCGAGGCGGAGCCCGACGGCAGGGACGTCGCGTCGTCCAGCCACAGGTCGGCCAGGCGCACGGCCTCCTCCACCGCCCGGCGCTCGGCCGGGCCGACGCTGGCGTCCTTGGAGCCGTCCGGGGCGCCCTGGGCGACCGTCTGGCGGGCGATCTGCTTGGCCATGTCCCAGTTCACCGGCCCGCCCTCGTACGAGAGCATCTGGCCCAGCTGCTGGAACGCGGCGCCCAGGTCGGTGGGGTTCAGGGAACCGAACATGGCAGCGAGCGGGTTGTCGGCGCCGGGGCCGCCAAAGCCGCCGGCTCCGGGCAGGCCGCCGAAACCGAACGGATTGGCCGGTCCCTGCCCACCACCGCTCTGCTGGTCCTTCTTCTTGCCCTCGTCGCCGTCTTCCGGCTCCTCCGGCGGAAGGCCGAAACCGAATGGGGTGTCACTCACGGGATTCCTCGGCTGGTAAGGCCACCGGTTTCCTCCGGCGGCGCGGCTGCCCGACAACACCACCCAGCGTAGACACCCGGACCCGATCGGGCCTCGGTGCTTCGCCTGCGGAAGGCCTGCGGCAGGATGGATGCACCTGGTACGTACGCGTCACTCGCGCCCGTACTGAAGACAACCGCTGGAGACGCCCGGTGAGTTCCCCAGATCCACAGGTTCGCGCAGCGCGAAACCCGTCAACCTCTCCCGCCGTGCGCGGACCCGTCGTCGCGGTGACCGGCGCCGCCACCGGGGTCGGCGCCCTGCTCACCGAGCGGCTCGCCGCCTCCGAGGAGATCAAACAGGTCGTCGCCATCGACGAGCGGCGCGGCGAGTGCGCCGACGCGCAGTGGCACATCCTCGACGTGCGCGACCCCGCCATCGCCGACAAGCTGCGGGGCGCCGACGTGGTCGTCCACCTCGCGCTCGACCTCGACCTGGAGACCGATCCGGCGGCGCGCACGGCTTACAACGTCCGGGGGACCCAGACCGTCCTGACCGCCGCCGCGGCGGCCGGGGTGCACCGCGTGGTGCTGTGCACCTCGGCGATGGTCTACGGCGCGCTGCCGGACAACGAGCTGCCCCTGTCGGAGGACGCCGAACTGCGCGCGACCGCCGAGGCGACCGGGGTCGGGGACCTGCTGGAGATCGAACGGCTGGCGCGGCGGGCGCCGCGCGCGCATCCGGGGCTGAACGTCACCGTGGTCCGCCCGGCCGTCCTGGTCGGCGGCACCGACACCGCGCTGACCAGGTACTTCGAGTCGCCGCGGCTGCTGGTCGTCGCCGGGTCGCGGCCCGCGTGGCAGTTCTGCCATGTCGAGGACCTGTGCAGCGCCCTGGAGTACGCCGTCCTGGAGAAGGTCGACGGGGAGCTGGCCGTCGGCTGCGACGGATGGCTGGAGCAGGAGGAGGTCGAGGAGCTGAGCGGGATCCGGCGGATGGAGCTGCCGTCGGCGGTCGCGCTCGGCGCGGCGGCCCGGCTGCACCGGATCGGCCTCACCCCGTCCCCGGCGGGCGACCTCGCGTACACGATGTACCCCTGGGTGGTCAGCGGGAGCCGGCTGCACGACGCCGGGTGGCGGCCGAAATGGACCAACGAGGAGGTCCTCGCGGAGCTGCTGGAGGAGGTCTCCGGGCGGCACACGGTGGCCGGGCGGCGACTGGGACGCAAGGACGCGACGGCCGCGGGAGCGGCGGGCGCGACGGTCGCCCTGCTGGGCGCGGCGGCCGTCGTACGGCGGGCCCGGAAGGCCCGGCGGCGGGTGTGAGGTGCCCGGTGCCGGGCGCGGCGGCGTCGTAGGACACTCCAAAACGCCCCGCGCGCGTGCCGGGCGAAACGCGTATTCCCCGAAGCCGGACGCGTACGGCACGATGGGGGGCATGGCGCAGACGAACGACCACCCCGGCGAGCGGGCCGCCCAGGACCCCATCAAGCTGATCGGCATCCGGGAGACGCCGCTCTCCGTGGACGAGGTGTTCCGGGCCGTCGGGGACGACGCGGCCGGGGGTGTCGCGCTGTTCGTGGGGACCGTGCGGAACCACGACGGGGGCGCCGACGTCGACGCCCTCGGATACTCCTGCCATCCCAGCGCCGAGGCCGAGATGCGGCGGATCGCCGAGAAGGTCGTCGCCGACCACCCCGTGCGCGCGCTGGCCGCCGTCCACCGGGTGGGGGACCTGCGCGTGGGGGATCTCGCCGTCGTCGTCGCCGTGGCCTGCCCGCACCGCGCGGAGGCCTTCGACGCCTGCCGCAAGCTGATCGACGACCTCAAGCACGAGGTGCCCATCTGGAAGCACCAGAAGTTCTCGGACGGCACGGAGGAGTGGGTCGGCGCCTGCTGACCCGGAGGCCGCCCGCCGACCCGACGGACGCGCGGAGAGCCGCCGAAGGGAAGGGCGCCCGCGGAGCCGAACGGGCGCGTGCCGGTCTGAAAAACGCCCCTTGAGGTGAACCCGCGTGCCTGCCGGCCCGGAAGGCGCCCACTGGGCCGAACGGCGGGCCTGCCGGTGCCCGTCCGGGGGCCGCCCCGTCCCCCGAAGGCGTCACATCCGGCACACGCTCCCCTGCGGTTGCGTAACCGGCACCCTAGCGTGAGCGTTGTCCGTGCGGATGGTTAATCTGCTGATCAGTCAGTCGCGGACGCTCATGGTCTATGGGAGGTCGGCATGGGGGTGCTTGTCTGGCTGCTGATTCCGCTTGTGGCTGCGATCGGCGGTGGACTGTGGGGCACGTGGGCCAACCGGACCCGGAAGGCCCGGAGCGACGGCCCTGAGCTGGACGGATACGCCCGGTTCCGGGAGGCCATGGAGAAGTCCCGCACGGGCGCGCGCGGCGCGTGACGGGGGTGCCCTGACGGTGCGCTGACAGAGGCGTCCCGTACTGTCGAGGCATGCCACGCCGCACCGCGACGATGCTCGCCTCGACCCTGATGCTGATCGCGCTCCTGTGCGCGGGAGTGCTCATCCCCGTGCCGTACGCGGAGATGTCTCCCGGCCCGACCGTGAACACGCTCGGGGAGCACGACGGCGAGCCGGTGCTGCAGATCTCCGGGCACACGACCTATCCCACGGACGGCCATCTCAACATGACCACCGTCCGGGTCACCAGCGCCGACTACCGGATGAACCTCGTCGAGGCCGTCTACGGCTGGCTCGCGCACGACAGCAAGATCGTCCCGCACGACACGCTCTACCCGGACGGCAAGACGGAGGAGCAGTCCACCCAGGAGAACGCCGAGGAGTTCAGCCAGTCCCAGGAGAGCGCCAAGGTCGCCGCCCTGAAGGAGCTGGGCATCCCGGTGAAGTCCTGGGTGATCGTCTCCACGGTCGTCAAGGACTCCCCGGCCGAGGGCAAGCTGCACGCCGGCGATGTGATCAAGGCCGTGGACGGTACGGCGGTCAAGCAGCCGGCCGACGTCGCCAAGCTGGTGACCAAGCACAAGCCCGGGCAGAAGACCGTCTTCACCGTCGTCCCGGCCAAGGAGCAGGCCGCCGCCGAGAAGGCCCACCGGACGCCCACCGGCACACAGGACGTCACGATCACCACGAAGACCTCCGACGACAGCGGGGCCGAGCGGGCCGTCGTCGGCATCTCCGCCGGGACCGACCACACCTTCCCGTTCACCATCGACATCAAGCTCGCCGACGTCGGCGGACCCAGCGCCGGCCTGATGTTCGCCCTCGGCATCTACGACAAGCTCACCCCCGGCAACCTCACCGGCGGCAGGTTCGTCGCCGGCACCGGCACCATCGACGACAACGGCACCGTCGGCCCGATCGGCGGCGTCGAGATGAAGACCGTCGGCGCGCGCAGCAAGGGCGCCCGGTACTTCCTGACGCCCGCCGACAACTGCGCGGCAGCCGCCAAGGACACCCCGAGCGGGCTCACCCTGGTCAAGGTCAAGACCATCGGCGACGCCCTCGGCGCGCTGAAGGACATCCGCAGCGGCGACACCGCCGACCTGCCGAAGTGCACCACCAAGGGCTGAGCGGACCCCGGCACGGCGAGGGGCGCTCCCTGACACCAGGGGCGCCCCCATCGCCGTACCCCGGCGCAGCCGGATCAGTCCGCGAACGTCGCCGCCAGCGCCTCCGCGAGGCCCGGCACCAGGTCGGGGCCGGTCAGCACCTCCGTCGGGGAGTCCTTCTCGCGCAGCCGCAGCGCCGACTCGCGGCTGCCGTCGCGCAGCACGGCCACCGTCATACGGACCTCCTGGCGCTCGGGGTGCCGGGCCACCCACTCGGCCAGCTTGGCCTCGGACAGGCCGGAGGGGACCTGGGCCTCGGCGGACGGCGGCAGCATCAGGCGCTCCACGGCGAGCGCGCAGCCGGTCACCGCGTCAGGCCAGGCGATGGTGCCGAGGAACTCGTCGAGCGGCTTGCCGGACGGGATCTCGTCCTGCTCGATCGGGGTGAGACCGCTGGTCTCGGACTCGTCCCCCAGGCCCAGCTGGGCCGCGAGCGAAGGTTCCTGAGCCCGCAGCCGTGCGGTGTCTACGAGGGCGAAGAGGCGAGCGGGCTGGTCCCAGCCGAGGCCGGAGACGTACTCGTCGATCTCGAGTACGGCCCGGGTGAGCGGGCTCGCTGCCATGGGAGTGTTGGACATGGTCACAATCCTGCCTCGTTCCCGGCCGGAATCGGGAACCGAGTAAACGATGAGTAAGTTGCATAGGTGTGGGCCCGCGTACACGGGGGGCCACGGCGGGCCCGCGAACCCGAGGGTCTGACGGATCGACAGCGAACTTCGAGGTGCGCACCTTGGCTTTCCAGATGCCGGACCGCGGCGGAGGCCCGACGGGGCCACGGATCAGAGCGGGCCGCCCGTCCCGGAGGGTGAGGACCCTGCTCGTGACACTGGGCGTCCTTGCCGTGCTCGGCATGGCGTTCACCATGTTCGCGGGCTTCTGGACGGACTGGCTGTGGTACCGGTCGGTGCACTACTCGTCCGTGTTCACCACCACCCTGACGACCAAGATCGGGCTGTTCTTCGTCTTCGGCCTGCTGATGGCGGTCGCGGTCGGCCTCAACATCTGGCTCGCGCACCGGCTGCGGCCCCCGCTCAGCGCCATGTCCATGGAGCAGCAGAGCCTCGACCGCTACCGCATGGCCATCGCGCCGTACAAGAAGTGGCTGCTGCTCGCCATCACCGCCCTGGTCGGGCTGATCGCGGGCGCCTCGGCGTCGAGCCAGTGGCGGATCTGGCTGATGTGGGTCAACGGCGTGCCCTTCCACGAGAAGGACCCCCAGTTCCACCTGGACGTCGCCTTCTACGCCTTCGACCTGCCCTGGTACCGCTTCCTGCTGGGCTTCGGCTTCGCCGCCGCCATCCTGTCCCTGATCGCCGCCGCGCTCACCCACTACCTGTACGGCGGGCTGCGCGTCACCAGCCCGGGCGCCCGCGCCACGGCCGCCGCGACCGGACACCTGTCGGTGCTGCTCGGCATCTTCGTCGCCCTCAAGGCGGTCGCCTACTGGCTCGACCGGTACGGCCTCGCGGTCAAGTCCAGCGACTTCAAGGCCACCGACAACTGGACCGGCCTGCGCTACGTCGACGCCAACGCCTACCTGCCGGCCAAGACGATCCTGTTCTGCATCGCCGTCATCTGCGCGCTGCTGTTCTTCGCCACCCTGTGGCGGCGCACCTGGCAGCTGCCGGTCATCGGCTTCGGCCTGATGGTGCTGTCGGCGATCCTGATCGGCGGCCTGTACCCGGCCATCGTGCAGAAGTTCCAGGTCCAGCCGAACGAGCAGGCGAAGGAGGCACCGTACGTCCAGAAGAACCTGAAGGCGACCCGCGAGGCGTACGGCATCGACGACACCGAGGTCAGCGAGTACGCGGGCAAGTCGGCCACCACGGACAAGGCCAAGCTCCGCGACGAGGCGAACGACGCCGCGAGCATCCGCATCCTGGACCCGAACATCGTCTCGCCGACGTTCCAGGTGCTCCAGCAGATGAAGAACTACTACGGGTTCCCGACCAACCTGGACGTCGACCGGTACCCGACCAAGGACGGCAAGGAGCAGGACACCGTCCTCGGCCTGCGCGAGCTGAACCTCGACGGCATCCCGAAGAACAACTGGATCAACGACCACTTCCGTTACACGCACGGCTTCGGCGTGGTCGCCGCCAAGGGCACCGAGGCCAACGCCAACGGCGAGCCGGTCTTCACCGAGTACGACCTGCCCTCCCAGGGCGACCTCGGCACGTACGAGCAGCGGGTCTACTACGGCGAGAAGACCACCACCTACTCCATCGTCGGCGGTCCCCAGAAGGAGATCGACTACTCCGACGACGACGGCGAGAAGACCACCAGCTACCGCGGCAACAGCGGGGTCAACCTCGACAACCCGATCAACCGGGCCGCGTACGCGGTCGCGTTCAACGAGCCGCAGATCCTCTACTCGGGCGCCATCGGCAAGGGCTCGCGGATCCTGTACAACCGCACGCCCAAGGAGCGCGTCGAGGCGGTCGCCCCCTGGCTGACCATCGACGGCGACGCCTACCCGGCCGTCGTCAAGGGCCGCATCCAGTGGATCGTCGACGCGTACACGACCACCAACGGCTACCCGTACTCCTCGCGGACGACCCTCGGGGACACGACGGCCGACTCGCTGACGGCGACGAACAACTCGCGCGCGGTGGTGGCCCAGCAGAACCAGGTCAACTACATCCGCAACTCGGTGAAGGCGACGGTCGACGCGTACACCGGCGAGGTCAAGCTGTACCAGTGGGACACCAAGGACCCGGTGCTCAAGACCTGGATGAAGGCGTTCCCCGACACGGTGCAGCCCAAGAGCGCGATCTCCGGGGACCTGATGGACCACCTGCGCTACCCGCAGGACCTGTTCAAGGTGCAGCGGGAGCTGCTCACCCGCTACCACGTGACGGACGCCGAGACCTTCCTCACCGGCAGTGAGGTGTGGCAGGTGCCGGACGACCCGACCAACAAGTCGGGCAACGCGGTGCCGCCCTACTACCTGAGCATGAAGATGCCGGGCCAGGACCGGCAGGCGTTCTCCCTGTCGACGACGTTCACACCCAACGGGCGTTACAACCTGAGCGCGTTCATGTCGGTCGACGCCGAAGCCGGCACCTCCGACTACGGCAAGATCAGAATCCTGAAACTGCCGACGCGTACGACCGTCGACGGACCGAAACAGGTCCAGAGCCAGTTCAACTCCGAACAGGACATCGCCGCCGCGATCAAGCTCCTCAAGGGCGGCGACTCGGAGGTCGAGTACGGCAACCTGCTGACCGTTCCCCTGGACGGCGGCCTGCTCTACGTGGAGCCGGTCTACGTACGCGGCGGTGGCCTGAAGTACCCGCTGCTGCGCAAGGTGCTGGTCACCTACGAGGGCCGGACCGCGTTCGAGAACACCCTGGGCGAGGCGCTCGACAAGGTCTTCGGGACGAAGAGTTCGGCCCCCAAGCCACCGGAGACCGGCACCACCGTCCCGCCCGGCACCAGCGATCCGACGGTCAAACAGGCGCTGGAGGACGCCCAGAAGGCCTTCGACGCCGGGCAGCAGGCGCTGAAGGACGGGCCGGACTGGGACGCGTACGCCAAGGCGCAGAAGGATCTTCAGGACGCGCTGAAGCGGGCCGAGGAGGCGCAGGCCAAGGCCGACCGGACCGGCGGAAAGAACGGCGACAAGGCCGGGAGCGGCGAGCAGGACGGCGACAAGGCCGGCGAGAAGAACAACGAGAAGAACAACGAGAAGAACAGCGAGCAGAGCGGCGACAAGAACGGGAGCTGATCAAGACCCCTCCGCGCCGTGGTACGGTTGACGAGCAACGGCGCGGGGTGGAGCAGCTCGGTAGCTCGCTGGGCTCATAACCCAGAGGTCGCAGGTTCAAATCCTGTCCCCGCTACTGAAGTCGAAGGCCCGGATCCAACAGGGATCCGGGCCTTCGTGGTGTGCGAACTCATGTACTGAGGGGAGGGACGGCCGCGCCGCCGTGGGGAGTTGGGCGGTGTGTGTTTGACTTGTCTCCCTGTGGGCATGTCGACAAAACGCTGAAGTGACCTCACGGGCTGCGGTATACCGGGTGTACCCAGGTTGCAGGTGGTGCGACGATGGACGTTATGGGGGACAAGGCAACTCTGTTCGAGACAGGGCGATTTGTGCAGCCTTCCGGTACGGAGCCGGCCCGCGACGAGATGGTGGACATGGGGGAGGCCGCCGAGGAGACGCGCCTCGCGCTCGCCGCGCAGAGCGGTGACGCCGAGGCGGCGAGTGTCCTCGGAGCCATGCTGCTGCGCCGCGGCGACCTCGACGGAGCCGAACCCCACCTGCGCGCGGCCACCGCGGCCGGCGACCGGGCCGCCGCCAACAACCTGGGCGTCCTGCTGCACCAGCGCGGTTATCCCGAGGAGGCGGCCGGCTGGTGGCGGATCGCCGCCGTGGCCGGCTCCGCCGCCGCCGCGCACGCGCTGGGCCGCCACCACCGCGAGCGCGGCGACGAACCGGCCGCCGAGTACTGGCTGCGCCAGTCCGCCGAGCAGGGCCATGTCCTCGGCGCCTACGCGCTCGCCGACCTGCTGGAGCACCGCGGGGACGTCGCCGCCCGGCACTGGATGCGGGCCGCCGCCGAGCGCGGCCACCGGGAGGCCGCCTACCGGCTGGCGCGCGCGCTCGACCGCACGGCCGGCCCCGGGGAGGAGACCGCGGGCGACAACGCTGTCGCGGAGGCCGAGCAGTGGTACCGGCAGGCCGCCGCGCGCGGGCACCGCCGGGCCGCGCTGCACCTCGGGGCGATCCTGGAGAAGCGCGGCGAACTGAAGGAGGCCGGCCGCTGGTACCTGACCTCGGCCAAGGACGGCGAGCCGCGGGCCGCCTGCGCGCTCGGCTTCCTGCTGCGCGACGCCGGCGACACCGAGAGCGCGGCCGTGTGGTGGCTGCGCGCCGCCCAGGAGGGCGACGGCAACGCGGCCAACGCGCTGGGCGCGCTGCACGCCGAGCGCGGCGAGACCCAGACCGCCGAGCGCTGGTACCGGGCCGCGCTGGACGCCGGCGACGACAACGGCGCCTACAACCTCGGGCTGCTCTGCGCCGAGCAGGGACGGACCGCGCAGGCCGAGCAATGGTACCGGCGGGCCGCCTACGCCGGGCACCGGGAGGCCGCGAACGCGCTGGCCATCCTGCTCCTCCAGGGCGGCGACACCACCGGGGCCGAGCCGTGGTTCTCCAAGGCGGCCGAGGCCGGCAGCGTGGACGCCGCGTTCAACCTCGGCATCCTCTACGCCGGACGCGGCGAGGACGAGATGGCGCTGCGCTGGTACGAGCGGGCGGCGGCCGCCGGGCACGCCGAGGCCGCGCTCCAGGTCGGGATCGCCCGGCTGCGCGAGGGCGACGAGCAGGAGGCCGAACGGCACTTGCGCTGTGCGGCGGGCGGCGGCAGCGCGGAGGGCGCATACCGGCTGGCCACCCTGCTCGACGCGCGCCGGCCGCCGGAGCCCGCGCACGAGCTGGGGGAGATCGTGCAGGAGAAGACCGAGTGCGAGGAGTGGTACGAGCGTGCCGCCTCGCAGGGGCACCGGCGGGCGCAGGTCCGGGTCGGCATGCTCGCGGCGGCCCGGGGCGACGTGGTGGAGGCGGCACGCTGGTACCGGGCGGCGGCCGAGGCCGGCTCGCGCAACGGCGCCTTCAACCTGGGGCTGCTGCTCGCCCGCGAGGGCAGCGAGCCCGAGGCGGCGGTGTGGTGGACCCGGGCCGCGGACGCCGGGCACGGACGGGCGGCACTGCGGCTGGCCCTCGTCTACGCGCGTCGCGGTGAGCTGGCGGAGGGGCAGCGGTGGGCCGACCGGGCGGTGGCCCTGGGGCCGGCGGAGGTGGCCGAGCGCGCGGCGCGACTGCGGGACGCACTACGCGAGGAACTTTCCGCGTGACCCCGCCCGCGGGCTGCCTGCCGGCGTGACCCCGGCCGCCTGCCGGCGTGACCCCGGCCGCCTGCCGGCGTGCCCAGGCCGCTTCCCGAGTGCCCCCGTCGCCTGCCGACGCGGCTCGGGCCTCCGGTCGGCGTTACCCCGGCCGCCTGCCGGCGCGCCCGGGCTGCTTCCCTGGTGGCCTCGGTCCTGTCGGCGGGGCGCCGGCGCCTCTCAGGCTGGCCGCCCAGCGCCGGCCCCAGCCTCCTGCCGGTGTGTCCAGGTTGCTTCGCGAGTGCCCCCGTCGGCTGCCGACGCGGCTCGGGCCTCCGGTCGGCGTGACCCTGGCCGCCTGCCAGCGCGCCCGGGCTGCTTCCCTGGTGGCCTCGGTCCTGTCGGCGGGGCGCCGGCACCTCTCGGCCTGGCCGCCCAGCGCCGGCCCCAGCCGCCTGTCGGCGGATCCGGGTCGCTTCCCACGTGACCCGGCCGCCTGCCGGTGTGCCCCAGTCCGCGCATCGGCGTGATCCCGGCCGCCTGTCGGCGTGGCTCGGGTCTTCTTGGCGTGACCGACTGCCTGGCGGCGTGATCTCGGCCGCCTGTCGCGTGGCTCCGGTCTTCTCGACGCGCCCGACCGCCTGCGGTGTGGATTGGGCCTCCTGCCGGCGTGCCTTCCGACGTCTTGGCATGCCCTCCGGCCGCCTCCGGACGTGACTCCGGCCTTCCTGGTGCGCCCCCGACCGCCTGTCGGCGTGACCCGGTCTCCTCGGCCTGCCCCGACCCCTGTTGCCCCTGTCGGCGTGACCCCCGTCACCTTTCGGTCCGGCCGCGGGTCCTCCCGGCCAAGCGATTTGCATCCCGGTGCGCGCGTCACGTAGTGTCGTGTTCACCGACGCGGGGTGGAGCAGCTCGGTAGCTCGCTGGGCTCATAACCCAGAGGTCGCAGGTTCAAATCCTGTCCCCGCTACTGAAGGCCGAGGGCCGGAATCCAGAGATGGGTTCCGGCCCTCGGTGTTTTCGTGGTGCGTGCCGTCTTCCGCGACCGGCACGCATACGCGAAGAGCCCCGGCGGATGCCGGGGCTCCAGGGAAGCGGTGTGCTACGCGCTCGCGCAGTTCGGGCACAGCCCCCGGTACGTCACCTCGACGTCCGACACCGTGAAGCCGAAGCGCTCGGAGTCGGGGAGGTCGGCCAGGGGGTTGCCGCTCGGGTGCACGTCGCGGATCGCGCCGCAGCGGGCGCACACCAGGTGGTGGTGCGGCCGGTGCGCGTTCGGGTCGTACCGCTTGGCGCGCTTGTCCGTCGTGACTTCCAGCACCTCGCCGAGCGAGACCAGCTCGCCCAGGGTGTTGTAGACGGTCGCCCGGGAGATCTCGGGCAGCTTCGCGACGGCCCGTGCGTGGACCTCGTCCGCCGTCAGGTGGACGTGCTCGCCGTTCAGGACCTCGGCCACCACGCGCCGCTGCGCGGTCATCCGCCATCCGCGTCCACGCAGCCGTTCCAGAAGGTCGCTCATGGCCACCAGCCTAACAGGAAGCATCCCTAGGTCGGGAATAGGTGTGACTTTGGATTGTTGTTTGACTTAGACAGAGTCCATTGTAGGATCGACAACGGCTTTGGCCACAGGACAGGACTAGTCAGTGACGACGCAGGAGGCGCACGTGACGCAGGGAGCGCTCACCACGGAGGCCGGTGCCCCGGTCGCCGACAACCAGAACAGCGAGACGGCGGGCGTCGGCGGGCCGGTCCTCGTCCAGGACCAGCTGCTGCTGGAGAAGCTGGCCCACTTCAACCGGGAGCGCATCCCGGAGCGGGTGGTGCACGCCCGCGGCGCCGGCGCGTACGGCACCTTCACCGTGACCGCCGACGTCACGCCGTACACGCGCGCGGCCTTCCTCTCCGAGGTCGGCAAGCAGACCGAGGTGTTCCTGCGCTTCTCCACCGTGGCGGGCAACCTCGGCGCGGCGGACGCTGTCCGGGACCCCCGCGGTTTCGCGCTGAAGTTCTACACCGAAGAGGGCAACTACGACCTCGTCGGCAACAACACCCCGGTCTTCTTCATCCGGGACGCGATCAAGTTCCCGGACTTCATCCACACCCAGAAGCGCGACCCGTACACCGGCAGCACCGAAGCCGACAACGTGTGGGACTTCTGGTCGCTGTCGCCGGAGTCCACCCACCAGGTGACCTGGCTGTTCGGCGACCGCGGCATCCCGGCGTCGTACCGGCACATGGACGGTTTCGGCTCGCACACCTTCCAGTGGAACAACGAGGCCGGCGAGGTCTTCTGGGTCAAGTACCACTTCAAGACCGACCAGGGGATCAAGAACCTCACCGCCGAGGAGGCCGAGGTCCTCGCGGGCAAGGACCCCGACTCGCACCAGCGCGACCTGCGCGAGGCGATCGAGCGCGGCGAGTTCCCGAGCTGGACCGTGGGCGTGCAGATCATGCCGGCGGCGGACGCGGCGACGTACCGCTTCAACCCGTTCGACCTGACCAAGGTGTGGCCGCACGCGGACTACCCGGTCATCGAGATCGGCAAGCTGGAGCTGAACCGCAACCCGCAGAACATCTTCGCCGAGGTCGAGCAGTCGATCTTCTCCCCGGCGCACTTCGTGCCCGGCATCGGCCCGTCCCCCGACAAGATGCTCCAGGGCCGGCTCTTCGCGTACGGCGACGCCCACCGCTACCGCGTCGGCATCAACGCCGACCACCTGCCGGTGAACCGCCCGCACGCCACCGAGGCGCGCACCAACTCCCGTGACGGCTTCCTCTACGACGGCCGGCACGGCGGTGCGAAGAACTACGAGCCGAACAGCTTCGGCGGGCCGCAGCAGACCGGCCGTCCGCTGTGGCAGCCGTTCGACGGCTTCACCGGCGGCACCGGCAACCACCCGACGCCCGTGCACGCCGAGGACGACGACTTCGTGCAGGCGGGCAACCTCTACCGGCTGATGTCGGAGGCGGAGAAGGAGCGCCTGATCGCCAACCTGGCGGGAGCGATCTCCCAGGTCTCGCGCGAGGACATCATCGAGCGCGCGATCGGCAACTTCCGCAACGCCGACGCCGACTTCGGCAAGCGGCTCGAGGCGGCGGTGCAGGCGCTGCGCGGCTGAGCCGGCCGCCTTCGCGGCTGGGCGGGCCGGACCCACGGTGCTCTGGGTCCGGCCCGCTTTCGCGTGTCAGGGCGCGGGGGTGGGCTCGCGGACCGGGATCCAGCGGCGGACGATGTCGCGGACGGAGACGATCCCGGCCACGTCGCCGCGGTCGAGGACGACCAGGTGCCGGAAGCCGCCGTGGGTCATGGCACGGGCCGCCTCCTCCAGGGTCCAGGTCGGGGCGGCGAAGACGACGTCGGTGGTGGTGTGGGCGTGGGTGCGTTCCGCGTCCGGGTTCTGGCCGAGGCCGAGCGAGTTGAGGATGTCGCGTTCGGTGAGGATGCCGATGCCGCCGGCGTCCGGGTCGAGAACGACCGCGGCGCCGACACGGCGGGCGGACATCAGGGTGGCTGCCTGGCGGAGGGTGTGGGCGGGGCCGAGGGTGAGTATCACCGTGCTCATGGCGTCACGGACGAGCATGAAGAGGCCACCTCCTTAAGGAACCCCTGGCTCGAGGAATCCCTGGGCTGGTGCAGCCCGGCGACGAAGGCGCCGGTTCAGCGCTGCACAAGTTCACAAGTGAGGGTGGGCTCAGAGTGCCAGGTAAAGGGAGGGTCAACAAGGGGGTGCGCAGCGCCCGTCGAGGGCGCGCGCGACGTACCGCGGGCGGTCAGCGGCGCGGGTTCAGATACTCCAGCAGCTCGTCGTGGAGCAGGCCGTTGGAGGCCGCCGCGTTGCCGCTGTGCGGGCCCGGACGGCCGTCGAGGCCGGTGAAGGTGCCGCCCGCCTCCGTCACGATGATCGCGTTGGCGGCCATGTCCCACAGGGACAGCTCCGGCTCGGCGCAGAGGTCCACGGAGCCCTCGGCGACCATCATGTACGGCCAGAAGTCACCGTACGCGCGCGTGCGCCACACCTGGCGGGTGAGGTCCAGGAAGCCGTCCAGGCGGCCCTGCTCCTCCCAGCCGGACAGCGAGGAGTACGCGAAGGAGGCGTCCGCGAGCCTGCCGACGCGGGAGGCGTGGATCCGGGTCGCGGCGGTGAGGTTGCGGCCGGTGAACGCGCCGTGGCCCTTCGCGGCCCACCAGCGGCGGCCGAGCGCGGGCGCGGAGACGACCCCGACGACGGGCTCGTAGCCTCCTTCGCCCGCCTCCATCAGGGCGATGAGCGTGGCCCACACCGGAACACCGCGGACGTAGTTCTTGGTGCCGTCGATCGGGTCGATCACCCAGCGGCGGGGACCGGTGCCCTCGACGCCGTACTC
>NZ_MUMF01000435.1 GCF_002155905.1 Streptomyces tricolor | reverse complement strand
CGGCCGTCAGCAGCAGGGCGGTCGCGGCCAGCACGGCCGGTACAGCTCGACGTCGCACGATCATGGTCCCTTCCAGGCGGCAACCCCGTGGCAGCGGTCCGCGGGCGGCGGGCCTGCGGCACGCTCTCCCACTCATACCCGACCGCCGCCCACCCCGTCGCGCCCTCCCGGGTTCCCGGTCCCCGGCGACCGATGGCGCGAACCTCAGTCCCACGACCCCTGGGCGGCCGGCAGCCGGGACACCTCCGCCAGGTCCGCCGCGGTCAGCCGCAGCCCGGCCGCCGCCGCGTTCTCGGCGGCCCACCGCTCCCGCTTGGTGCCCGGCAGCGCGATCACATGGCGGCCCTGCGCCAGCACCCAGGCCAGCGCCACCTGGGCCGGGGTGACGTCCTCGCCGTGCCGGCGGGCGATGCGCCGCAGGCCCGCGACGATCGGCTGGTTGGCCGCCATCATCTCGGCGGTGAACCGCGGATGCCGGGCGCGCACGTCGTCCGGTTCGAACCCCTCGCCCGGCGTCAGCGTGCCGGTCAGGAAGCCGTTGCCCAGCGGCATCGCCGCCAGGAACCCCACCCCCCGCGCCTCGCACCACGGCAGCAGCGTCCGCAGCGCCTCCGGCGACCACACCGACAGCTCCGCCTGCACCGCGCTCACCGGGAACACCTGCTGCACCCGCTGCAACTGGCGCAGCGTCGCGTCGTACAGCCCGGCACCCGAGCGGCGACCGCCGCGCGCGCCGACCGCGCACAGCCCCAGCGCGCGCACCTTCCCGGCCCGCACCAGGTCCGCCATCGCGCCCCAGGTCTCCTCCACGGGCACCTCGGGATCGGCGCGGTGCAGCTGGTACAGGTCGATCACGTCCGTCTGGAGCCGGCGCAGCGAGGCGTCGCAGGCCCGCCGCACATAGCCGGGGCGGCCGTTGGCCACGATGTGCTGCTCGCCCACCAGCAGCCCCACCTTCGTGGACACGAAGGCCTCCCGGCGCCGCTCCTTGAGCACCCGGCCCAGCAGCAGCTCGTTGGTGAACGGGCCGTACATGTCCGCGGTGTCCAGGAGGTCCGAGCCCGCGTCCAGCGCCCGGTGCACGGTTCTGAGCGACTCGTCACCCCGCTGCCGCGATCCGCTGTACGCCCAGCTCATCGGCATGCACCCGAGTCCGACGGCCCCCACCGCGAGTCCCCCCGCGCCGATCGTCCTGCGCTCCACCTGCTCGTGAACCTCCCTCTGCCCGGACCCCAACCTAACCTCTGCGCGCACACGTGCCTGCCATAGCCTCCTCGCATGACTTCAGACGTCTGGCTTCCCCTTCCGCCCGAGGAGATCGAGGGGCTGCCCGCGGGGCCCCGGTACCTGTTCTGGGACGGCGGGGACGACGGCGACCAGCCGTTTCCCGGCGACCCCGCGGAGTGCGCCGTGTACGTGGTGCCGTACATGAAGCGGCTGTCGGTCCGGGTGGGACCGCTGGAGCACCTGACGAACGTCCGGGTGATCCAGACGCTCACGGCCGGCGTGGACGACATCACCGCACAGCTGGCGGTGATCCCGCCGGGCGTACGGCTGTGCAACGCGCGCGGGGTGCACGAGACGAGCACCGCCGAGCTGGCGCTCACCCTGACCCTGGCCGCGCTGCGCGGCATCCCGCAGTTCGTCCGCGACCAGCAGCAGGAGCGCTGGGCGGGCGGTTTCCGCCCCGCTCTCGCCGACAAGAACGTCCTGATCGTCGGGTACGGGGCCATCGGCGCCGCCATCGAGGACCGGCTCGTGCCCTTCGAAGTGGCGCGGGTGGCGCGCGTCGCGCGCTCCCAGCGCACTACGGCGCGCGGTCCCGTGCACCCGATCACCGATGTGCGCTCACTGCTTCCGCACGCGGATGTCGTGATCCTCTGCACCCCCCTCACGGAGGCCACCCAGGGGCTCGTCGACGCCGACTTCCTGGCCCGGATGAAGGACGGCGCGCTGCTCGTGAACGTCGCGCGCGGAGCCGTCGTGGACACCAAGGCGCTCCTCGACGAGCTGGAGCGGGGGCGGATCACCGCCGCCCTGGACGTGACGGACCCCGAGCCGCTGCCTCCCGGCCATCCCTTGTGGCAGGCGCCCGGCGTGCTGATCAGCCCGCATGTCGGCGGGCCCTCCTCGGCCTTCCTGCCGCGCGCCAAGCGGCTGCTCGCCGACCAGTTGACCCGGTACGTGAACCGACAGCCGCTGCGGAACGTGATCCTTACGACCGGACCCGAAACGGCGGGAGCAAACGGGCGCTAGGCCGTTTCCGGCACCCTCCGCAACCTTTCGGGCGCGGCCTGTACCCGCATACCCGCTGGTCGTCACGGAGCGTAGAGAAGCTATGTCCCTGAGTGACGATACTGGTGTATCGTCCCGACAGGGGCTGCGCCGCTGACCGTTCGGCGCCGGGGATGGACATTTCAGATTTGTGAGGGGGGCGACGGGCGATGCACGGCCTATGGACGAACGATCCGACGCGGCGGAGCCGCCGACGGCGACCCTGGCGCACGGCCGCGCGCAGGCGCGGCCACCACACCAGTCACACGAGTCACCACCAGCGCAGGACCAGCGCCCGTCGCCGGTATGCGCACCCGGCGCACCGGGACCGGCGGGACCCGGGAGCGTCGCGCACCGGGAGGCCCCGGTGAGCGCCCCGCCCTCGGTGACGACCACCCTCGACGGAGCGGTGCGCGCACCGCACCCGCACGAGGCGCCGCCGCCCCGCCGGCCGGCCGCCGACGACCGCGGCCGGCTGGCGGAGCAACTCGTCCTCGCCCTGATCTGCGCGGCCTACGCCGTCGGCGCCGCGTTCGACTGGGGCACCGACGAAGTCGCGCTGATCATGGGCGACTTCGGCCTGAGCGCCGCGGCGGGCACCGCCGCCGTCTCCTGCTTCCTGTACGCCCGCAGCCGGCGCGTGCGCTTCCGCTCGGCCTGGCTGCTGTTCGCGCTCTCCTCGACCATGGCCGCGCTGGGCAACGCGGTCTGGGGCTGGTACGAGGTGGTGCTGGGCCGGACCGTGCCCAGCCCCAGCTCCGCCGACGTGTTCTTCCTGTGCTTCGCGCCGCCCGCCATCGTGGGCCTGCTCGTGCTCGCCAAGCGGCCGGTGACCCGGGCGGGCTGGATCTGCCTGGGCCTGGACGCCTGGCTGATCGGCGGCTCGCTGCTCACCCTCTCCTGGAGCCTCGCGCTCGCCCAGGCGGCCCGCATCGACGGGTCGAGCGTGGCGCACACCGCGCTGTCGCTGGCGTACCCGCTGCTCGACATCGCGCTCGTCAGCATGGTCCTGGCGCTGCACTTCCGCCGCGCCCCGGGCAACCGCACGGCGGTGAACACCGCGATCGGCGCGCTGGCGCTGACCGTGATGTGCGACGCCCTGTTCACCTCGCCGCTGCTGCACAGCAGCTACCGCTCCGGGCAGCTGCTGGACGCCGGCTGGTTCGCCGGTTCGCTGCTGCTCGCCTACGCCCCCTGGGCCGCCCCCCGGCGCGGGAGCGCGCAGGAGGCACGCGCGACGGACGGGCACACGCGCGTGGTCCACGAGCACGTGCCGGGCCAGCGGAGCACGGGCCACCACCCGCCGCTGCTGCCCGCGCCGGGCGGCGAGCTCGGCCGGTACCCGACCGGCCGCCCGCTCACCGGCTCCCTGGCGGCGCTCACCCCGTACCTCGCCGCAGCCGTGTGCACCCTGGGCATCCTGTACAACGTGCTCAACGGCCGCAGGCCCGATCACGTAGTGCTGATCACCGCGGGTGCCGTGGTGCTGGCGCTCGTCATCCGGCAGGGCATCATGCTGCTGGACAACATCACCCTCACCCAGGAACTGGCCCAGAAGGAGAACCACTTCCGCTCCCTGGTGCAGGGCTCCAGCGACGTCATCATGATCGCCGCGCCCAACGGCATCCTCCGGTACGTCTCGCCGGCCGCCGCCGGGGTGTACGGCCGGCCCGCCGAGGAGCTGGTGGGCACCGAGCTGGCCGGGCTCATCCACCCGGAGGACCTGGGCTGTGTGGTGCACGAGGTGCGCCGCTTCCTCGCCGCCAGCCCGCTGGAGGAGCCCACCACGCGCATCGAGTGCCGGTTCCGCTCCGGCGACGGCGGCTGGCTCAACGTCGAGTCGACCGTCAACCGGCACCACGGCGGACTGATCTTCAACAGCCGGGACGTGACCGAGCGAGTGCGCCTCCAGGCGCAGTTGCAGCACAACGCCGAGCACGACCCGCTGACCGACCTGCCCAACCGCGCGCTGTTCACCAAGCGCGTCCAGCAGGCCCTGTCCGGCCGCCGCGCCACCGACCGGGGCGCCGCCCTGCGCGGTACGGCGGTGCTCTTCATCGACCTCGACGGCTTCAAGGCGGTCAACGACACGATCGGCCACCAGGCCGGGGACGAGCTGCTGATCCAGGCCGCCCGCAGACTCCAGGACGCGGTCCGGCAGGGCGACACCGCGTCCCGGCTGGGCGGTGACGAGTTCGCGGCCCTGATCGTCGGGGACGGCACCCGGGACCGCGCGGCCCGGGAGCGGAACATACTGGAACTCGCCGACCGCCTCAGGGTGACCCTCTCCCAGCCCTACGCCATCGACGGCAACGACGTCCGGGTCAACGCCTCCATCGGCGTGGCCTTCGCCGAGCCGGGCCTGGGCGCGGGCGAGTTGCTGCGCAACGCCGACCTGGCGATGTACCGCGCGAAGTCGGCCGGAAAGGGCCGGGTCGAGCTGTACAAACCGCAGATGCAGCAGGACGTCGTCCGCAAGGCCGAACTGGCCACGCGGCTGCGCGCCGCGTTGCACGACGGCGAGTTCGCCCTGCTGCACCAGCCCGTGGTGGGCCTGCAGAACGGCCGGATCACGGCGGTCTCCGCGCAGGCGCGCTGGCGCTCCTCGCAGGGTGTGCTGTTCACCCCGGCCGAGTTCCTGCGGGTGGCCGAGGACGGCGACAAGACCGCCGAGCTGGAGCGCTGGATCCTGGAGCAGGCCGTGGAGCAGGCGGCCGAGCGGGCGGCGACCGGGCTCGTCGTACCGGTGGCGGTCCGGATGAGCGCCCGGCGGCTGCTGGACCGCTCCATGCCGCTCGGCTCGGTGGAGGCGCTGCTGACCCGGCACGGGCTGCCGCCCGGGGCGCTGGTCATCGAGCTGTCCGACACCGACCCCCGGGTCCCGCTGGACGAACTGGAACGGCGGCTGACCGCGCTCAGCCGGCTCGGGGTGCGGATCGCGCTGGACGGCTTCGGCAGCGGCTACGCGGCCATCACGGCCCTCAGGCGGCTGCCCGTGGACATCCTCAAGCTCGACCGCAGCCTGGTCGAGGGCGTGGTCGAGTCCGCGCGGCTGCACAAGATCACCAGCGGTCTGCTGCGGATCGCCGGCGACCTCGGGCTCCAGTCGGTCGCCGAGGGGGTGGATCTGCCCGAGCAGGTGGTCGCACTGCGCGCGATGGGCTGCACCCACGGGCAGGGCATGGCGTTCGCCGGTCCGCTGGACGAGTACCGGCTGCGCCGGGCGCTCGGATCCGGCCACTTCCCGGTGCCGCACGCCCCGGCCGAACCGGCGTTCGCGGGCGCGGCGAGCGAACCGCAGGGACGCGTCGGTGTGGAGAGCGCGCGGAGGTCCGAAGGGCTGAGCACGGTCGCGGTCTCGACGCCGACGGGAGGGCCCCGGAGGTGAACGAGCCATGGACGGGGTGAGGGAAGCGCAGAGGGTGTACACAGGGGGTGTACCCGCTGTCTTCGGAGGCGGCAGTGCCCTTCGTTCACATTCTGAGACGCCCGTCCCACCCACTTGACACGTGGTGCGTGCCGGGGGGAGGGTCAGTGCCATGCGCACCCGAATTCTCGTACTTGGACAGCGCGTCGGCTGAGCTGGGACCCACCGGAGGACGATCCGGAATCCCCAGCGACCTCACCGGCGCGCTCCCCTCGCTTGCCTTGCGGCACGAGGGGTTTTTTGTTGCACGAGTGACTCTCGTGCAGCGCGTGAACTCCGCCCGAACCTCGCAAAAACCCTCAGCATCGAGAAGAGAATGCCGATGACCGAGCAGGCCACCGGGGCCCACCATCCGCAGCCGCGGCCCCGTTCCGGAGGACAGCAGTCCGCCCCCGTCGAGCACGTCACGGGTGCGCAGTCCCTCATCCGCTCCCTCGAGGAGGTCGGCGCGGACACGGTATTCGGCATTCCCGGCGGCGCGATCCTCCCGGCGTACGACCCGCTGATGGACTCCACCCGGGTGCGGCACGTCCTGGTCCGGCACGAGCAGGGCGCCGGCCACGCGGCCACCGGATACGCGCAGGCCACCGGCAAGGTCGGCGTCTGCATGGCGACCAGCGGTCCCGGCGCCACCAACCTGGTCACCCCGATCGCGGACGCCCACATGGACTCGGTGCCGCTCGTGGCGATCACCGGGCAGGTGGCCTCCAAGGCGATCGGCACGGACGCCTTCCAGGAGGCGGACATCGTCGGCATCACCATGCCGATCACCAAGCACAACTTCCTGGTCACCAAGGCCGAGGACATCCCGCGGATCATCGCGCAGGCCTTCCACATCGCCTCCACCGGCCGCCCCGGCCCGGTCCTGGTCGACATCGCCAAGGACGCGCTCCAGGCGAAGACCACCTTCTCCTGGCCGCCGGTGATGGACCTGCCCGGCTACCGCCCGGTGACCAAGCCGCACGCCAAGCAGATCCGCGAGGCCGCGAAGCTCATCACCGCGGCCCGGCGGCCCGTCCTCTACGTCGGCGGCGGCGTCCTCAAGGCGCAGGCCACGGCCGAGCTGAAGGTCCTCGCCGAGCTGACCGGCGCGCCCGTCACCACCACCCTGATGGCGCTGGGCGCGTTCCCCGACAGCCACCCGCTGCACCTGGGCATGCCCGGCATGCACGGCAGTGTCGCCGCGGTCACCGCGCTGCAGAAGGCCGACCTGATCGTGGCCCTCGGCGCCCGCTTCGACGACCGGGTCACCGGCAAGCTGGACAGCTTCGCCCCCTACGCCAAGATCGTCCACGCGGACATCGACCCGGCGGAGATCGGCAAGAACCGCGCCGCGGACGTGCCGATCGTCGGTGACGCCCGCGAGGTCATCGCCGACCTGGTCCAGGCCGTGCAGAAGGAGCACAGCGAGGGCCACCAGGGCGACTACACCGCCTGGTGGAGCGACCTGAACCGGTGGCGCGAGACCTACCCGCTCGGCTACGACCTGCCGGACGACGGCTCGCTCTCCCCGCAGCAGGTCATCGAGCGCATCGGCGAGCTGGCCCCCGAGGGCACGATCTTCGCGGCGGGCGTCGGCCAGCACCAGATGTGGGCCGCGCACTTCATCCAGTACGACAAGCCCGCCACCTGGCTGAACTCCGGCGGTGCCGGGACGATGGGCTACGCGGTCCCGGCCGCGATGGGCGCCAAGGCCGGACAGCCGGAGCAGACGGTCTGGGCGATCGACGGCGACGGCTGCTTCCAGATGACCAATCAGGAGCTGACCACCTGCGCCCTGAACAACATCCCGATCAAGGTCGCCATCATCAACAACGGCGCCCTCGGGATGGTCCGCCAGTGGCAGACCCTGTTCTACAACCAGCGCTACTCCAACACCGTGCTGCACAGCGGCCCGGACGACATCAACCCGGAGGCCCGGGGCACGCGGGTGCCGGACTTCGTGAAGCTGTCCGAGGCGATGGGCTGCGTGGGCCTGCGCTGCGAGCGGCCGGAGGACCTCGACAAGGTCATCCAGGAGGCCAACTCCATCAACGACCGCCCGGTCGTCGTCGACTTCATCGTCCACGAGGACGCGATGGTCTGGCCGATGGTCGCCGCCGGCACCTCCAACGACGAGATCATGGCCGCCCGGGACGTCCGCCCCGATTTCGGCGACAACGAAGACGACTGAGCGAGGAAGAGCAGAACACCATGTCCAAGCACACGCTCTCCGTCCTGGTGGAGAACACGCCGGGCATCCTCGCCCGGATCGCCGCCCTGTTCTCCCGGCGCGGTTTCAACATCGACTCGCTCGCGGTCGGCGTCACCGAGCACCCCGACATCTCCCGCATCACCATCGTGGTGAACGTCGAGGACCTGCCGCTGGAGCAGGTGACCAAGCAGCTCAACAAGCTCGTCAACGTGCTCAAGATCGTCGAGCTGGAGCCCGGACAGGCCGTGCAGCGCGAACTCGTTCTGGTGAAGGTCCGCGCCGACAACGAGACCCGCTCCCAGATCGTGGAGATCGTCCAGCTCTTCCGCGCCAAGACCGTCGACGTCTCCCCGGAGGCCGTGACCATCGAGGCCACCGGTTCCAGCGACAAGCTGTCCGCCATGCTCAAGATGCTGGAGCCGTACGGCATCAAGGAGCTGGTTCAGTCCGGCACGATCGCGATCGGCCGCGGTGCCCGTTCGATCACGGACCGGTCGCTGCGCGCTCTCGACCGGACGGCGTAAGACTGAGAACGGGCGGTCGGCGAAGCACGGCCGCCCGTATGCCGAGACCCCCGAACTTCCTTCCCGCCCGCCGTCATACGGTGGGACGCACCACCTGCACACAAGGAGAGAACCCAAAGTGGCCGAGCTGTTCTACGACGCCGACGCCGACCTGTCCATCATCCAGGGCCGCAAGGTCGCGGTCATCGGCTACGGCAGCCAGGGCCACGCCCACGCCCTGTCGCTGCGTGACTCCGGTGTGGACGTGCGTGTCGGTCTGCACGAGGGCTCGAAGTCCAAGGCCAAGGCCGAGGAGCAGGGCCTGCGCGTGGTGACCCCGGCCGAGGCCGCCGCCGAGGCCGACGTCATCATGATCCTCGTCCCGGACCCGATCCAGGCCCAGGTCTACGAGGAGTCCATCGCCCCGAACCTGAAGGACGGCGACGCGCTGTTCTTCGGCCACGGTTTCAACATCCGCTTCGGCTTCATCAAGCCCCCGGCCGGCGTCGACGTCGCCATGGTCGCCCCGAAGGGCCCGGGCCACCTGGTCCGCCGCCAGTACGAGGAGGGCCGCGGCGTGCCGTGCATCGCGGCCGTCGAGCAGGACGCCTCCGGCAACGCCTTCGCGCTGGCCCTGTCGTACGCGAAGGGCATCGGCGGCACCCGCGCCGGCGTCATCAAGACCACCTTCACCGAGGAGACCGAGACCGACCTCTTCGGCGAGCAGGCGGTGCTGTGCGGTGGCACCGCGGCCCTGGTCAAGGCGGGCTTCGAGACCCTGACCGAGGCCGGCTACCAGCCGGAGATCGCCTACTTCGAGTGCCTGCACGAGCTGAAGCTGATCGTGGACCTCATGTACGAGGGCGGCCTGGAGAAGATGCGCTGGTCGGTCTCCGAGACCGCCGAGTGGGGCGACTACGTCACCGGTCCGCGCATCATCACGGACGCCACCAAGGCCGAGATGAAGAAGGTCCTCGCCGAGATCCAGGACGGCACCTTCGCCAAGAACTGGATGGACGAGTACCACGGCGGTCTGAAGAAGTACAACGAGTACAAGCAGCAGGACTCCGAGCACCTGCTGGAGACCACCGGCAAGGAGCTGCGCAAGCTCATGTCGTGGGTGAACGAGGAGGCGTGACCTCCGGGTCCCGTGGCGGTGCCCCCCGGCCGGGGGGCACCGCCACGGGACTTCCGCACTGGACCCCGTACAAAATGGAGTTTCTCGTCCGGGTGATCCTTCCGCGGCGGCGTAATGCGCCTCCCGCCACGCCACTACACTTCTGCACAACACGCGTCAGGCCCACAGC
>NZ_MUMF01000434.1 GCF_002155905.1 Streptomyces tricolor | reverse complement strand
GCGGCGGCGAGTTCGGCGAGCGCGGTGCCGGGCAGGACGGGGGTGCCGAGGACGGTGTGGTCGGCGAGCCAGGGGTGGGTGCGGGCGGACAGCGTGCCGGTGAAGACGACGGCTCCGGTGGCGCCGGTGCGGTCCGCGGTGTCGTCGGCGGGCAGTTCGACGGCGGCGCGCAGCAGCGGGTGGCCGACGGTGCCGAGGCCGGCGGCGGTGAGGTCGTCGGCGGGGGCCGGGGCCAGCCAGTAGTGCTGGTGCTGGAAGGCGTAGGTGGGCAGGTCGACGTGGCGGGTGCCGGGGCCGAGGAAGGCGGTCCAGTCGACGTGGGCTCCGTGCGCGTGGAGCCGGGCGAGCGCGCCGACCAGGGTCTCGGGTTCGGGCCGGTCCGCGCGGGCGGTCGGGACGGCGAGGACCTCGGGGCGGTCGGGGTCGTCGGGGAGCGCGTCGGTGACCAGGGCGCCGAGCACGGCGTCCGGGCCGACCTCGACGAAGGTGTCCGCGCCGTCCTCGGCCAGGGCCCGGACGCCGTCGGCGAAGCGGACGGTGTCGCGGACGTTGCGCAGCCAGTACGCGGGGTCGCGCAGTTCCGTGTCGGCGGGGGCGCCGGTGACGGTGGAGACGAACGGGATGCGGGGAGCGTCGAGGGTGACGGCGCCGAGCACCCGGCGGAAGCCGCTGAGGACGGGGTCCATGCGGTGGGAGTGGAAGGCGTGGCTGACGGTCAGCCGCTTGGTGCGGCGTCCGCGCTCCGCCCAGCGGGCGGCCTCGGCGAGCACGGCTTCCTCGTCGCCGGACAGCACCACCGACGACGGGCCGTTGACCGCCGCCAGCGCCACGCCGTCCGGCAGGTCCAGTTCGGCCTCCGCGGCCTGCACGGCGACCATCGCGCCGCCGTCGGGCAGGGCCTCCATGAGCCGGCCGCGGGCCGCGACCACGACGACGGCGTGCCGCAGGGACAGCACGCCGGCGGCGTGCGCGGCGGCCAGTTCGCCGACGGAGTGGCCGAGGACCAGGTCGGGGCGTATGCCCCAGGAGCCGAGCAGGGCGGTCAGCGCGGTCTCGAACGCGAACACCGCGGCCTGCGCGTACAGGGTGCGGTCGAGGTCGGGGCCGCCTTCGGTGATCACCTCGCGCAGCGGGCGGGGCAGTACGGCGTCGAACTGGGCGCAGACCTCGGCCCAGGCGGTGGCGAACGCCGGGTAGGCGGCGGCGAGTTCCTCGCCCATGCGGGCGCGCTGGGCGCCCTGGCCGGTGTAGAGGAAGGCCAGGGTGCGGTCGGGGCGGGCCTCGCCGGAGACCGCGGCGGGTGCGCCGGCGGCCAGCGCGGCGAGGCCGGCGCGCAGCTGCTCCGCGTCGGAGCCGAGGACGGCGGCGCGCAGCGGCAGGGCGGCGCGGGTGGTGGCGAGGGCGGCGGCGACGTCCAGGGCGTCGGCGTCGTCGGGCAGGCCGGCGGCGAGCCGTTCGGCCTGGGCGCGCAGGGCGGCCGGGGTGTGGGCGGACAGCAGCCAGGGCACGACGGGGTGCTCGGCGCGCGCGGTGTCCGCGGGTTCGGGGGTGTCCGGGGCCTGCTCCAGGACGACGTGGGCGTTGGTGCCGCTGACGCCGAACGCGGACACCGCGGAGCGGCGGGGTGCGCCGGTGGCGGGCCAGTCCCGGTTGTCGGTGAGGAGTTCGACGGCGCCGCGCGTCCAGTCCACCTGCGGGGTGGGCTCGGTGACGTGGAGGGTGCGGGGGGCGATGCCGCGGCGCATCGCCTCGACCATCTTGATGACCCCGGCGACGCCGGCGGCGGCCTGGGTGTGGCCGAGGTTGGACTTGACCGAGCCGAGCAGCAGCGGGCGGGGGCGTTCCTGGCCGTAGGCGGCGAGGAGCGCCTGCGCCTCGATGGGGTCGCCGAGCCGGGTGCCGGTGCCGTGGCCCTCCACGACGTCCACGTCGGCGGGGGTGAGCCGGGCGTCGGCGAGGGCCTGCCGGATGACCTCCTGCTGCGACGGCCCGTTGGGGGCGGTGAGGCCGCTGCTGGCGCCGTCGGAGTTGACGGCGGAGCCGCGCACCACGGCGAGGACGCGGTGGCCGTTGCGGACGGCGTCGGAGAGCCGCTCCAGCAGCAGGACGCCGACGCCCTCGCCCCAGCCGGTGCCGTCCGCGTCGGCCGAGTACGCCTTGCAGCGGCCGTCGGCGGCGAGGCCGCGCTGCCGGGAGAACTCCACGAAGACGCCCGGGCTCGCCATGACGGTCACACCGCCGGCCAGGGCCATCGAGCACTCGCCGGCGCGCAGCGACCGCACCGCCCAGTGCAGGGCGACCAGGGACGAGGAGCAGGCGGTGTCGACCGTGACGGCGGGGCCCTCCAGGCCGAGGACGTAGGCGATCCGGCCGGAGACGACGGCGGTGGCGCCGCCGGTGACGAGGTAGCCCTCGGCGTCCTCGGGGACGCGGGCGCCGATGCCGTAGCCCTGGCTCCAGGTGCCGACGAACACACCGGTACGGCTGCCGCGCTGGGCGTGCGGGTCGATGCCGGCCCGCTCGTAGGCCTCCCAGGCGGTCTCCAGCAGCACCCGCTGCTGCGGGTCCATGGCGCGGGCCTCGCGCGGGGAGATGCCGAAGAACGCCGGGTCGAAGTCGGCGGCGCCGGTGAGGAAGCCGCCGCGGTCGGTGTAGCTGCGGCCGGCCCGCTCGGGGTCGGGGTCGTGGACGCCGAGGTCCCAGCCGCGGTCCTCGGGGAAGCCGCCGATGAGGTCCGAGCCGGCCGCGACCGCGTCCCAGAGCCGCTCGGGCGAGTCGATGCCGCCGGGGAACCGGCAGGCCGTGCCGACGATCGCGATCGGTTCGCTCGCGGCGGCCGTCAGCCCGCGGTTGCGGCGGCGGAGCCGCTCGGTCTCCCGCAGCGAGCTGCGCAGCGCCTCGACGAGTTCTTCGTTGGTGTTGCTCATGCTGTTCGTGATCCTCAGTTTCCGCGGGGGCGCTCGTCGTGCGCGATCCTGATCAGGTCGTCGATGCTCATGTCGTCCAGGGCGTCCATGAGTTCGTCGGGACCGTCGTCCTCGGGGCCGTCCGCGGGGTCGTCGGCGTGGTCGTCGGGGGCCGGCTGCTGCTGGGCCGGGTGGTCCCGGGGCGGTACGGCGAGGCCGGCCAGGCGGGCGAGTTCGTCCAGGAGCCCGGCCTGCCGGAGCCGGTCGAGCGGGATGGCGGCGATGGCGGCGCGCAGCTCGGCGTCGGGGTCCTCGGCGGCGGGCGCGGCGGTCCTGGCCGCCTGGATCCGGGGTGCCAGCTCGGTCAGGAGGTGGCGGGCCAGGGCGGCCGGGGTCGGGTGGTCGAAGACGACGGTGGCGGCGAGCCGTACCCCCGTGGCCTCGGTGAGCCGGTTGCGCAGTTCCACGGCGGTCAGCGAGTCGAAGCCGAGGTCCAGGAAGCCGCGCGCGGTGTCCACGGCGGAGACCCGGGTGTGACCCAGGACGGCCGCCGCGCCCCGGCGTACGACGTCGAGCACGGCCCGGCGGCGCTGTTCCTCGCCGAGGCCGGCCAGCCGCTCGGGCAGCGCGGGCTGTGCCGCGGTGTCCTCGCGGGCGGGGCCGGCCGGGCGGCGGACCAGGTCGCGCAGCAGGGCGTGGGGTGCGCCCGGACCCGCGGTGAGCGCGGCGGTGTCGAGCCGGAGCGCGGCGAGGGCGCCGGACGTGGTGCGGCAGGCGGCGTCGAGCAGCGCGAGCGCCTCGGCGGCGGTCAGCGGCCGGACGCCGGCCCGGGTCATCCTGGCCCGGTCGCCGCCGCTCAGGCCGCCGGTCATGGCGCTCTCGGCGGCCCACGGCCCCCAGGCGAGGGAGACGGCGGGCAGGCCGCGGGCGCGGCGGTGCTCGGCGAGCGCGTCCAGGGCGGTGTTGGCGGCGGCGTAGTTGCCCTGGCCGGGGGCGCCGAACGTGCCCGCCGCGGAGGAGAACAGCACGAAGGCGGACAGGTCCGTGCCTGCGGTGAGTTCGTGCAGGTGCCAGGCGGCGTCGGCCTTCGGGCGCAGGACGGCGGTGAGCCGCTCCGGGGTCAGCGAGGCGAGCGTGCCGTCGTCGAGGACGCCGGCCGCGTGCACCACCGCGGTCAGCGGCGGTTCGACGTCCGCCAGCAGCGCGCCGAGCGCGGCCCGGTCGGACACGTCGCAGGCCGCGACGCGGACCCGGGCGCCGGCGGCCCGCAGGTCGGCCACGGCGGGCGGCTCGGTGCCGCGCCGCCCGACGAGCAGCAGGTCGCGGACGCCGTGCTCGGTGACCAGGTGCCGGGCCACGAGGCCGCCGAGGGTGCCGGTGCCGCCGGTGATCAGGACGGTGCCGTCGCCGTACGGGGCGGTGGTGAGCACGAGCTTGCCGGTGTGCCGGGCCTGGGCCATGAAGCGGAACGCCTCGCGGGCGCGGCCCATGGGCACGCCGCGCACCGGGAGGTGGGCGAGGTCGCCGGCCGCGAGCAGGGCCAGGAGGTCGGAGAGCATCTCCTGGATGCGGTCGGGTCCCGCGTCCGCGAGGTCGACGGCGCGGTAGGTGATCCCGGCGGGGTCGCGGAGGTCGGTCTTGCCGAGTTCCACGAACCGCCCGCCGGGGCCGAGCAGCCGGAGCGAGGCGTCCACGAACTCGCCCGCCAGGGAGTTCAGTACGACATCCATCCGCGGGAACCGGTCCGCGAACCCGGTGTCCCGCGACGACGCCACATGCGCCTCGTCCAGACTCATCCCCCGCAGCACCCCGTGCTTGCCGGGGCTCGCCGTCGCGAACACCTCCGCCCCGAGCAGCCGGGCCACCTGCACGGCGGCCATGCCGACACCGCCGGCCGCCGCGTGCACCAGCACCCGGTCCCCCGCCCGGACCCGGGCGACGTCGTGGAGGGCGAACCAGGCGGTGAGGAACGCGGAGGGCACGGCGGCGGCCCGGGTGAAGCTCCAGTCGTCGGGCACGGGGGCCAGCAGGCGCCGGTCGGCGACGGCGGCGGAGCCCATGGAGCCGGGCAGCAGGCCGAACACCCGGTCGCCGGCGGCGAGATCGGTCACGCCCGGCCCGGTCTCGGTGACCGTGCCCGCGGCCTCGATGCCGAGCGGCTGCGGTGCGCCGGGGTACAGGCCGAGCACGCTGAGGACGTCCCGGAAGGTCACGCCGACCGCGCGGACGGCGACCCGTACCTCGCCCTCGGCGAGCGGGGCGTCGGTGTGGGGCACGGCCGTCAGGCCGTCGACGGTGCCGGTGGAGCCCGGCTGGAGCCGCCAGCCGCCGTCGGGCAGGACCAGCGCGTCGGCGCCGGCCCGGGTGAGCCGGGGCGCGCTGACCACGCCGGACCGCACGGCGACCTGGGGCTCGCCGCAGGTGAGCGCGGCGGGCAGGGCGCGGACGGAGGCGGCGCCGGTGGTGAAGACGCCGACGGAACCGGCGGAACCGGAAGCATCAACGGAACCGGAAACACCGGCGGACCCGTCGGACGCGGCGGACGCGGAAACGTCGAGCGCGCCGGAGACGTCCATGGCGTCGAGGTCGGCGAGGACGATCCGGTCGGGGTGTTCCGTCTGGGCGGTCCGCACCAGGCCCCAGACGGCGCGGGCGGCCGGATCCGGGGACTCCTCGGCGGACAGCGCGAGGGCGCCGCGGGTGACCACGGCGAGGCGGGCCGTGCTCGCCCCGTCGGCCAGGAGGTCGCGCAGGGCCGTGAGCACGGCGGCGGTCGCCCGGTGCGTCTCGGTGACGGGGTCCGCGCCGGGGTCGGTGGCGACGGGCAGCACCAGGAGTTCGGGGGCGTCGGCGGCGTCGACCAGGGTGGCGCCGGCCGCGGTGAGGCCGGCCGCCAGCGCGGTGTCGGTGCCGAGCAGCGCGATCCGGCGGGCCGGGGCGGCGCCCTGCTCGACGGGCACCCAGGCGGTCTCGAAGAGCGCGTCGGGCACCGCGGGAGCGGCGGGCGGGCGCAGCCGCAGGGAGCCGATGGCGGCCACCGGCAGCCCGTCGGCGTCGTACAGCTCGACGGCGAGGGCGCCCTCGGCGCCGGCCCGGGACAGCCGGGCGCGGACCGCGCGGGTGCCGGGGGCGAAGACCCGTACCCCGCTCCAGGCGAACGGCAGCCCGCCGTGCGCCGGGTCGGTGATCAGACCGCCCACGCCGATGGCGTGCAGCACCGCGTCGAGCAGCGCCGGGTGTACGGCGCAGCGGTCGGCGTCGGGGACGCCGGCGGGCAGCTCGGCCTCGGCGTACACCTCGGCCGCCGGGCCCTCGCCGCGCCGCCAGGCGGCGCGCAGGCCCTGGAAGGCGGGTCCGTAGCCGAACCCGGCGTCCGTCAACCGCCCGTACAGGGCGCCGAGGTCAGCGGGGCGGGCGTCCGCGGGCGGCCAGGCGCCGGTGACCGCGGGCTCGCCGGGCACCTCGCCCAGCGCGCCGGTGGCGTGCCGGGTCCAGTCGCCGTCGGCGGTACGGCTGTGCAGGGCGAGCGTACGGCGGCCGTCGGCCTCGGCGGCGCCGACGGTGACGCGGACCTCCACGGCGCCGTCGGCCGGCAGGACGAGCGGGGCTTCCAGGATCAGTTCGGGCACGCCGGGCGCGGCCACCCGGCCGGCCGCGGCGAGGGCCAGGTCCAGCAGGGCGGTGCCGGGCAGCAGGGCGGTGCCGCGGACGGTGTGCTCGGCCAGCCAGGGGCGTGCGGCGGGCGAGAGCCGCCCGGTGAGCACCAGACCGCCGTCGGGCAGGTCGACCGCGGCGGACAGCAGGGGGTGCCCCGCCGAGGCCGTACCGGTACCGGAGCCGGCGGGCAGCCAGTAGTGCTCGCGCCGGAAGGCGTAGGTGGGCAGGTCGACGGTGCCGCCGCCGCGGCCCGTGAAGTAGCCGTTCCAGTCGACGGGCAGGCCGTCGGCGGCGGCGCGGGCGAGCGCGTCGGTCAGCGTCTCCGGCTCCGGCCGGCCGGCGCGCAGCAGGGGTACGGCGAGCGGGTCGCGCTCGTCGGCCTCCGCGGGCGGCAGGCCGCTCTGGGCGAGGGCGGTGAGCACACCGTCCGGGCCGAGTTCGAGGTACCGTACGGCGCCCGCGGCGGCCAGGCCGGCCACGGCGTCGTGGAACCGCACGGTGTCGCGGACGTGCCGGACCCAGTGCTCGGGCGAGCGGGCCTCCTCGGCCGTCAGCGGGCGGCCGGTCAGCGCGGACACGACCGGGACGGAGGGCGCCCGCAGGTCGAGCGCGGCCACGGTGGCGCGGAACTCCGCCAGCATCGGGTCCATCAGCGCGGAGTGGAACGCGTGGGACACCCGCAGGCGTCGGGTGCGGCAGCCCTCGGCGGCGAGCCGGTCGGCGGCCTCGGTCACGGCCGGTTCGCGGCCGGAGAGCACCAGGGCGCGCGGGCCGTTCACGGCGGCGAGCGAGACGTCGTCGCCGAGCAGGGGCCGTACGCGGTCCTCGTCGGCCTCGACCGCGACCATCGCACCGCCGGCCGGCAGCGCGTCCATCAGCCGGCCGCGGGCGGCGACCAGTGCGGCGGCGTCCGGCAGGGAGAGGACTCCGGCCAGGTGGGCGGCGGTGATCTCGCCCAGCGAGTGGCCGGCCAGCAGGTCGGGGGTCACGCCCCAGTGGCGCAGCAGGGCGGCGAGGGCGGTCTCCACGGCGAACAGCGCGGGCTGCGCGTAGGCGGTGCGGTCGAGGACGTCGGCGGGGCCGGACAGCACCAGGTCGCGCAGGGGGCGGTCGAGCAGGCGGTCGAACTCGGCGCAGACCGCGTCGAAGGCGTCGGCGTAGGCGGGGTGGGCGGCGTACAGGCCGGCGCCCATGCCGACGCGCTGGGCGCCCTGGCCGGTGCACAGGAACGCGGTGCGGCCCGGGCGGGCGGCGACGGGCCGGGCCTCGGCGAGGGCGTCGAGCAGCGCGGTGGTGTCGCTGCCGGTGGCGGCGACGCGGTACTCGAAGGCGGTGCGGGTGGTGGCGAGGGCGCGGGCCACGGCGACCGGGTCGGGGTGGCCGGCGAGGTCCTCGGTCAGCCGCTCGACCTGGGCGCGCACGGCCTCGGGGGTGCGGCCGGAGACCAGCCACGGCACGGGTCCGCCGTCCCCGGCGGGCGCGGTCCGCGCGGCGGGCGGGGCCTGTTCGAGGACGACGTGGGCGTTGGTGCCGCTGACGCCGAAGGAAGACACGGCGGCCCGGCGCGGCACACCGGTCTCGGGCCACGGGGTGGTCTCGGTGAGCACCGACACCGCTCCCCTGGTCCAGTCGACCTGGGCGGAGGGCCGGTCGACGTGCAGGGTGGCGGGCAGCACGCCGTGCCGCAGCGCCATGACGGTCTTGATGAGACCGGCGGCGCCGGACGCGGCCTGGGTGTGACCGAGGTTGGACTTGACCGAGCCGATCCACAGCGGACGGTCGCGGTCCTGGCCGTAGACCGCCTGGAGGGCCTGGGCCTCGATGGGGTCGCCGAGCGCGGTGCCGGTGCCGTGCGCCTCGACGGCGTCGACGTCGGCCGGGGTGAGGCCGCCGTCGGCGAGCGCGGCCCGGATGACCCGCTGCTGGGAGGGGCCGTTGGGCGCGGTCAGGCCGTTGGAGGCGCCGTCGGAGTTCACGGCGGAGCCGCGGACGACGGCGAGGACGCGGTGGCCGTTGCGGCGGGCGTCGGACAGCCGTTCCACCAGCAGCAGGCCGGCGCCCTCGCCCCAGCCGGTGCCGTCGGCGGCGTCGGCGAACGCCTTGCAGCGGCCGTCGGCGGCCAGACCGCCCTGCCGGCCGAACTCGACGAAGACGCCCGGGGTGGCCATCACGGTGACCCCGCCGGCCAGTGCCAGGTCGCACTCGCCGGAGCGCAGCGCGCGGATCGCCCAGTGCAGGGCGACCAGGGACGAGGAGCAGGCGGTGTCCACGGTGACCGCGGGGCCCTCCAGGCCGAGGACGTAGGCGAGGCGGCCGGAGACCACGCTGCCGGAGGTGCCGGTCAGCAGGTGGCCCTGCAGCTCGTCGGGGGTGCCGTACAGGCTGGTGAGGTAGTCCTGGCCGCCGTAGCCGACGAACACGCCGGTGCGGCTGCCGCGCAGCGTGGCCGGGTCGATGCCGGCCCGCTCGACCGTCTCCCACGCGGTCTCCAGCAGCAGCCGCTGCTGCGGGTCCATGCCGGTGGCCTCGCGGGGGCTGATGCCGAAGAAGGCGGCGTCGAACGCGCCGGCCGCGTCGAGGAATCCGCCGACCTTGGTGAAGCCGGCGTCGGTGACGTCCCAGCCCCGGTCGGTGGGGAAGCCGGTCATCGCGTCCCGGCCCGCGGCGACGAGGTCCCAGAGCCGTTCGGGCGAGTCGGCGCCGCCGGGGAAGCGGCAGC
>NZ_MUMF01000433.1 GCF_002155905.1 Streptomyces tricolor | reverse complement strand
CGCGGCCCGGGCCGCGGTGCGGCGGACGGCCGGCGGGGTGCGGTGCAGCAGGTCCAGCGGAGGGACGCGGGGTCCGGCCAGGGCGACCCAGACCGGCCCGTCGGGGCCCTCGCGCCAGAGGTTGTCCGGCATGCCGGGCAGGTCGGCGAAGGGTTCGGCGTGTCCGGCGCGGGGGCCGGTGAGCGCGCAGCGGGTGAGGCGGCGGGAGCCGCTCTCGGCGATCACCAGGAAGGAGCCGTCGGCACTGGGGGCGAGTCCGTTGGCGAACTGGAGCCCGTCCAGCACGACGTCGGGTTCCCCGCCCTCGGGGGCGAGCCGCAGCAGGCGTCCGGTGCCGGTGTGCTCGACGATGTCGGCGATCCACTCGCCGAGGGGGTAGCGGCGGCTGGAGACGGTGAAGTACACGGTGCCGTCGGCCAGGGCGACGGCGTTGCTGCAGAAGCGGAGCGGCTCCCCCGCCACCGTGTCCACGAGGACGCGGACGGTGCCGTCCTGCGTGCCCACCCGCAGCAGGCCGCGTTCCGCGTCGCACACCAGCAGGTCCCCGTCCGGCAGGAGTTCCAGCCCGAGCGGCCGGCCGCCGGTGTCGGCCAGCACCTCCGTGCGGGCCGTGTGCGGGTCGCCGAGGTGGTGGACGCGGAGGACGCGGCCGTCCGCCACTCCGGTCAGCACACGCCCGTGCGGATCGGCGACGACGTCCTCGGGGCCGCGGGCGCCCAGGGCGACGTAGTGGAGCGGCACGAGTGCCGTGGCTCGGTCCATGTGCGGTCCCTCCTCCGTCGGGGACCCTCCGCCCCCTGCCCGCCGCCTTCGCGGCCGTCTCCGTCACCAGCCTTTTTCGAACATCCGGGCCACCTCGGCGATGCGGATCTCGTCGCGCCGGTAGTAGGTGCGGCAGCGGATCCGGCGGGTGCGCAACAGGCCGAGGCGGGTGAGGAAGTCCAAATGGGCGAGGGCGGTCCGGCGGGGGACGCCCAGCTTGGCGGCGACGGCCCGCGCGGTGACGCCGGTGTCGGCGGGAGCGCGGCGGCGTCCGGCGGGGAAGTGGGCCGACGGGTCCTTGAGCCACTCCAGGATGGTGTGCCGCATTCCGCCCGAGGGAGTACCCATCATCCGTTCGCCCTCCCGTTCCCGGCCTCCTTGTACGCAGTGTTCCCACTGTGGCCCGGGCGACGCCGTCACGTCCGGGACTCGGCGGCCGTTGTCCGGTATCGAACTGCAGTACGACCGAGGGGGGTTCCCACCGCCCCGCGTACACGGCGGGGACCGGCCGCGGGGTGCGGCCGGTCCCCGTCAGGCACGGCTCAGCGGTGGCTGAACCACGTCATCGAGGAGAGCGCCTTGTCGTCGTAGCCGAACAGGGCCTGGTTCTCCCATCCGTTGCCGGAACCGGCGTCCGTCGGGTCCCAGCCGTTGCCGGTGACGGCGGTCCAGGTCGCCTCCCAGTAGAAGACGCCGAGACCGCGTCCGCCCGGGACGGCCTCCACGATGCTCGTCACGTCGTTCATCCACTTGGTCTGGCCGGCCGCGGTCGCCGGGTAACCGGGGACCAGCTCGCCGGTGGTGTCGATCTGGTTGGTGAGCGCGTCGTCGCTGTCGAGGCGGAAGGGGTAGGCCGTCTCGGCGAGGAACACCGGCTTGCCGTAGCGGGAGGCCGCGTCGTCCAGGGTGGTCTGGAAGTCGGACAGCGGGCCGTGCCAGTAGCCGTAGTACGACAGGCCGATCGCGTCGAACTTCACGCCGTTGGCGACCGCGCTGTCGAACCACCACCGGGTGCCGGCCTTGTCCCCGCCCTTGGCCAGGTGCAGCGCGACGACGGTGGACGAGTTGACCGCCTTGACGGCGTCATAGCCCGAGTTGATCAACCCTGCGAGCCGGCTCCAGTTGTCCGTGGATCCCTCGGACCACAGCATGCCGCCATTGATCTCATTGCCCACCTGGACCATGTCCGCGGTGGTCCCTTGAGCCTTCAAGGCGTTCAACACGTCGTACGTGTGGTGGTACACGTCCGTCTTCAGTTGACTGTACGTGTGGCCCGCCCACGCGGCCGGCTTGGTCTGCTGGCCCGGGTCGGCCCAGCTGTCCGAGTAGTGGAAGTCGACCAGGAGCTTCATGCCCTGCGCCTTGACGCGCTTGGCCGTCGCCAGGACGTGCGCCTTGTCGTTGAAGCCGTCGGCCGGGTTCACCCAGACCTTCAGGCGCGCGTAGTTCATGCCGTACGACCTGAGGATGGACAGGGCGTCACCGGCGGTGCCCGAACTCGTCCGGTAGACGCCGCCCTTGGCCTCGCTCTTGGCGAGGGAGGAGATGTCGGCACCATGGATGGATGTACCGGTGGTGCCGGACGTGAAGGTCAGATCGTCAACGTTGATCCAGTTACCGGCGTTCGCGTCACTGTTGACGCTGATGGTGCACTGGTTGTTGGTCACCTTGATCGGCGTGACGATACGGATCCACCCGCTGGAGGAGATCGGGAGATCCGTGCGCTGCTCCGTACCGCCGCAGTTCTTGAGCGCCATGTACGCGGCCTTCTGCCCGCCGCTGGAGCGGACCCACGCCGTCAATGTGTAGTTCCCGTTGGCCAGTCCGGACAGGTACTGGTACGTCTCCACCTTGTAGGCGGAGGACGCGTAGTGGCTGAGGCGGTGGCTGCCGCCGTGGCCGCCGGACTCGGTGTACGAGGCGCCGGTGTCGCCGTACTCGGACCAGCCGGCGGGGGTGGCCGTGCCCGTGCCGTCGGACTCGAAGCCGCCGTTGACGAGGGTGCTCGCGGCCTGTGCGGACTGGGCGGGCAGGGCGGTGAGGGCGAGGCCGGCCGCGAGCGGCAGCAGCAGGGCCCTGATGGTGCGTCCGGGATGGAACTTCATCGTCCGTCGTCCCTTCGACGTAACTGGGGAGGGGTGTCCTCCGGTGGGGCCGGAGGAGAACCCCTCCGCCCGCGGCTCTCGTGGCACACACGGGCGGAGGGGAGCCGGCTCAGCCGTCGAGTCGTACGACCCGGACGGCCCCCGCCGGGACCGCGAGGCGGCCCGCGGCGCGTTCGCCCGTCAGCAGCTCGGTGCCGGGCGTGTCCAGCGGCACCTTGGTGTCGCCGGCGGTGTGGTTGATGACGAAGAGGTAGGTGCCGGACTCGCCGCGGCGGCGCACGACCTCGACATCGCGCGGCAGGCCGGCGCGCGGGGCGAGGCCGGCGTCGTCGGCCGCCCAGCCGATGAGCGCGTCCAGGCCCTGGGCGTCGAGGCGGGTGGAGACGTACCAGGCGGTGCCCCGGCCGTGCCGGTGCCGGGTGACGGCCGGGCGGCCCGCGGTGAGCCCGTCGGCGTAGGTCCACACGGTCTCGGCGCCGCGCGGGACCACGAACTCCGTCCACACGTCGCCCGTCAGCTCGGAGCCGTCCGGGCCGGTCAGCCGCACCCGCTCGTCCTCCAGCAGCGGCGAGAACTCCTCCACGGTCAGCCCGAGGACATCGCGCAGCACACCCGGGTAGGCGCCCTCGTGGACGGCGTCGTGCTGGTCCACGATGCCGGAGAAGTACGACACCACGAGCGTGCCGCCCCGCTCGACGTACTCCCGGACGTTGTTCCCTGCGGCCTCCGTCATCAGGTACAGGGCCGGCACGACGACCAGCGGATACCGTGACAGGTCGGCTTCCGGGTGGGCGAAGTCGACCGTGAGGTGGCGGTCGTAGAGGGCCTCGTAGAAGGAGTCGGCGCGCTCGCGCGGGTCGTGGTCCTCGCTGGGGCGCCAGGAGAGGTTCTGCGCCCACCAGGACTGCCAGTCCCACAGCATGGCCGCGTCGGCCTCGGTGCGGGTGCCGCGGATCTCGCTCAACGCGTCCACGCAGGCGCCGAGTTCGACCACCTCGCGCCAGACGCGGGTGTCGGTGCCGCCGTGCGGCAGCATCGCCGAGTGGAACTTCTCGGCGCCGCGCCGGGACTGGCGCCACTGGAAGAACATGGCGCCCTCGGAGCCGCGCGCCACGTGGGCGAGGGAGTTGCGGGCCATCTGGCCGGGAGCCTTGGCGGGGTTGCGGGGCTGCCAGTTGACGCCCGAGGTGGAGTGCTCCAGCAGCAGCCAGGGGGCGCCGCCGGCGACCGAGCGGGTGAGGTCGGCGGCCATGGCGAGATTGACGTGGGTGCGGCGGCCGTCGGTGATCAGGTAGTGGTCGTTGGTGACGAGGTCGACCTCGCGGCCCCAGGCCCAGTAGTCCATGGAGTCGCACTGGCTGAGGGCGGTCATGAAGTTCGTGGTGACCGGCACCCCGGGTGAGAGGCGGTGCAGGATGTCCCGCTCGGCGCGGAAGTTCTCCCGGATGGTGGCGTCGGCGAACCGCCTGTAGTCCAGGGCCTGCCCCGGGTTGCCGACGGTCGGGGTGGCCCGGGGCGGGTTGATCTGTCCGAAGTCGGTGTAGCGCTGGCCCCAGAAGGCGGTGCCCCAGGCCTCGTTGACGGCGTCCACGGTGCCGTAGGTGTCCGCGAGCCAGCGGCGGAAGTGTGCCGCGCAGGAGGCGCAGTAGCAGGCCGAGACGGGGACGCCGTACTCGTTGTGGACGTGCCACAGCGCGAGCGCCGGGTGGTCGCCGTAGCGCTCGGCGAGCCGGGTGGTGATGTTCGCGGCGGCGGCGCGGTAGTCGGCGTTGCTGTGGCAGATCGCGCCGCGGGAGCCGAACTCGTAGCGCACTCCCTCGGCGGTGACCGGCAGCGCCTCGGGGTGGGCCCGGTAGAACCAGACGGGCGGTACCACGGTGGGCGTGCCGAGGTCGACACGGATGCCGCCTGCGTGCAGCAGGCCGAGGACCCGGTCGAGCCAGCCGAAGTCGTACTCCCCCGGCGCCGGCTCCAGCAGGGCCCAGGAGAAGATCCCGACGCTCACCATCGTGACGCCGGCCTCCCGCATCAGGCGGACGTCCTCCTGCCAGACGGCTTCCGGCCACTGCTCGGGGTTGTAGTCCCCGCCGAAGGCGAGCCTGGTGAGGCCCCTGGGGCTGGTGTCCGGCATGGCTGTCTCCCCGGAAATCGATCATTTGGGAACGTGCACACACATCAGAAGCGGTGCGAGCCCAACATAACCGCACAGCAACAACCATTGACAAGTGTCCGGGATGTTTCTCTACTGTGAACGCTCACAGAAGCATGGCAGGGGCTCCCGAGGGGTGAGCGCCCGGGTCATGTGAACGTGCACATCTGCATGGCAGGTCCCCGCAGCGGGCGGGGACCCAGGTCAGGGGAGAAACCATGCCGCACACGAAGCGCCGTCGCCTCGTGACAACCGCCGTCGCCGTGTCCCTCGGCGCCACCGCCCTCGCCGCCTGCGGCTCCGAGGACGACAGCAAGGCCGACTCGGGTCCCGTCTCGCTGACGTACTGGACCTGGACACCCGGCATGGACAAGGTCGTGGACCTGTGGAACAAGGGGCCGGGGAAAAAGGACGGGATCACCGTCACGGTGAAGAAGCAGGCGTCCGGCGACACGCTGGTCACCAAGATCCTCACCGCGCACAAGGCGAAGAAGGCCCCCGACCTGGTGCAGGCCGAGTACCAGGCGCTGCCGACGCTGGTCAGCAATGACGCGCTGGCCGACATCTCCGGGGAAGTCGGCGACATCGAGGGCAAGTTCGCCGAGGGCGTCTGGCAGCAGACCATGCTCGGCACGGACGCCGTCTACGCGGTGCCGCAGGACATCGGCCCGATGATGTTCTACTACCGCGAGGACCTGTTCGAGAAGTACGGCCTGAAGGTCCCCACCACCTGGGAGCAGTTCGCCGAGACCGCCCGCCGGCTGAAGGAGAAGGCGCCGGACAAGGACCTGACCACCTTCTCCGCCAACGACTCCGGTCTCTTCGCGGGCCTCGCCCAGCAGGCCGGCGCCAAGTGGTGGACCACCTCCGGCGACCGGTGGAAGGTCGGCATCGACGACGCGGCCACCCGGAAGGTCGCCGGCTTCTGGGGCGGTCTGGTCAAGGAGGGGGTCATCGACGACCAGCCGATGTACACCCCGTCCTGGAACAAGGCGTTGAACACGGGCAAGCAGATCGCCTGGGTGAGCGCCGTGTGGGCGCCGGGCACGCTGACCACGGCGGCGCCGGACACCAAGGGCAAGTGGGCCATGGCCCCGCTCCCCCAGTGGTCGCTCGACCAGGACGTCACCGGCAGCTGGGGCGGCTCCTCGACGGCGGTCACCACCGACTCCGCGCACCAGGAGGCCGCCGCTGAGTTCGCGGCCTGGCTGAACACCGACCACGACGCCCTGAACGCGCTGGCGAAGGAGGGCGGCATCTACCCGGCCTCCACCTCCGCCCAGCTCAGCGGCGCCTTCTCCCACCCGCCGGCGTTCTTCGCCAACCAGCCGGACTTCTACAGCAAGGCCGCCGACATCGCGAAGACCACCGCACCGTCCGCGTGGGGCCCGAACGTGAACGTCGCCTACACGTCCTTCAAGGACGCCTTCGGCGCCGCCGCCAAGAACAAGTCGGACTTCACCGCCGCCCTGAGGACGATGCAGGACGACACGGTCGCCGACCTGAAGAAGCAGGGCTTCGAGGTTTCCCGGTGAGCAGTTCCACGAGCCGGAGGTCGTACGGGGTCAAGGGGGCCCCGTACGGCTTCCTCCTCCCCGCCACGGTCCTGTTCGCCCTCTTCTTCGCGCTGCCCATCGGCTACGCGGTCTGGCTCAGCTTCCGCAAGGTGCGCGTCTCCGGCCTGGGCCTGGGCTCCGGCGCCCGGAAGGAGGTCTGGGCCGGTTTCGGGAACTACACCGAGGCCCTCCAGGACAGCGAACTGCTGCACGGCGCGCTGCGCGTGCTCGGCTACGGCTGCATCGTCGTCCCGGTGATGCTGGGCCTCGCCCTGCTGTTCGCGCTGATGCTGGACTCCGAGAAGGTGCGGCTCGCCCCGTTCACCCGGCTCGCGATCTTCCTGCCGTACGCCGTCCCCGGTGTGGTGGCCGCGCTGCTGTGGGGCTTCCTGTACCTGCCGGACGTCAGTCCGTTCTCCTTCGCGCTCGACAAGCTGGGCCTGCCGCAGCCGGACCTGCTGGACGGCGGTCCGCTCTATCTCGCCCTGGCGAACATCGCGGTCTGGGGCGGCACCGGCTTCAACATGATCGTCATCTACACCTCGCTCAGGTCCATCCCGGCCGAGGTGTACGAGGCGGCGAAGCTGGACGGCGCCACCCCGCTGCAGATCGCGCTGCGGATCAAGATCCCCATGGTGGCGCCCTCGCTGGTGCTGACCTTCTTCTTCTCGATCATCGCGACGCTCCAGGTGTTCAACGAGCCGACCACCCTGAAGCCGCTCACCAACTCGGTCGACACGGCCTGGAGCCCGCTGATGAAGGTGTACCAGGACGCCTTCGGCCGCAACGACATCTACGCGGCGGCGGCCGAGGCGACGCTGATCGCCCTGGTCACGCTGCTGCTGTCGTTCGGCTTCCTGCGGGCCGCGAACCGCCGCAACAAGCGGGACGTCAGTCAAGGAGGGGTGCGATGAGCACGCTCACCGTCCGCAAGGCCGCGCCGGCCGCCGGCACCACCCCGGGCACGGCCCAGGGGCCGCCGCTGCGCCGCCGGATCGCGCTGGTCCCTACGGCCACCCTGCTGCTCGGCGCGGTCTACACGCTGATGCCGGTGGCCTGGGTGGTGATCGCGTCGACGAAGTCCGGGCGCGAGCTGTTCTCCACGTTCACCTTCCTGCCCGGCACCGGCTTCGCCGACAACCTCAAGGACCTCGACGCCTACCGCGACGGCGTCTACTGGACGTGGATGGGCAACTCCGCCCTGTACGCGGGGCTCGGCGCCCTGCTGTCCACCGCCGTCTCGGCGTTCAGCGGCTACGCCCTGGCGACCTACCGCTTCCGGGGCCGCGAGACGATGTTCAACGTGCTGCTCGCGGGCGTCCTGATGCCGCCGGTGATCCTAGCGATCCCGCAGTACCTGCTGCTGGCGAAGGCCGGCCTCACGGACTCCTACCTGTCCGTGCTGCTGCCGCAGATCCTCTCCCCGTACGGCGTCTACCTGGCGCGGATCTACGCGTCCGCCGCCGTGCCGGCCGACGTGGTGGAGGCCGGGCGGATGGACGGGGCGGGCGAGTGGCGGATCTTCACCCGGATCGCGCTGCCGATGATGATCCCCGGGATGGTCACGGTGTTCCTGTTCCAGTTCGTCGCGATCTGGAACAACTTCCTGCTGCCGTACATCATGCTCAGCGACGACGAGAAGTTCCCGCTGACGCTGGGTCTGTACACGCTGCTGGAGCAGGGCTCGAACACGCCCGCGCTGTACACCCTGGTGATCACGGGCGCGTTCCTCGCGGTGCTCCCGCTGATCGCCCTGTTCCTGGTCATCCAGCGGTTCTGGAGCCTGGATCTGCTGTCCGGGGCCGTAAAGTCATGACCATGAGCCATACGGGGGGCCGGCGCAAACCGCCGACGATCCACGACGTGGCGCGCGAGGCAGGCGTCTCGCGCGGCACCGTCTCACGCGTGCTCAACGGCGGGCACTACGTCAGCCCCGCCGCGCAGGAGGCGGTCAACGCCGCCATCCGCAAGACCGGGTACGTCGTGAACCGGCACGCCCGTTCGCTGATCACGGGCCGCTCCGACTCGGTGGGCTTCCTGCTGACCGAGCCGCAGGAGCGGTTCTTCGAGGACCCCAACTTCAACGTCCTGCTGCGCGGCTGCACCCAGGCGCTGGCCGCGCACGACATCCCGCTGCTGCTGATGCTGGCGGGGACCGAGGACGAACGGCGGCGCATCACGCGGTACATCACCGCCGGGCATGTCGACGGGGTGCTGCTGGTCTCCAGCCACTCCGGCGATCCGGTCGCCGAGGAGCTGCGGGAGGCGGGGGTGCCGCTGGTCGCCTGCGGCAAGCCGATCGGCCTCGGCTCCAAGGTGAGTTACGTGGCCGCCGACGACCGGGACGGCGCCCGGGACATGGTCCGGCATCTGCTGTCGCTGGGCCGGCGCCGGATCGGCGTGGTCACCGGCCCGCTGGACACCCCGGGCGGTGTGGAGCGGCTCGCCGGGTACCGCGAGGTGCTCGCCGAGGCGGGCATCGCGGCCGACGAACGGCTCGTCGTCTCCGGCGACTACAGCCGGGCCAGCGGTGAGGCGGGCGCGGAGCGGCTGCTGGCGCAGGCGCCGGACATGGACGCGGTGTTCGTCGCCTCCGACCTGATGGCGCAGGGCGTGCTGGCGGCCCTGCACCGGGCCGGTAGGCGGGTGCCGGAGGACATCGCCGTCGGCGGTTTCGACGACTCCCCGGCGGCCACCGCCGCCGCCCCGGCGCTCACCACGATCCGGCAGCCGTGGGACCGGATCAGCAACGAGATGGTCCGGGTGCTGCTCGCCCAGATAGGCGGTGAGGACCCGGCGGCGGTGATCCTGCCGACGGAGCTGGTCAGACGCGATTCGACGTGACGCGGACGCGATTCGACGTGACGTCGGACGCCCCTGCACGAGGAAGCCGTGACCGTGCCCGCCGGGTGCGGCGCACGACGCGGCCCCCGTCGCCAGGGGGTCGGGCCGCCGATACGCTCGCCGAAGTGACCGAGGCGGCTCAGGGTGTCCTGGTGCGGGGCGGGGCGTCTAGTGGAGGGCGCCGGTGATGCGGGGGGCGGGACGCGGGACGCGCACTCCTCGGCGGCGTCCCCTGCCCGTCCTCGCCGGTGGGCCGGCGGCGTCCCGGTTCCGTCCGGGACGGGTGGTCCTCTCGGCGGCGTGGGCAGGGGCGTGGACCCGGACCGCGGCTTTCCCGTTGCGGAGGGCTACGACGGCTCGGGCGCGGCCGTGGCCGGTGCCTGCGGCACGCACGGCTCGGCCGGCGACGTCAGCAGTTCCCTGAACCCGGTGGACTCCGTCTCCTGGGAGGGCCTCCGGCAGGCCACGAGCCGACTATCCATGCCGTCGGCCGGCCGCCGCTCGTCCGTTCGCTGCCGCGGACCGCGGGGGCCAGGGCACACAGGACGAGCGGCAGCGCGAGCGAGCGGACACGGACGTTCCGAACCGCCGGCCGGCCGGGGTCCACTGCCGGACAGTGGCTTCCTGACGGCGGTCTCGGGCGCACGTGGCGCGCAGGTACGAGGACGGCTGGTCAGTCGGCGTCTCCGGGGCGGCGCGGCTGCTCGCCCGGTCGCACCAGCCCCGTCTCGTAGGCGAGCACCACCGCCTGGGCGCGGTCGCGCAGGCCGAGCTTGGCGAAGACGCGGGCCACGTGGGACAAGACCGTGGCCTCGCTGAGGATCAGCTCGGGGGCCAGTTCGGCGTTGGACAGCCCGCGGCCCGTCATCGTCAGCACCTCGCGCTCGCGGGGTGTGAGGGCGGCCAGACCGTCGGGCACGGGGCGCGGAGGTGCGGTCTGCCCCGGCCTCGTACATACCGCTCCACCAGGCGCCGGGTGGTCTGCGGTGCCAACAGGGCGTCGCCGGTGCCGACGAGCCGTACGGCCGCCGCCAGGTGCTCCGGTGGACGTCCTTGCGCAGGAAGCCGCTGGCCCCGGTCGACAGGGCCGCGTACACGTACCGGTCCAGGTCGAACGTGGTGAGCACGAGCACCCGGCAGTCGGGGGCCGTGGCCAGGATGTGCCGGGTGGCCTCCAGGCCGTCCGACCGGTCAGGATCGGAGAAGCCGTCGCAGGCTCCCGCGCCCTAGCGTGAAGAGCACCGACGGAGCCCCGTCGGGTCCCGCCCCCTCCAAGGAGTGAGCACCATGGCCGCCGGCCTGCAGACGATCATCTACCCGGTGAAGGACCTGGAGCGCGCGAAGGCTCTGTTCGGCACGCTGCTGGGCGTCGAGCCGTACGCCGACGAGCCCTACTACGTCGGTTTCAAGGCCGCCGGCCAGGACGTCGGCCTCGACCCGAACGGGCACGCCAAGGGCATGACGGGGCCGGTGCCGTACTGGCATGTGACGGACCTGCGGGAGCGGCTGGCGGCGCTGCTGGCGGCGGGCGCCGAGCTGCTCCAGGACGCGCAGGACGTCGGCGGCGGCCGGCTGATCGCCTTCGTGAAGGACCCCGACGGCAACCTCGTGGGACTGCTCCAGGACCCGGCGGCCTGAGCCCCGGGACGACCGCCTGCATCAGCCACTAGTTGCACAGTCAAGGATCGTGGAAACGGTGCTACCGTGCGGTTATGGCAGTCACGACGGCCGACACCCGGCTCGAAGAACGCTGGCGGGAGATCCTCGCCGTGCACGCGCGCACGATGTGCGAGATCGACCGCGCCCTGCATCCGCACGGACTGGGCGCCAGCGACTTCGAGGTGCTGGACATCCTGGCGGCGGAGTCTCCCGAGCAGGGTGACCAGTGCCGGGTGCAGAACCTGGTCGGCCGGGTCCACCTCAGCCAGAGCGCGCTGTCCCGGCTGATCGGCCGGCTGGAGAAGGACGGCCTGGTGGAGCGCTCGGTGTGCGCGGAGGACCGGCGCGGGGTGTGGGTCGCCCTCACCCCCAAGGGCCGCGCGCTGCACGCCGAGGTGCTGCCGGTGCAGCGGGCGGTCCTGCGGCGGGTGCTGGCGGGGCAGGAGGGCTAGCGCCTCCGTCCCGGAGCCCCGGGTCTTGCCGGGGCGGCGGTTGGATCTTGCCGGGCGCGGCGGCCGATCGGTGCGGGCCGCCGACGAGGCGGGCCGGCCGGTGGCGTCGCCGGCGGTCACCGTGCTCCGCCCGGCCACCGATCCGGCGCAGGCCGCCATGGCCCGCTCACGCCGGCGCAGCACGCCGGACCATCGAGTGGGCGGTGCCGGGCACCGGCGACGGAACAGGGGCGCTGCCGATGGTCTGCGGTTCGCCGGTCCGGACGAGGCCATGGGATCGGCCGCCACGCTCAGACGTCTCCTGAACCTGACGTGACGTACGTGAGGTGCGGCTGGCCGAATGGGCGCGCTGGGTGATGCACCGCCTCGCCGTGCGAGGCGGTGCAGGCTGCCGACCTGGCGTCGGTCGACTTCAGCCGAGGAGGGTTTCGCCGATGCCGGAGCCGGGTGCGACGCCGTAGTCGTCGGGGCCGAAGTCGCTGACGTTCTTCGTGCTCGCTCCGCTGCTGCTGCCCCGCAGCTGCCAGACGCCGCCGCTGCCATGGTTGCGGTAGGGGTTCTCACCGGGGGCGGTGACAGCGAGGTCTGCCTTGCCGTCTCGGTTGAAGTCGGCGAGGCGGACCTGGGAGCCGAAGACGTCCTGGCTCTCGGCGCTGCCCGGGACGCCGGGGGTGTCCTGCGAGTACCGTGCCGCGCCGGTGGTGGTGAGCCCGCCGGCGCTTCCTCTCAGTACCAGCACGTCGCCGGCCCTGACGGCTCGGCCGAGGGTCTCGTAGGGGATGCCGATGGCGAGGTCTGCGCGGTGGTCGCCGTTGATGTCGGCGATGGACATCGCCGCGCCGAACTCATCCTCCTTCTCGTTGGCGCCGGGGACGCCGGCGGTGTTCTGGTGGTAAACGCGGCCCGTGGGGGCGAGGCCGCCGTCGATGGCGGGGTTGCCGTAGCGGACGGTGATGTAGCCGGAGCCGTGGCTGGGATCGGCCAGTCCGTTGGGATTGAGGCGGGGGTCGGACAGCGCGATGGCGAGATCGTCGCGGCCGTCGCCGTTGAGGTCTCCGGCCGCGACACGGTCTCCGCCGGCGAGCTGAGCATGGACGGTGAAGGAACCGGCATCCGTGGTGCCGGGGTCCTGACCGTAGACGAACGTGGTCTTCTGCTGGACGACGGCCAGTTCGTCCTTGCCCTCGCCGGTGAAGTCGCCGGCGGCCAGGTGCCAGCTGCCGGTGGCACCCGGGCCGGTCACCTCGTCGCCGGTGGGGGCCTTGGTGCGGGTGAACGTGCCGGAGTACAGCCGCAGGGAGGTCTGCCCGCTGACGGCGATGTCCGGGCCGGAGTCGCCGGTGAAGTCGCCTACGGCGATGTCGGCGCCGAACATGCGGCCCGGATACGACGGTCCCGAGGGCAGCGCGAGGGCGCTGCGGAACGGTGAGGTGCCGCCCCACAGCACGGTCACCGAGCCGTTCCCCGACGCATCTCCTTCGCTGCCGACCAGCAGGTCGGCATACCCGTCGCGGTTCACGTCGCCGCTGGCGATGCTGCTGCCGAAGAAGTCCTGGTACCCGGCGGCGCCGGGAACGCCGGCGGAGTTCTGCGTGAGGTGGACGTGCTTGCCGGTCAGACCGCGAGCGGAACCGAAGGTGACGAGAACAGCACCGGCGCCCTCCTTCCCGCCGACCGTCTTTCCGGGCATGCCGACGGCCAGGTCCCGGTATCCGTCGCCGTTGAAGTCGTCGGCCGGCTTCGACCCCGCGGCGACGGCCTGGTCGGCCGAGACGGCCACCAGGCTGCCGGCCAGACAAGCCGCCAGGGCCGCTGCCACGGCAAGACGGACTGAGTGACGCACGACAAACCCCCTCTTTCCCCACAGACGCCGACAGCGCCCGCGGACCACAACGATGGCCCACACCCCGCCTCCAGCGAGCTACCCGCTCGATCACGCAGTGCGTAACGAAGAACAGACTCCCCGCGAACACCGATGGTTGCAGGGCAGCCGCCACGAACATCTCGCCCCGGCACTTGCCGAGGGCGCTGAGGCGCCGATCACGCGCTACGGCCGACGGGATCGAGGGTCATGCACCGCCTGAGCGCCCACATCGCACAGGACACAGCACGGCCGCCCCGAATGGCCCGCGACGCCATCACACCGTCACCGGCCCACCCCGCACCGCCGTCGTCGGCGCCCGCTTCTCCCCCGATCCCGCGCCGTGGTGCGCGCCATGCCCAGCCGCCCCACCCGACGCCCGACCCGCCCGGTGCGCGACATGGAGGCTGTGAGCCAGGCCGGCATCCGGGGGCAGCCGCGAAGTTCTGGCTGGATCCCGATGGGGAGAAGTGCGTAGAGCCGCGTTCCGGCGGCACCGGACGGGTATGACGACCGGCGCACTTCACTCGCCACTCCCCCACAGGAGAACAGTGTTGAAGCGACCCCAGCGGCTGGCATCCCTGAACCGGCGCCGTGCTGCTCGCCGCCGCAAGCGTCACTGGCCTGAGCCTGGCTTGCGCCGTACCGGCCAGCGCCACGCCCGACATGTGTGCCGCCTACCTGAAGAGCCACGGATACGGGATGGACCAGTACCGGTGGAAAGCCTGCTACACCGGCGCCAAGGCGGAAGGCCCGCCTGAGTGCCAGCGTTTGCTAAGCAAACTGGAATCCCGTCAAGCCGGGTGAGCTTCCCGGGGTTCTCAGCTCGGGGGCTGACGCGCGGCGCAGGAGCCCCGGGGAGGCGGGCGCAGCCCTCCAAAGACGCCGTGGGCGTCGTCCATTGAGCTGTGGACCGACGATGCGCCCAGGCAGCCCCATGAGCAACCGAGCATCCGGTGCTCGTCACCGTGCCTGCCGCAAAGCAGCGTACAAGGGCGCCTACCGATACCGCTGTTGGGAAGACTGTCGTGCAACCAGGGGGAAGGACATGCTCAAGGAACAAGCCGACCACTTCTTCGGTCCCGGTGACGGCCTCGGTACCTGCTGCCTGGTGGCCCTCGCCGCCGTCTTCGCCATCGGCGCAGCCGTTGCAGTGGCCGTCTACCGACTGACCCACTGATGCCGCCTGGGGGCCGGCCGTCGGCCGACACTGCGCGGCAGATCACCGACCACGGCTTCCGCGCATGCTGGGCTTGCGGCTTGACCTTCGACCGGCTCGTCGCTCCACCGGAACCACGCCTCGTCGCCATCGACGCACAGAAGGAAGTCGGCCACCGGTCCCGAAGGCGCTTCACCTCAGCGAACACGGGCTCGGCAACGAACTTGCCCCGCAGTCAGGGGGAGTCGGTCTCCGTCACGGCGATCGTGCCGATCAAGGCGCCCCGGCGCACGACACTCCATGTGCTCACGTCGTGTCCGGAAAGTCCACGCAGCCCAGACGCTCATGGGTGGGAGGTCACGGAACACCCGCAGAACGGACGACCAGCGTCGCGGTGTTCCAGAACCGTCGTGCCTCGTCCAGGACATGGCACGCCCAGCGGGGGCACCGTGCAGACGAAGCTGAGTAAGACCTCCCTGATCGGCGCCTTGCGCCGAAGCGGTGAGCGCGGCGTACCAGCCGATCGCCGTCGCCCCGTCGGCGCCGCAACTGGGCGAGGACGTCGAACCGGGGCAACTTCGTATTCCGCGGTCCACAACCGATGGACGATCGTCCTGCCGCGCGCGCTCGACCCCGTGACCATGTCCACCCCCGCGCGGCAACCGGCCCCTGGCAGCCCGGTCATGCGAGGGGGCCGGCGGCCGCCCCGTCGGCGGGCCGTGGGTGGCTGAGGCCAGCTTGGCCCCGCCGGGCGCCTTCCGAGCGCGCTGCGGTCGTCTTCTGCCGCCGTCGGTGACGGGGCGTCGGCCGTACCGCGGTGTCCCCCGCCCCCAGCCCCTGAACCATCTGCGCCGGCTGGTGCTGCCCACGGACTGGAGGTCGGCGTTGTCGCCCCGCGCAATCGCCCCTGAGCGGTCCCTGACCCGACCCGGAAAAGCCCCTGACAGGCGCACCACATGAGCAGCGGTGCGCCTAACGTGACAACGGTGCCCCGGCCGGGTCCGCACGGCTGACGCAACCGTTCTCTTCACGAGGAGGATCCATGTCGTTCAGGGGCAGGGGCAGGGACAGATCCGCACTGCGGCGCATCGCCGGACGGGGCTTGGCCATGGCCATGGGAGCTGCCATGGCCGTCGTCGCCGGCCTCCCCGCCGCACCCGCGGCCCACGCGTCGCCGTCTGTCACCGGGGCCCTGCGGTGGGCACCGTGTGACGACCCGGCGAAGCCGGGAGCGGAGTGCGCCACTCTTTCGGTACCGGTCGACTGGGCCCACCCGGACGGGCCGAGACTCGACCTGGCCGTGGCCCGCCGCAAGGCCACCGACCCCGGCGCACGCGTCGGCTCGATGGTGTTCGGCCCCGGCGGGCCGGGCGACTCGGGTGTGGAGATGGTGGTGGGCCGCATCAGCCGGTTCAGCCCCGAGGTCCGCCGCAGGTTCGACATCGTCAGCTTCGACCCGCGCGGCGTGGGCGGCAGCAACCCGGTGACCTGCTCCGGCGACCTGATTGCCCAGCGGCCGTCACCGGAGCTGAGGAGCCAGGCGGACTTCGACGCCACCATGGCGTACAACAAGCGGCTCCGCGCCGACTGCCGGGCCCGTACCGGCCCGGTGTTCGACCACCTCGACACCGCCCAGACGGTCCGGGACCTGGACGCCCTCCGGGCCGCCCTCGGCGAGCGGAGACTCACCTTCCACGGCAGCTCGTACGGCACGCTGCTCGGCGCCCAGTACGCCGAGACCTACCCGCGCCGCGTGCGCGCGATGGTGCTGGAGAGCGTCATGGACCACAGCGTCCCGACCATCCGCGAGTTCCTGCAGGCCGAGGCGGCCGCGGCGGAGGATTCGTTCCAGGAGTTCGTGAAGTGGTGCGACGGTGCCGCGGACTGCGTGCTGCACGGCCGCGACGTCCGCGCCGTCTGGCACGGCCTGCTGGCCCGGGCCGGGCGCGGCGAGCTGGAGGACCCGGCGAAGCCGGGCGCCTCGCTGTCGCGTTCGGACCTGGTCAACAAGATCGCGTTCCGGAAGTTCTACCGGGCCGACTACGCGGGCCTGGCCACGGCGGTCGCGGGGATGGACGCGAGCAAGCCGCTGCCCGCGTCGCCCACGTCCATAGCGCCGCTGCATCCGGCCACCCCGGTCTTCTGCTCGGACTGGCACCTGCCGGTGCGCGACTACCAGGAGTACGCCTCGCTCGTCGCCCTGATGAACAGGACCGCGCCCGACCTGCCTCACCTGCTGCCGATCCACATGGCGGCGGCGTGTCTGGGCGCGCCGACCGCCAACCCGCAGCACCGCCTGGACGTACACGGTGCCCCGCCGATCCTGGTGTCCAACGCTCTGCACGACCCCGCCACCGGCTACCCGTGGGCGGTCTCGGTGGCCCGGCAGCTCGGCCGCAGCGGCGTGCTCCTCACCTACGAGGGCAACGGCCACGGCAGCGTCACCAGCGGCCCGTGCATGGAGGACACCGTGGACAGCTATCTCACCGACCTCGCCGTCCCAGCACGGGGCACGAGCTGCCCCGCCGTGCCGTCCTGACCGCTGGCCGACCGGATCCGCTGGAGAGCGGATCCGGTCGGAAGGCGATCGTGACGCGGAGGCACTTCGCCGACGGCCAGGGCAAGTTGCGAGCCCTTCCTGCCGGTAGGCGATTTACGGCCCGTACGCCGAGCGGCTGCTGCGGATCAGTTCGAGGGAGTGATCTGACGGTTCAGGACCGGCGCGCAGTGGCGTAGACGCCGGGCGAGTGGCAGCGGCGGCTGCGGATGCCCACCAGGCGTCGGCCACTGGCCGGAACCAGCACGACCTCCGGCACCGGCACCGCCTCCAGCTCTGCGGTCCCCGTGTCATCCGGCCGCCATCACGCACGGTATGTGATCGATAACGATCCGGACCCAGCCCTTGTGAACGGTGTGATCCGTTTTAGCCTCCGGCCATGGGATTTCTCTCAAGCCGCCGCAATCGGGCCCGTGTCGCCCCTGAACTCGACGACCAGGAGCTGGGCAGACTGCTGAAGTCCCTGCTGGCGACCACCAGGACGGGAACGATCGCCACCACCGATCTGTGCGCGGCTCAGGTGTCCCGGCTTCTGGACCAGGATCCGGGCGACTGGGACCGCCGTACGCACCGCATCAGCGTTCTGGCGGACTTCCTCGCCGCATCACGGCTGCCGCGGTCCTGGGCCGCGCGTGAGCCCCGCAACGCGACCGCGCTCGTGCTGCATGCCTGGTCCCAGGTGGCGCAGAGCCGCGACCAGGACCGTCCGGGTGACACGGACGACGCCGTGGAGAGCTGTCTGCGCGCCGCCGAACTCGCGCCGGACGATCCCACCCCCTGGGTGGCCCTGCTCCAGGTGGCGCGCCGGCAGCGCTGGAAGCAGCCCCAGGTGTTCGGGGTGTGGAACGAGGTGCTCGCGCGGGACCGCTGGAACCGCGAGGCGTACATGAACATGCTGAGCTACCTCACCCCGGAGGAAGGAGGCTCCCGGCTGCAGGTGCTGGAGTTCGTCGACGCGCTGGTCGCCCGCGTGCCCGCCAACGCGCCCTGCGTGGCGACGGAACTCACCGCCCAGGTCTTCCAGTACCACGCCATTCTCGGCCGGGGCGGATACGAAGCGCTGGTGGCACGGACCCACTGGTCCCAGGGGATGGCCGCCCAGGCCCTCGACCGCGTGGCGCACACGTGGGGGCAGCCGGGATTCCTCCGGCACGCCAAGGCCCGTGCCGACTTGAACCTCCTCGCCTACGCGCTGATGGCCGGCGACCGCCGCGCCGAGGCGCGGGCGGTGTTCGAGGCCATCGGTGGCGTCGTCACCGAGTGGCCCTGGCACATGGGCGGCGACCCCCTCACCGAGTTCGAACAGGCGCAGCGCAGGGCCACTGTCGGACTGTGAGGGGGAGGGGCTGGAGTGGCGGGCTGGGCGCCCCTCGTCCTCTTCGGGGTGTCCGGCGCGGACGCCCGGCCCGCCGGAAGGCCGGGTCTCAGCAGACGAGGCACGAAGTGGCCGAGAACGTGTCGCCCAGCTCGGGGATCGTGACGACGAGCCGGTCCGCGGGGGGCGCCCGGCCCCTCACAGCACCAGCTCGCTCCCGTCCGGCAGGACCTCGGCGCCGTGTTCGCTCACGTGGGCGCGGGCGGGCGAGGCGGGGTCGAGCAGCGGGTTGGTGTTGTTGAGGTGGGTGTAGATCCGGCGCGGACCGGGATGGCGGGCCAGTGCGGCGAGGGAGCCGTCCGGTCCGCTGACCGGAAGATGGCCCATGGCGGCCTGACCTGCCCCGGAGCGCACCGCCGTGCCCATCTCGTCGGCGGCGAAGAACGTGCCGTCCAGCAGCACGCAGTCGGCGTCGGCGCACAGCGCGTCCAGGACGGGGCTCCAGGCGCCGACGCAGGGCGCGTACACCAGCACTCCCCCGCTGGCCAGGTCCTCGACGCGGTACGCCGTCACCCACGGCCCCGCGGGCACGGGGCCCTGCGCCGGTACGTACTTCGGGATCTTCGTCCCCACCGGATGGGCGGTGACGACGAGCCCGCCGGCCAGCACGAACCCGCCGTCGGCCAGGCTGTCCGCCCACTCCCAGGAGGCGTAGCGGTCGAGCGCGGCGCGGGCGGGGGCGAGGACGGAGCGCACCGGCGGCGCGGCGTAGACCTTCAGGCCGGCCGCTCCGCGCAGCTCGGTCAGGCCGGTCACGTGGTCGGCCTCGGCGTCGGTGAGCAGCACTCCGCGCAGCGGCGTGTCCCGGGGGCCGGGCCCGGGCCACAGGGGCGGAGTCGTGGTGAGCTGTGTCCGCAGGTCGGGCGAGGCGTTCAGCAGCCACCAGTCGCGGCCGTTGCCGGTGACGGCGGCGCACTCCTGGGTCCGGGAGGGCAGCTTGCCGTCCCGGGCGGCGGTGCAGAGCGCGCAGGCGCAGTTCCACTGCGGGAAGCCGCCCCCGGCGGCGGTGCCCAGCAGGACGACCCTCACGACCATCGGCTCCTTCACGCTCGCCCGGAACTTGTCTCCCGCTGGGATCTTCCCTGTGCGGAGGCCGGTGACTACCGGTGGCAGGGGGCAGTTCCGGCCGTCCTTCGGCGGGAGGGTTCCGGGTGGCGTACGCCGGTGCGGGTGGTGTGCGGTCGCCCGCGCCGCTTCGCGCGCGCTTCTTCGGGGCGCCGGTTCACCGGGCCAGCAGAGTGCGCACTCCCTGGGAGGTGAGGGTGAGCCCGTGGGCTGAGCTGCCGTCGATGGCGAGGGACAGCTCTCCCTCGGGCCACTGTGCGGCGAGCGCGCCGAGCGGGATCAGGCGGTACCGCGAGACGAACGGCAGCAGCTCCGCCATCTCGCCCTCCGAGGTGAACACCGGGACGACCGGTTCGCCCCCGGGCTGCTCCAGAACGGGCAGGGCCACCGACGTCGCGTCGGCGCCGTTCCCGTCCATCGCGTCGTCCGGTACCGGGACGAGTACGTCACTGTGGGCGAGGGTGTCCAGCGCGGCTTGGTCCTCGGCGTTCACGGCCAGCGCGTCCAGTGCCTGCTGGGCCGGCGTCGGCAGGCCCTCGTGTGCGGGTGTCTCCATGGTTGATCCCCAGGTAGCGGGCGGTCGTACGGGCGCTCCGGGCAGGCTGGTGCCCGGCGTGCTCCCGCCTCGCGTACCCGGTGGGGTGCCGGGCATGCGTGGGGATCGGGGGGACGTCCGGTGGGGAGCCGATGAGGACGGCGGCGGCCGGGAAGCGGTCAGCGCCGGGCATCGTCACCCGCGCGCGCCCGGCGCGCTCGGGCGTGGCCGCATGCGGACGCACCCCTGTTCCGCGACGCCGAGGCGGCGGCCTTCGTCCATCGGGGCGTCCACGCGGTGGACGGAGTCCCGGAGCCGGGCCACCGGGTCACCGGTGGGCTGCCCGAGGTGCCGGGGGTGACCTGGCCCGGCGCGCCGGCACCGGGGGACGTGGACGCCTGTGCCCCCGGTGCTCGCCGTGGCACTCGACGGGGTGCGGGGCGCGCCTGACCCGGGGACGCGCGGCGGCGGGGTGGGCGGCGTCGCGGTCCGCGTGCGGCGCTCACCCGAAGGCGACGGTCAGCTCGAAGTGGTCGGGGTCGAGCAGGCTGACGACGTGCTCCACGAAGGAGCCGTCGGCGGCCCGGCTGGTGCGGCGCCCGGCGAGGAACCAGTCGCCCGGCGCGCGGCGCAGCAGCCCGGCCTCCCGGGCGTCGATGCGGTGTCCGGACACCCGCTGCTCCCCGTGGTCGGGCCGCAGCCCGGCCCGTCGCAGCACCTCGGCGAGGGGCTCCTGGCCGAGGCCCCGGGCGGGCAGCTCGCGGACCCCGGGCACCGGCGGCAGGAAGGTGCGCTCGTACGACAGCACGGTCCCGTCCGGGACCCGTTCCCGGGTCCGCTCCACGCACACGAAGGCGTCCTTCTCCAGGCCGAGTCCGGCGGCCAGCGCGCTGTCGCGGATCTCGCGTACGGCGAGGGTCCGCACGGTGCTGTCCACGTCCCGCAGGGCGAGCGCGCGGGCCCGGCCGGGGCGGTCGTCCGGTGGGCGGCCGTCGAAGACGACGTAGGAGCCCTTGCCCGTGCGGGTGGTGATCAGGCCCTGCTCGGTCAGTTCGGCGAGGGCCGCGCGGATGGTCGTACGGCTGACACCGAACCGCGCGGCGAGGGCGTGCTCGCCGGGCAGCCGCTCGCCGGCCGGGTGGCCGCCGGTGCGGATCTCCGTGGCGAGGATCCGGCCGATCCGCTGGTGCTTGAGCGGGACGCCGGTCACGGCCCGGCCTCGGCGAGCAGGTCGGCGATGGTGGTGACCCGGACCAGCGGCCGGTACAGCTCCATGATCTGCAGCGCCTTGAGGTGGGAGTCGTCGTCCACGCCGGCGCAGGCGTCCGCGACGACCAGTACCTCGGCGCCGGCGTCCGCGGCGGCCAGGGCGGTGGACAGCACACAGCAGTCGGTGCTGACACCGGCCAGGACCAGGCGGCCGTCCGGGCCGGTCCGGGCGGCGAGTTCGGGGGTCCACTTGCCGAAGGTGGCGGTGTCCAGGACGTGGTCGGCGAGACCGGCGAACTCGTCGGTGAGGGCCCAGAGTTCGGCATCCGGGGGGCGGCGGGCGAAGGGGTACTGCTCGTAGTAGGCGCGCCAGGCGCCGACGGGCTCCCGCGGGGCCAGGAAGCGGGTGAAGGTGACCCGCCCGGCGAAGGCGGGCAGCAGGGCGTGGACGCCGGCCGCCGCGTCGGCGTACCGGGGGGTGGCCCAGGGGCTCGCCGGGTCGGCGAAGACGCGCTGCATGTCGATGACGGCGAGATGTCCTGCGCTCATGGGAGGCGCACCCCCTTCCGGGCGGCGCGGCCGGCGGCGCTCACCGGTTCACCACCTGCGCATCGAGCGCCGGGCTCGGCGCCTGGGCCTCCTGGGCCCGCACCCGGCCCCGGCCCAGCAGCAGCGTACCGAGGAAGGCGAGCGCCAGGGCGACCAGGACGCCCAGGTTGGCGTAGGCCCAGGCGCCGGTCCTGCCGCCGAGGCCGAGCGGCTCCAGCAGATAGCCCTGCCAGGTCAGCCAGCGTGCGGCGGTGTTCGTGACCAGGCCCCAGCCGACGGCCGTGGCGGCGAGGGTGAGGCACAGCGGGACGAGCGGGACGTCGCCGTAGCGGCCGTGCGGGCGGAACAGGTCGCCGTCGTCGTAGTCGCGGCGGCGCAGCGCCAGGTCGGCGAGCATCACGCCGGCCCAGGCGGCGATGGGCACGCCGAGTGTGGTGAGGAAACCCATGAACTGGCCGAGGAAGTCGTCGGCGAAGAACACGATGTAGATCGCGCCGGCGATCATCAGCAGCCCGTCGAAGAGCGCGGCCAGATAGCGGGGCACCCGCTGCCCGGCCGCGAGCAGGGCCAGGCCGGAGGAGTAGATGTCGAGGACGGCACCGCCGACCAGGCCCAGGACGGCGACCACGGCGAACGGCACCAGGAACCAGGTGGGCAGGAGCGTGGTCAGCGCGCCGATCGGGTCGGCCGCGATCGCTGTGCTCAGCCGCTCGGAGGCGCCGGCCAGCAGCAGGCCGAAGACCAGCAGGACGAAGGGGGCCAGGGAGGCGCCGAAGGCGGTCCAGCCGATCACCCCCCGGCTGGAGGAGCCGCGCGGCAGGTAGCGGGAGTAGTCGGCGGCGGCGTTGACCCAGCCGAGGCCGAAGCCGGTCATCATGAACACCACCGCGCCGATGAACTGCTGTGCCGATCCGGCCGGGACGGCGTCGACCGTGCCCCAGTGGATGTGGTCGGCGACCAGGGCGATGTAGACGAGGGTGAGGACGCCCGTGATCAGGGTGATCCAGGTCTGCAGCCGCATGATCAGGTCGAACCCCATGACCCCGCCGACGACGGTGAGCGCGGCCACCACCAGGAGGGCGACCGCCTTGGTCTCGGTGCCGCCGCCCCAGCCGAGGCTGCTGAAGACGGTGGCGGTGGCCATCGTGGCGAGCGCGGTCAGGACCGTCTCCCAGCCGACGGTGAGCATCCAGGAGACGACGGACGGCAGCCGGTTGCCGCGCACGCCGTAGGCGGCCCGGCTGAGCACCATGGTCGGTGCCGAGCCGCGCTTCCCGGCGACCGCGATGAGACCGCACAGCAGGAACGAGCCGGTGATGCCGAGCACACCGGCGGCCAGGGCCTGCCAGAAGGAGATGCCGAAGCCGAGCGCGAAGGCGCCGTAGCTGAGGCCGAGGACGGAGACGTTGGCTCCGAACCAGGGCCAGAACAGGGAGCGCGGGGTGCCTCTGCGCTCCGCGTCCTCGATCACGTCGAGCCCGTGCGTCTCCACCTGGAGGGGGTGGCCGGCGGCTCCGCTGCCGAGAGGGTCGTGCGGATGCGTCATCGCCGCGCCACCTGCCCTACCTGTCCAGACATGACCACCGACGCTAGGACCGCCGCCCCGGGCCGTCAAGGCGGTCCGGTCCGGTGTGATCAGCGGTCGAACTCCTCCTGGATCGGGGTCCTGGGCTCCTCCCGCAGGTGCTGGGAGAGTCCCGGCTTGCCGCCGTGCCGTGCCTGTTCCGCCCGCTGGGTGGCGTCGGTGCCGAGGTCCGAGTCCGGGTCCACCCGGACCGACCGGGCCACGTCCGCGCGGTTGGTGTACTCCTCGGCGGGCATGCCGCCCAGGGCCTTGACGACCTCATCCGAGGCCCCCGCCTGCCGTGCGGCCGAGACCAGCCGGTCCTTGTCGGCCGGATAGGTCACGTCCTTCAGCGCGTCCAGCACCTCGGGGACGCTGGTGCGTGCCGTGCTCATGACGCCTCCCTACGCGTCGCCCTGCGCGTCGTCGCTCTCGTCCGTGGTCTCGTTCGCGTTCTCGTCGCCGGTCTCCGCTCCTTCCGCCTGTGACGGAGTGGTGCGCGGCGGCTGTTCCGTATCGGGGGCGTCCGGCTCCCGTTCGCCCTCGGCCTGGGAAGGTGTGTTCTCGCTCATCGGATGCTCTCGGTCCTCTCACACGCGTGGCGCGCTCTTTCCGGAGCCCCGGGTACCCGTGCGACGGGAGACCCATCACCGACGGAATCTCTGAATCCGCTTCCGCTGGATGGGTACCTGACCAGTCCGGCGCAGCATGCGGCGCCGGCCCGATGATCCTGCACCAACTCACCGCCTGGAGGAGCCATGGCGGGTATCACCCCACCTGACCTGCAGAAAGCCCTGTCGGGCGTGGACTACCCGGCGACGTCCGAACAGCTTCAGAAGGTCGCCAAGAAGAACCACGCGTCCAAGGAGATCACCGACCGGATCTCCCACCTCGGGAAGAAGGAGTTCCAGAACCCCGCCGAGGTCAGCAAGGCCGTCTTCCAGAACGAGTGACGGCGACCGGACACGGGGCGCGGCGGCCGGACGCCTTCGCTCCGGCCGCCGCGCGTGCGGTCAGCCCGGTCCGGGACGCTCGCCGGACCGCACGACGGGCAGGGCGAGGGAGACCGGGCCGGACGCGCCCGGGCCGCCCTTGCAGGAGTCGTGGCAGTCCTTCTCCAGGCTGCAGCACAGCGAGCAGATCGCGCCCCGGTGGAACGGGCAGCCGGCCATGTCCGGCCGTTCGAAGCCGGTCGCGCAGACCGAGCAGGTCAGGACGGCGGCCGAGGGCAGGCCGTCCGCGCCGAGCAGCGGCTCGGGCAGGTCGTCGGTCCGGGCGATGTAGTAGCGGCCCCGGGTGAGCACCGCGAGCAGCGGTGAGAGCGCCATGGCCAGGAACAGCGCGAGGAACGGTGAGAACGCCTTCCCGTACGCGCCGAAGGCCTCGAAGTACGCGGCGACGGAGACCGCGGAGGCGATCAGCATCGAGCCGAAGCCGACCGGGTTGAAGTGGTACAGGTGGGCCCGTTTGAACTCGATGTACGACGGGCTCAGCTTCAGCGGCTTGTTGATGACCAGGTCGGCGACGACCGCGCCGATCCAGGCGATCGCCACGTTGGAGTAGAAGCCGAGCACCGTGTTGAGGAAGCCGAAGACGCCGCCCTCCATCAGGGCGAGCGCTATGCCGACGTTGAGGAAGATATAGACGACCCGGCCGGGGTGGCGGTGCGTCAGCCGGGAGAAGAAGTTCGACCAGGACAGGGAGCCGGAGTAGGCGTTGGTCGCGTTGATCTTCACCTGGGACAGGATGACGAAGAAGGTGGCCAGGCCCAGGGCGACCGGCGCGGCGAACGTCCCGAATCCGTGGACGTACTGCTGGATCGGCTCGTCGGCCTTGCCGAGCCCCACGCTGCCGGCGATGCAGAAGGCGAGGAAGGCGCCCCCGATCTGCTTCAGCGCCCCGAGGACCACCCAGCCGGGGCCGGCGCCGAGCACCGCGGCCCACCACCGCCGGCTGTTCCGCGGGGTCTTGTCGGGCATGAAGCGCAGGTAGTCGACCTGTTCGCCGATCTGCGCGATCAGCGACAGCGCGACGCCCGCGCCCGCCCCCACACCGAGCATGCTGACGGTCGAGCCGGTGGGCGAGTCGCCCGCGAAGTGCGTGAACTCCGCGAATCTGGACGGCTCCTGGAGCGCGATGGACACGAACGGGGCGACCATCAGCACCAGCCAGACCGGCTGGGTCCACACCTGCATCCGGGACAGCGCGGTCATGCCGTGGACGACGAGCGGCAGGATGACCAGCGAGCAGACGACGTACCCGACGGCGAGCGGGATGTGCAGGCCCAGTTGGAGGGCCTGCGCCATGATGGAGCCTTCGAGGGCGAAGAAGATGAAGGTGAAGCTCGCGTAGATCACCGAGGTGAGCGTCGAGCCGAGGTACCCGAATCCGGCGCCCCGGGTCAGCAGGTCCATGTCGATGGAGTACTTCGCCGAGTAGTACGAGATCGGGATGCCGGTGAGGAAGATGACCACCGCCGCGGTCAGGATCGCCACCAGGGCGCTGGAGAAGCCGTGCGAGACGGCGATCGAGCCGCCGATGGCGAAGTCCGCGAGGTAGGCGATGCCGCCGAGGGCGGTGGTCGCCACGACGTACGGGGACCAGCGGCGGAAGGACTTGGGCGCGTAGCGCAGCGAGTAGTCCTCCACCGTGTCGTTCTGCGTCCAGCCGTTGTACGTACGGCCGCCGGGCGGGGCCGGTGGCGCTTGGTCGTCGACGATCTCCGTCACGGCGCTCCCCTCTGCCTGCGCTGCTCCCGGACGGCCCGGGGCAGTGCAGGAAGGTTCGTGCCGCGGTGTTGCCCGGCTGTTTCGCGGCCTTTACAAGACGGCGACCTGGCGGGAGGTGACATCCCTCACACGGAGCTGGGCGACTAGGCGGGACGGATAGTAGATGCCTCCGCCATGACAAATGGGATTTGTCCGTCTTGCCGCGGGCGCACGGCGCGGTGCCGGAGATGCCGGGCCGGCCGCGCGGGCTTTTCCCGCATTCGTCGCCGCTCGGGCGCTTCTGACGGTACGGCAGCCTGGCGCAAACATCGCGGTCGCGAAGTCGGCATCTCTCGGCTCACCTGGCAAGGCCCGTGCCGACCTACTAGGCCAGGTAGTAGGCGCGCCCTTTGCGCTCCCTTTGCGGCCGTCCCAAGAATGAGCGCTCGGCGATCACCGAGTGAGGTTGACGTATGGGCCAGCACCGCAAAACGAAGCACTACCGGCGAATAGTCATCACCGCCCTAGCCGTCGGCGCCGTGGGCGTGCCATCCGTCGCACTGGCCTGCGGCGAATGGCCGTACGGCACGGACGGCCGGACGCAGACCGCCCCGACGAGCGCACCCGTCGGGCAGTGGCAGCATGCCCCCGGGCATCACGACAGCAATGAGTACGACGGCGGCGCGCCCCTGATCACCGTGCCGCCCACGCCCTCGGCCACGGAGCGTCCGAGCGACCGCCCGACCGCCGAGAAGACGGCCCCGCAGCAGAAGGCCACGAAGAAGAAGGCCGCGAAGAAGAAGGCCACCGCCGAGCACAAGGCCACGACGGTCCCGCAGCCCCCGCGGACCGCCGCTCCCGGCACGCCCGAGGCGACCGCCTCCGCGTCCGCGGCCCCCGCCGCGCCGAGCACGCCGCAGCCCGCCGCCACGGCGTCCGGAGTCTCCGGCGAGATCGTGCGGCTCGTGAACGCCGAGCGCGCCAAGGTAGGTTGCCAGGCGCTGACCCTCAACTCGGCGCTGACGAAGGCCGCGCAGGCGCACAGCGAGGACATGGCGGCCCACCGGAACATGTCGCACACCGGATCCGACGGGTCGAACCCGGGCGACCGCATCACGCGCGCCGGCTACGCCTGGAGCACCTACGGCGAGAACGTCGCCTACGGCTACAGCACGGCGGAGCAGGTCATGGCGGGCTGGATGTCCAGCCCGGGCCACCGGGCCAACATCCTCAACTGCTCCTTCAAGGAGATCGGTGTCGGTCTCGCGCAGCCCGGCAGCTACTGGACTCAGGACTTCGGCACCGCCCGCTGAGCGACGGCGGCCGGCGCCTCGGCCCGGCCGCCGGGACCCGCTGGTTCGGGCAGGGTGCGCAGCAGCAGCCAGCTCAGCACCGGCATCAGGACCAGCGGGGCCAGCGCCGTCCGCAGGGAGGTCGCGTCGGCGACCCGGCCGATGAGGGGGCTCGCCAGTCCCCCGACGCTGACGGTCAGACCGAGGGTGACTCCACCGGCCGTGCCGACCCGGGAGGGCAGGTAGTCCTGGCCGAGCGTCACCTGGAGGGAGAACGGCACGTACAGTCCGGCGGAGGTCAGGGCCACGCACAGGTACAGCGCGGGACCGGGGACCCACACCACGCCGGCGACCGCCGCGACCGAGAGCAGGTACGACCAGCGGCAGACCGTCACCCGGTCCCAGCGCCCGGCCAGCCGTCCGCCGAGGACGGAACCGGCGGCGCCGCCCAGGTAGAGGACGAACAGCGCGGCCGTACCGGCTGCCGTACCGCCGCCCAGGCGCTGCGCGGCGTACAGGGACAGGAAGCTGCTCAGGCCGGTGAACACCACCGAGCGGCACACCACGGCCAGGGACAGCCTCAGGAAGGACGCCGTGTCGTCGGCGCCGGCCGGCGGTGCCGTACCGGCCAGGTGCCGCCGCTGCTCCGGGGCGCGCAGGGCGGTCAGGTTCAGCGCGGCGCCGACCAGCGCCGGCAGCACCAGCAGCGGGGTCCAGCCGAGTCCGCCCGTGCCCACGACGGCCGTGACCAGGAGCGGGGCCAGGGCGAAGCCGACGTTGCCGCCCAGGGCGAACCAGCCCATGGCGCTGTGGCTGCCGCCGCCGGCCAGCCGGGCGACGCGGGCGGACTCGGGGTGGTACGCGGCCACTCCCGCACCCGACACCGCCACGCACGCCAGCGTCAGCGCGTACGAGCCGCCGGTCGCGCTCAGCGCGATGCCCAGGCCGGCCAGCAGCGTCGCGGCAGGCAACAGAAAGGGCACGGGGCGGCGGTCGGTGAGCGCGCCGAACAGCGGCTGAGCCACCGAGGACAGCAGGGAGGCGGCCAGGACGACGCCCGCCGCCGCGGCGTAGCCGTAGCCGCGCTCGGCCACCAGGAACGGGATCAGGGACGCCACGGCTCCCTGGTAGACGTCGACACAGGCGTGCCCGACGGACAGCAGGGTGATCGATGCTTTCCTTCGCACCCGGTCATGCTCCGGCGCCGCGGGGCTGTCGCGCTTTCGATAATCTGCCAGGTGATGACGGAGATCCGCCACGAGCCGGTGGCCCCCACCCGCACCCAGTGGCTGGCGTCCGGCGCGGCGATCGGCGCCCACCGGCACGACGACCACCAGATCGTCTACGCGGGCCGGGGCGTACTGGCCGTCACCACCGACGCGGGTTCCTGGGTCGCCCCGGCCACCCGGGCCCTGTGGGTGCCGGCCGGCACCGTGCACGCCCACCAGGCGCACGGCGCGCTCGAACTCCATCTCGTGGGCCTGCCCGCGGCGGAGAACCCGCTCGGCCTGCACACGCCGACCGTGCTCGCCGTGGGGCCGCTGCTGCGCGAACTGATCGTCGCCCACACCCGGGGCCCGCAGGACGGCAGTCCCGAACGGGCGCGGCTGCGCGCGGTGCTGCTGGACCAGTTGCGCGCCTCGCCGCAGCAGCCGCTGCATCTGCCGACGCCCGCGTCCCCCGTGCTGCGGGCGCTGTGCGACCTCCTGCGCGCCGATCCGGCCGACGGCCGCACGCTGGCCGAGCTGGGCCGTCGGGTCGGGGCGAGCGACCGTACGCTCTCCCGGCTGTTCCGCCGCGATCTCGGGATGACGTTCCCGCAGTGGCGCACCCAGCTGCGGCTGCACCACGCGCTGGTCCTGCTGGCCGAAGGGACGCCGGTGACCACGGTGGCGCACCGGTGCGGCTGGTCCTCGGCCAGCGCGTTCATCGACGTCTTCCGGCGTACCTTCGGGCACACGCCGGGCAGCGCTGCGCGCCCCTGACGGGGGATCAGAGCTTGGCGCCGAAGGCCTGCGTCCACCAGGGGCCGCCCGCGCCGTCGTGGACGCCGACGCCGATGTTCTTGAAGGAGCAGTTGAGGATGTTGGCGCGGTGGCCGGGGCTGTTCATCCAGGAGTCCATCACCGCCTGCGGGGTCTGCTGGCCCTTCGCGATGTTCTCGCCGTACGTGGACCAGCGGTAGCCCGCCGCGGTGATGCGCTCGCCGGGGCCGTCGCCGTCGGGGTCGGTGTGGTCGAAGAAGCCGCGGGCGGCCATGTCGTCGGAGTGACCCTGGGCGGCCCGGTCCAGTTGCGGGTCCTCGGTGACCGGGCCGCACCCGGCGGCGGCCCGCTCCTTGTTCACCAGCGCGACCACCTGCGCCACGGTGCCCGCGGGTGCCGGCTGCGCCTGCGGGGCGCGGGAGGCGCGCCCGGTCGCGGGCGCGGCGGGCGCGGCCTTCGGGGTGCTGCTCGTCCGCGCGGGGCGGGGGCTCTTGGAGGCGCGCGGCTTCTTGGAGGGCGACGGGGACGGCGAGGCGGACGCCGAGGGCGAGGGCGAGGCCGAGGTCTCGAGGGGACTGGGTTCCGCGAGGTCAACCGCGGGAGCGCCGGCGGTCCGCGCGGCGGCCGGCTCGCGTGTCTGCGGTCCCGAGCCGGCGCCGAAGTACCAGAGGCCGCCGCCCGCCACACAGGCCGCCACCACAGCGCCCCCGACGGCCCGGCGCCGGATCCGCCGCTGTCGCCGCGCCTCGCCGCGGCCCGTGCTGCGACGCCGGGAGGCGCGCAGCCCGACGGGGGCGCCGGTGCCGCTGCCGCCCGCGTCCGGCCCGGCGGCGCCGGGATCCGCTCCCGCCGCCGCGCGGTCCCCCACCGCGGTGTCCGCGGCCGGGTGCGCGGCCTCGGCGACCGTCGGGAGGGGTGCGGTGGAACCGGCCGCGGTCAGGCCGGCGACGGCGGACCGTGTGGTCGTCAGCAGCGCCGACCCGACCCCGACCAGTGCCAGCCCGGCCAGCAGTCCCTCCGCGGGCAGCAGACCGCTCCACAGGCCGCCGCAGCGGGCGCACGCGCGGGCGTGCCGGGCCATCCGCTTGCGCCAGAGGGCGGAGGGCTGTCCGTCCCAGGAGGCCAGCATGCCGTGCAGTTCCTCGCAGACGGGCCGCGCGTCGAGCGCCCGGACCACCACCCGGGCCGCCTCCAGCCGCGCCTTCATCCGCTGCACCCGTACCGCGGTGTGCTGCGGTGACACCCCGAGGGCCGCGGCCACCTCGGCCCGGGTCAGCTCGCCGGCGCACTCCAGCCACCACAGCGACAGCACCTCCCGGTCCTCCGGCTCCAGCCAGCGGGTGGCGCGCGCGGTCTCCTGGCGCTGGCCGGACAGCTGGAGCCGGACGATGGTCAGGTCCACGAAGTCGGCCCCGGGGTCGGCGACATCGGCGGCCTCGTCCACGGCGTCCGGGGCGAGCTGCCGGTCCTGCCAGTGCGCCCGGACCCGGTTCATCGCGATGGCCACGAGCCAGGAGCGGAAGCTCTCGGGGGTGCGCAGGTCACCGAGCGAGCCGAGGGCCCGGAGCATGGTGTCCTGGACCACGTCGTCGACGTCGACCGAACCGTTCAGGGCCCGCCCCACGATGTTGTAGACCAGCGGGAGGTAGGCGCTGACCAAGGCGTCCTGGGCCGCCGCGTCTCCCGCTCGGGCGGCGTTCACCAGTGCCGCCGTGTCCACCGTGTGCTGTGTCCTCATCAGAGCTTCCCTGTCCTCGACGCCGAACGATGCTGTCCGTTACCTGGGAGACCGCACGGCGCGGTGCCGATAACAGTTCTTCGGAAAATCGTTCGACGGGAGACTCACAGGAGCGGAGCGGGGGCCGCAAGGGAGAAGATCACACGCCCGTGGCGGAACCCTGCCGGTCCTCGGGACCGGCTTCCTGTCCGGTGTGCCGTTCGTTGGCCCGGTCCACCTCGGCCATGTGCTCCTCGGCCCAGTCCCGGACGGCGGCGAGGACGGTCTCCAGCGACAGGCCGAGTCCGGTGAGCCGGTAGTGCACGCCGGGCGGTACGGAGGGCTCCACGCGGCGGGCGACCAGGCCGTCCCGTACCAGGCTCCGCAGGGTCACGGACAGCATCTTCTGCGAGACGCCGGGCATCCGGCGCAGCAGCTCGGCGAAGCGCACCTCGCCCGGGGCGGCCTCCGCCAGCACCTTCACCGCCATCGACGTCCATTTGGTCCCGATCCGGTCGAGCAGCCGGCGGGTCGGGCACGCGGGGTCGAACAGGTCGCCGCGCGCCGCGGGGGCGTCCTTGGCCTGGGAGGTCACCTGAAGCTCACCACCTGACGGGAAAGTGCGGTCTGGTGGCGCCCACCCTAGTTTCCTACCGTTTCCTTGTCACCATTGGTTACTCAAGGGATCGTTCATGACCGCCTCCTCCGTCCCCGGCGTGCGACTGCGCCGGGTCACCGTCAACGGCGTCGGGCTCAACGTCGCCACGGCCGGCCAGGGGCCGGCCGTCCTGCTGCTGCACGGCTTCCCGCACACCTGGCGGCTGTGGAGCGAGGTGATCGGCCCGCTGGCCCGCCGCCACCGGGTGATCGCGCCGGACCTGCGGGGTTTCGGCGCCAGCGACCGGCCGGCGGACGGCTACGACGCCGGGACGCTCGCGACCGACGCCGAGGCCCTGCTGGACGCGCTCGACGCCGGTCCGGCCGCCGTCGTCGGCATCGACCTCGGCACCCCGCCCGCGTTCCTGCTGGCCATGCGGCGGCCCGGCCGGGTACGGCGGCTGGTGCTGATGGAGTCGCTGCTCGGTGACCTGCCGGGCGCCGACGCGTTCCTCGCCGGCGGCCCCCCGTGGTGGTTCGGCTTCCACGCCGAGCCCGGCCTGGCGGAGACCGTGCTCGCGGGGCACGAGGAGGCGTACATCGGCTGGTTCCTGGACCGGGGCACCCTCGGCCGGGGGGTACGGCCGGACGTCCGTGCCGAGTTGGTCCGCGCCTACACCGGAGGCGAGGCGCTGCGCGCCGCGTTCGGACCGTACCGGGCCCTGCCGGTCACCGCCCGGCAGATCCGGGCGGCCGTGGCCGGCGCCCGCCTCACCGTCCCCGCGCTCACCATCGGCGCCCATCCGGTCGGCGGCGCACTGGAAAGCCAACTGCGCCCCTACGCCGATCGGTTGACGGGCCGGGTGATCCCGGACTGCGGCCACATCATCCCGCTGGACCGCCCGGACGCGCTGCTGGACCTGCTGGACCCGTTCCTCGCGGCGGACGACTGACGCACGGGCCCCCGCCGGCCCGGCCGGACGGACGGCGTGGCACGCCGGTGCACCGCACGGCCCCGGCGGCGTGGCGCGCGCCGGGCCGGCGCGGTCCGCGGCGAGGATGGCGCTCGGCAGGAGCCGTCCGGGAGGCGGGAGTGCGGATATGACGGTGAACCGTGTCGGCCTGGTCGTGCACGGCGGGCGCGCCGAGGCGGTGGCCGCCGCGCGGGCCGTGCGCGCATGGTGCGCCGAGCACGCGGTGGGATGCGCGGACATCGACGTGTGGCAGGAGGGGGCGCGGCACAGCGCCCGCGAGGAGGTCGAGAGCGCGGGCGATCCCGACCTCATCGTCACCCTGGGCGGCGACGGCACCTTCCTGCGCGGGGCCCGGCTGGCGGCCGAGAACGACGCCCTGGTGCTCGGTGTCGACCTGGGCCGGGTCGGCTTCCTCACGGAGGTCCCCGCCACGGCGGTGCGGGACGCGCTGGACGCCGTACGGGAGGAGCGGATCACCGTGGAGAGCCGGATGCTGCTCACCCTGCGGGCGTCGTGCCGGCTGGAGGTGCCCGCGCAGATGGAGTCGCTGCTGCGGTACGGCCGCGGCCCGATGCTGCCGCCGCCGCGGGTGCGCACGGAGTGCGAGGTGGGCAACGACTGGGGTGTCGCCCTGAACGTGACCGCGCTGAACGACGTGGTGGTGGAGAAGCTGGCCCGGGACCGGCAGGTGTCCGTCGGGGTCTATCTCGGGGGCCGGCTGCTCGCCTCCTACTCGGCCGACGCGCTGCTGGTGGCGACGCCCACCGGCTCCACGGCGTACAGCTTCGCCGCGGGCGGTCCGGTGGTCTCGCCGCGCGCGGACGCCCTGGTGTTCACGCCGGTCGCGCCGCACATGGTGTTCAACCGTTCGGTGGTGGCCGCGCCGGACGAACCCGTCGCGCTGCGCGTGCTGGAACGGTCGGGCCGGGCCGCGGTCAGCATCGACGGCCAGTTGCGCGGGGTGCTGAGCCCCGGCGACTGGATCGGCGTGTACGCGGCCCCGCGCCGGCTGAAGGCGGTACGGCTCGGCCCGATGGACTTCTACGGCCGGCTGCGCGAGCGGATGCACCTCACCGACGCACCGGCCGCGCTCGCCGACGGGAAGGCCGCTCCGCTGTGGCCGGTGACCTCTCCGCCGCCGGGCGACCTCGCCCACCTGGCCCTTCCTCCGGCCCCGGGGGACGCTCCGCCGCCGGCCTGAGACACCCGGATGGCCGTTCGAACCACGGGGCGGCGCGGCGGGGTGCGTGTGCCCTGTGGTCGTATATTCCGTACCGTAGGCGTGGGCAAGCCCCACCGGAATAAGGAGAATTTTGATGTCGACTGTCGAGCTGAACACCAGCGCCGGCCGGATCGTGCTGGAACTCAACGACGCCGAGGCGCCCAAGACCGCCGAGAACTTCCTGGCGTATGTGCGCAAGGGCCACTACGACGGCACGATTTTCCACCGGGTAATCAACGGCTTTATGATCCAGGGCGGCGGTTTCACCCCGGACATGCAGCAGAAGCCCACCGATGCGCCCATCCAGAATGAGGCCGACAACGGGCTGAAGAACGACAACTACACCGTGGCGATGGCGCGGACGAGTGACCCGCACTCGGCCACGGCCCAGTTCTTCATCAACGTTTCGGACAACGCCTTCCTGAACTACTCGGCGAAGACCCCGACCGGCTGGGGCTACGCCGTGTTCGGCAAGGTCACCGAGGGCAAGGACGTCGTCGACGCCATCAAGGGCGTCAAGACGGGCAGCCGGGCCGGTCACCAGGACGTCCCGACGGAGCCCGTGGTCATCGAGTCCGCCAAGGTCATCGGCTGACGCACACCCGCCGGGGCGGCACCGGTGCACCGGTGCCGCCCGCGTCGCGGCGCCCGGCCCGTCAGCTCTCCGCGGCCAGGGCGTCGGCCAGTTGACGGGGCCGCATGTCGGTCCAGTGCGCGGTGACGTACTCCAGGCAGGCCGCCTTGTCGGCCTCGCCGTGGACGACCGTCCAGCCGGCCGGGACGTCGGCGAAGGCCGGCCAGAGGGCGTGCTGTCCGGCGTCGTTGACGACCACGAAGAAGCGGCCGTCCTCGTTGTCGAACGGGTTGCTCATGACGTCGTTCCTTTCGTAGGGGCGGCCGGCGCGGGCGGCCGGAAGCGGTTGATGGCGTCGATGTGCCGCGCGCGTGTCTCCTCGTCGCGCACGCCGAGGCCCTCCTCGGGCGCGAGGCACAGCACACCGACCTTGCCCTGGTGCACATTCGCGTGCACGTCGTGCGCGGCCTGGCCGGTCTCCGCCAGCGGGTACACCGTCGACAGGGTCGGGTGGATCCTGCCCTTGGCGACGAGCCGGTTGGCCTCCCAGGCCTCGCGGTAGTTGGCGAAGTGGGAGCCGACGATCTTCTTCAGCGACATCCACAGGTAGCGGTTGTCGTACTCGTGCGTATAGCCCGAGGTCGAGGCGCAGGTGACGATCGTGCCGCCCTTGCGGGCCACGAACACCGAGGCGCCGAAGGTCTCCCGGCCCGGATGCTCGAAGACGATGTCGACGTCCTCGCCGCCGGTCAGCTCGCGGATGCGCGTGCCGAACCGCTTCCACTCGCGCGGGTCCTGGGTCTGCTCGTCCTTCCAGAACCGGTAGCCCTCGGCGTCGCGGTCGATGATCGCCTCCGCGCCCATCGCGCGGCAGATCTCCGCCTTCTGCGGCGAGGAGACCACACAGACCGGGAAGGCGCCGCCGGCCAGCGCCAACTGGGTGGCGTACGACCCGAGTCCGCCGCTCGCGCCCCAGATCAGCACGTTGTCGCCCTGCTTCAGCTGGGCGCCGTTGCGCGACACCAGCTGCCGGTAGGCGGTGGAGTTGACCAGGCCCGGGGCGGCGGCCTCCTCCCAGGTGAGGTGGCGGGGCTTGGGCATCAGCTGGTTGGACTTCACCAGCGCCAGTTCCGCCAGACCGCCGAAGTTGGTCTCGAAGCCCCAGATCCGCTGCTCGGGATCCATCATGGTGTCGTCGTGGCCGTCGGCGGACTCCAGCTCGACCGACAGGCAGTGGGCGACGACCTCGTCACCGGGCTTCCAGGCCTGCACCCCCGGCCCGGTCCGCAGCACCACGCCGGCCAGGTCGGAGCCGATGACGTGGTACGGCAGGTCGTGCCGCTTCGTCAGCTCGCTGCGCCGGCCGTAGCGCTCCAGGAATCCGAAGGTCGGCAGCGGCTCGAAGATCGCCGACCACACCGAGTTGTAGTTGACCGAGGAGGCCATCACCGCCACCAGGGCCTCGCCCGGCCCGAGTCCGGGCACGGGCACCTCGTCCAGGTGCAGCGACTTGCGCGGGTCCTTGTCGCGGGTGCGCATCCCCGCGAACATGTCCGTCTCGTCCTTGTGGACGGTGATCGCGCGGTACGACTCCGGCAGCGGCAGGGCCGCGAAGTCCGCGGGGCCGGCCTGCGCCGACAGGATCGCGTCGAGGATCTGGTGCACGGGTCAGGCCACCGCTCCGGCGCCGGGAGCGAGCCGCCGCAGCGTGGTCCCGATCCGGTCGAGTACGGCCTGCTGCTGCTCCACCAGGTAGAAGTGGGCGCCGGGGTACACGTGCAGCTCGAACGGGCCGTCGGTCTCCTGCTCCCAGGCCCGCGCCTCCTCGGGGGTCACCCGGGGATCGGCGTCGCCCGTCAGCGCGACGAAGGGGCAGCTCGGCCGCGGCCCGGGGGTGCGCCGGTAGGTCTCCACCACACGGTAGTCGGCCCGGAGCGCGGGCAGGATCAGGTCGAGCATCTCCTCGTCCTGGAGCAGGGCGGCGTCGGTGCCGTCGAGCTTGGCGACCTCCTCGATCAGCCGCGCGTCGCCGCCCAGGTGGACGTTCTCGACCCGCTCGACGGACGGGCCCCGGCGGCCGGAGACGAAGAACACCGCGGGGGGCCGCCCGGCGGCCTCCAGCAGCCGGGCCAGCTCGAAGCCGACCATGGCGCCCATGCTGTGCCCGAACAGGGCGAGGGGGGTGTCCTCCCGCTCGTCCAGCGCGCGGAACACGCCCTGCGCGAGTTCCTGGACGGAGTCCGCCGGGGGTTCCAGGCGGCGGTCCTGGCGGCCGGGGTACTGCACCGCGAGCACGTCCACCGCGGGCGCCAGCGCCTTGGAGACGGGGAAGTAGAAGCTCGCGGAGCCACCGGCGTGCGGCAGGCACAGCAGCCGCGGCGCACCCGGTGCGGGCTGGTGGAAACTGCGCAGCCACAGCTGGTGCTCTGCGCTGGACCGGTCGGCCATGTGTCCCCCTTGGTGGAACGTGTGGAACGTGTGGAACGGTGAACGTGCTCTGGGTGAAAGGTCATGGACGCCGACCGGTGCAGCGCGGGGCGGCCCGTGCGGGCGGCGCTCCACCGGTCGGACGGTGCGTCCATGAGGCGGCCGGACGGTCAGACCGTCACGGTCACGTCGTACGAGACGAGCCAGCGGTTGAGCCAGAGTGCCATCTCGATGCCGCCGCGGTCGTGCGGCAGGCTGAAGTCGTCCAGCTCACGGCCGAGGACGCGGTTCACCCGGGCGGTGTTGAGCAGCGGCAGCACCGGGGAGTCCGGGTCGGCCAGCACCGCCCGCAGTTCCGCGCGCAGCGCCTGCTCGTAGCGGGTGTCCTGGGTGGACGGGAACGGGGTCTTGGTGCGCTCCAGGACCGAGGCCGGCAGCACATCGCGGACGGCGGCGCGCAGCAGGCTCTTCTCCCGGCCGTCGAACGACTTCATCGCCCACGGCACGTTGAACACGTAGTCCATCAGGCGGTGGTCGCAGAACGGCACCCGGACCTCCAGGCCGACGGCCATGCTCATGCGGTCCTTGCGGTCCAGCACGGCCTGCATGAAGCGGGTGATGTTCAGGTACGTCACCTCGCGCATGCGCCGGTCGGCCGCGGACTCGCCGGGCAGCACGGGCACTTCGGCGAGGGCCTCGGCATAGCGGTCCCGGCGGTAGCCCTCCAGGTCCAGCTTCTCCAGCAGGCCCTGATCGATCAGCGAGCTGCCGCCGAAGATGCGCGCCGAGCCCGGGGTGAGCCAGGGGAAGGTCGGGGCGTCGACCGCCTCCGGGCGCTGGTACCAGCGGTAGCCGCCGAACAGTTCGTCGGCGGACTCGCCGGACAGCACCACGGTCGCCCGCTTGCGGATCTCCCGGCACAGCAGGTACAGCGACGGCCACAGGTCGCCCCAGTACGCGGGCGGCAGGTCGGTCGCGCCGAGGATCGCCGCGCGGACCGCCGGGTCGGCCAGCTCGGTGCTGTCGAGCAGCACCTCGCGGTGGTCGGAGCCCACGTGGGCGGCGCAGTCCCGGACGTAGGGGGCGTCGGCCGTGCCGCGCACCGCGTCCGGTTCGAAGCCGTCGGCCGCGCCCTGGAAGTCCACCGAGTAGGAGCGGACCGGGCCGCGTCCCTCGGCGGTCAGCGCGCGCTGGGCCAGCGCGGTGATGGCCGAGGAGTCGAGGCCGCCGGAGAGCAGCGTGGCGACCGGGACGTCCGCGATGAGCTGGCGGGCGACGATGTCCTCCAGCAGCTCGCGCACGGTGGCGACGGTGGTGTCCAGGTCGTCGGTGTGCTCGCGGGCGGTGAGCTGCCAGTACCGGGTGCGGGTCAGCCCGCCCTCGGTCACCCGCACCACCTGGCCGGGCCGGACCTCGGACAGGTCGGCGAACGGGGTGATCTCCGGGGTCCGGACCATGTCCAGGATCTCGGCGAGCCCCTGGGCGTCGACGCGGCGCGGCACGCCGGGGTGGGCCAGGACGGCCTTCGGCTCCGAGCCGAACATCACGCCGTGGGCCGTGCGGGCGTAGTACAGCGGCTTGACCCCGATGGGGTCGCGGACCAGCAGCAGTTCGCGGGTGGTCGCGTCCCACAGGCCGATGGCGAACATGCCGTTGAGCCGGGCGGCGAAGTCGGCGCCCCACTGGAGGTAGGCGGTGAGGACGACCTCGGTGTCGCTGTCGGTGCGGAACGAGTGCCCGAGGGCGGCGAGTTCGGCGCGCAGCTCCCGGAAGTTGTAGATCTCGCCGCAGAAGGTCAGGGCCGCCAGGGTCCGGCCGTCGCGTTCGGCGACCATGGGCTGGACGCCGCCCGCCAGGTCGATGATGGACAGCCGGCGGTGGCCGAGCGCGGCGGGCCCCTCGATCCAGACGCCCTCGGCGTCCGGGCCGCGGCAGCTCATGGTGTCGGTCATCGCCTGGACGACGGACCGGTGCCGGGCGAGGTCCTCGCCGTGGGCCACCCATCCGGTGATTCCGCACATGTCGTGTCGCTCCTGGTGCTTCAGGCCGCGGCGAGCGCGGCGTTGACGCGGTCGAGCAGCTGGCGCGGCGTACGGGCCTCGCTGATCACGTTCTCGCCGAGTTCGACGCCGTGCTTGCGCTCGATCCGGCGTACGGCGTTCAGCGTAGTGAGCGAGTCGAAGCCGAGCGCGGCGAAGGTGACGTCCGACGGGTCGCCCGTGGGCTCGACCGGGTCCTGGTCGCCGTTGCTGCGGTTGAAGATGTCGATCAGGTCCTGAATGGTCAGCTCTGCCATGGTCGTTCTTCTCTCCGTGTTCTGTCGTGCGGGTGGTGGTCCGGGGTGCTGGATCAGACGGCGAGCAGCGTGCAGTACCAGTGCATGCCGATGGACAGGCCCGCGAGCGCGACGACGTCGCCCTCGGCCAGCTCGCCGCGTTCGAGCAGCGTGTCCAGGCAGATCAGCTGGTCCGCGCCGCCGCAGTGGCCGAGGTCCTTGGCCAGTTCGGCGTTGGTGCGGTCCAGGGGCACGCCGACGGCCTTGGCGACGTCGGCGAGGGAGTCCTGGTTGTCGTTGAGGTACAGGAACCGCGTCACCCGGCCGGGGTCGATCCCGGCCCGGTCGCAGGCGTCCTCGAACACGGTGCGGACGCGGCTGTTGAGGGTGCGGACGAACCGCGCCAGGTGCTCGGGCTCCCGGCGGAAGTGCCGGTAGACCAGGGCCAGCGGGTCGATGTCCAGGTTGCCGGTGCCCTCGGGGGCGTGCGGGGCGCCGGCGCCACCGTACTCGACCCGGTAGAAGTCGGCGTAGGTGGGGTCGGTGAGCTGCTCGGTGGCCAGCCAGCGGAGCCGGTCGTGACCGCGGCGCAGCACGGCCGCGGCGGCGCCGTCGCTGCCGAGCAGGGTGTTGAAGCGCATCCGGTTGGTGTGCGCCTCGCTGACCTGGTTGACGGCGACCAGCAGGACCGTGTCTGCGTCGGGGCGGGTGGCGAAGGTGCCGGCGATCTGCTGGAAGGCGGTGACGCCGGACGCGCAGCCCTGGCTGAGCAGCAGCGTGGGTGCCGTGTCGGCGCCGATCGCGCGGGCGACGGCGGCGGAGGTGTCCCACAGCAGGTACTCGGGGACGCTGCTGTCGGCGACCACGACGAGGTCGAGGTCCCGGGGGTCGACGCCCGCCTTGGCGAGGGCCTTCTCGGCGGCGCGGGCGGCGAGCGCGGTGGGGGTGGTGCCCTCCGGGGCGCGGTGGTAGCCGCGGTAGCCCCACAGCAGGACGCGGTCGGGGTCGTCGACGTGGTCGGCCGCGGTGGCGGCGACGTCGCGCGGGTCGCCGAGGGCGTGGGCGACCGCGAGGACGCCGAAGTCCGTGACGGGCATCGGGGTGGTTCTCCTTGTCCGTGGCCTGTTCGGCTTGTCCGGTGGTCCGGTGGGCCGGAGGCGGGTTCAGCGGGGGAACACGCCGTCGGCGGTCCAGCCGCCGTCGAAGCGCAGGGTGGTGGCGGTGAGGTAGGCGAACGGGGCGCCGGTGAGGGTCAGGACGAGGTCGGCGATCTCCTCGGGCTCGGCGAGCCGGCCCAGGGGGGTGCGGGCGGCGATGGCGGCCTCGTCCAGGTTGCCGTTGGCGAAGCCCTCCGCGACGAGGGGGGTGCGGACGTAGCCGGGACTGACGGCCACCACCCGTACGCCGTGCTCGGCCCATTCGACGCCGAGCGTCTCGGTGAGCATGACGACGCCGGCCTTGGACGCGCAGTAGGCGGCGCGGCCGGGGACGGCCCGGTGGGCCATGACGGAGGCGAGGTTCACCACCAGTCCGCGGCGCGCGGACAGGGCGGGGAACAGGGCCTGGGCGCAGTAGAAGGTGCCGCTGAGGTTGACGCCGACGACCCGCTCCCAGGTGCGCGGCTTCAGCTCGGCCGAGGGGGCGATGGCGCCGACGCCCGCGCTGTTGACGAGCAGGTCGGTCTCGGTCACCTCGCGGGCGGCGGCCTGCACGGACTCGGCGTCGGAGACGTCCACCCGGCGCCAGTCGGCGAGGCCGGTGCCGTCGCCCGGTCTGCGGTCCCAGCCGGTGACCGCCCAGCCGGCCCCGGCCAGCCGGGCGGCGACGGCCGCGCCGATGCCGCTGGACGATCCGGTCACGACCGCGTGTCGCTGTCGGTTCACGTCCGCTCCCTCCAGGTCCGGTAGACGGTCTCCACGGAGGCGCTCACCGCGGCGACGGCGGCCTCGTAGGCACCGGCCACCGGGTGGGTGCTCGGCGCCGGGCCGGTGCTCAGTGCCGGACCGATGCCGGGCGCCGGGCCGCTGCTCGGTGGCGGGGCGGCGGCGGGTGTGGTCAGGCCGAGTGCGGGCAGGTCCGGGGCGTGGCCCTCGGCCCACAGGGCGGCGGCGGCCCAGCGCAGTTGGTCGAGCTGCGGCCGGGTGGCCGAGCCCGCGCTGACCGTGCGGTGCGGGCGGCCGGCGAGGGTGGCCGCGACGAACCGGGTGAGGCTGCCGCAGCCGACCTGGACGAACACCCGGGCGCCGGCCCGGTACAGCCGCTCGATCACGGCCCGGAACCGGACGGGTTCCACCAGGTGCCGGTTCAGCAGGGCGCGCAGCTCCGTCTCGTCGTCCGGGTAGGGGGCGACGGTGGTCGCGGACCACACGGGGACGGACGGGCGGGCGAGCGGCACCCGGTCGAACACGGCGGAGAAACCCGGCAGGTACGGCGCGAGCATCGGCGAGTGGAAGCCCGACCGGAACGGCAGCACCCTGCGGGGCACCTCGGGGTCGGCGATCCGGGCGAGGCAGCGGCCGACGGCGTCCTCGTCGCCGCACAGCACGCTCTGGTCGGGCGCGTTGTCGTGGGACAGCACGACCCCCGGCTCGTCCCGGGCGAGTCGGGCCGCCGCCTCGGCGGGCAGGCCGACGGCGGCGAAGACCACGTCCGGGACCGGGGCGGCGCCCATGGTGCGGGCGAAGTCCTCGAACGCCGGCTCGGCGAAGAGGCCGGCCGCGAACAGGGCGCTCCACTCCCCCGCGCTGTGCCCCGCCATGGCGTCCGGGACGATGCCGGCGCGCAGCAGCGCCGCGTGGAGCACGCGGTTGAGGCGCAGCGTGGCGCGGGTGCGCTCGGCGAGGCCGGTCGAGCCGGACGCCGGTCCGGCGGGGCGGCCCAGCCAGCGCAGCACGTCGTCGGGGGGCGGGCCGGTACGGGCGTCCAGTCCGGGGAAGAGGAACACGGTGCCGCCGGGCGGTGCGGGCCGGGGGGCGAACCAGAGGTCGTTGCCGCCCTGCCAGGGTTCCCCGCGGTCGATCAGGGCGAGGGCCTGCTCGATCCGCTGGGGCGTCGGGTCGAGGACGGCGACGCGGCAGGGGCCGGTGCCGCCGCGGCGGCCGGCGCGCAGCGCGGCGCGCAGGTCTCCGGGGCCGGCCGCGGCGGCGAGGAGGATGTCAGTCAAGGGCGCTCCCGAACCCGGCGGGGTCCCCGGCGGCGAGCAGCACCTGCGGGTCGCGGCCGAAGGCCAGTTCGCGCAGGAAGGCCCGCACGCCGTCGTCCGGGTCGATCAGGCCGATGCCGTTGCGGAGGTACGCCCGTTCCAGTTCGGCGGTGACCATGCCGCCCGCGTCCGCCGCCCAGGGGCCCCAGTCCAGGGCGAGGACCCGGTCGGCGAGCCGGCCGGACCACTGGTGGGCCAGGGTGTCCAGGGCGTCGTTGGCGGCGGCGTAGTCGGTCTGGCCGCGGTTGCCGGTCACGCCGGCGATGCTGCCGAAGAGCACCAGGTGGCGCAGGCCCGGCCGGAGCCGGCCGGCCAGCGCGCGGGCACCGGCGACCTTCGTGTCGTACACCTCGGCGAACTCCTCGGGCGTCTTGTCCCGCAGCAGCCGGTCGCGGACCAGGCCGGCCGCGTGGACGACGGTGTCCAGCCGGCCGTGCCGGGCGTGGACGTCGTCCAGGACGGCGCCCAGCCGCCCGGGGTCGCGGACGTCGGCGCGGTGGTAGCGCACCGACGCGGCGCGCTCGGCGAGGTCGTCCAGGCACTGCCGGACCTCCCGGCCGGCGGCGTGGGCGCGGACCGCGCGTTCGATGCCGGCCGGGTCGCGCCCGCCCTCGGCGATCAGCCGGGCGCGCAGGTCCTCGTCGGTCGGCAGCGGCCCCGCGACGGGCTCGGTGCGGCCGACCAGTTCGATGTGGCAGCCGGTGAGCGCGGCCAGGGCACGGGCCAGGCGTGCGGTGATGCCGCGCGCGCCCCCGGTGAGGAGGACCACGGAGTCGCGGTCCAGGCCGAGGTCGGCGGCGGTGACCTCGCGGTCGGGCAGCGGGGCGGGCCGGGGCCGCCAGACGGCCCGGCGGCCTGCGGTGTGGGTCACCGAGGGGCGGGCCGCGCCGAGTTCGGCGAGCAGGGTGTGTGCCGCCTCCTCGGCCGGCCGTCCGGCGGGCAGGTCGACGGCGGCCACGGCGAG
>NZ_MUMF01000432.1 GCF_002155905.1 Streptomyces tricolor | reverse complement strand
CCCGCAGCCCCGCCGGGCGCGCGGACTGGTCGATGCGCCCGGCGGGGCTGCGGGAGGCCGGCCTGCTGCTGTCGCCGCGCGACGCCGGACTCATGGTCCACGCCGTCGGACTGGAGAACTGGCAGCGCACCCACCGCTTCTGCTCCCGCTGCGGCGAGCGCACGGTCATCGCGGCGGCCGGCCACATCCGCCGCTGCCCGGCCTGCGGCGCCGAGCACTACCCGCGCACCGACCCGGCCGTGATCATGGCGGTCACCGACGAGGACGACCGCATCCTGCTCGGCCGCCAGGTCCACTGGCCCGAGGGCCGCTTCTCCACGCTCGCCGGATTCGTCGAGCCCGGCGAGTCCATCGAGCAGGCAGTGCGCCGCGAGGTGTGCGAGGAGGTCGGCGTCACCGTCGGCGAGGTCGAGTACGTCGCCAGCCAGCCCTGGCCCTTCCCGTCCAGCCTGATGCTCGGCTTCATGGCGCGCGCCACGTCCACCGAGATCGACGTCGACGGGGACGAGATCCACGAGGCTCGCTGGTTCTCCCGAGAGGAGCTGCACGCGGCCTTCGAGACCGGCGAGGTGCTCCCGCCGTACGGCATCTCCATCGCGGCCCGCCTGATCGAGATGTGGTACGGCAAGCCGCTGCCGACCCGCAGCTTCGTCTGAGACGGCGAGGACCGCGAGGCCGCAGGCCGCCGCGAAATGATCAGAAACGCCGAACGGCGGCTCCTGAACCCCTCGGGGCTCGGGAACCGCCGTTCGGCGCAGCTCGCCCTTACGCGGCGAGCTTCTGCTTGACCTGGGCCAGCGACGGGTTCGTCAGCGTGGAGCCGTCCGCGAAGAGCACGGTCGGGACGGTCTGGTTGCCGCCGTTCGCCTTCTCCACGAAAGCGGCGGACTCCGGGTCCTGCTCGATGTTGATCTCGGTGTAGCTGATGCCCTCCCGGTCCATCTGGCTCTTCAGCCGCCGGCAGTAGCCGCACCAAGTCGTGCTGTACATCGTCACAGTGCCCTGCATCTCTCGCGCTCCTCAGGCAGCTCGGAAAAGGTCGTCCAGACAGAGAACGTAAGCGACCCGCCCGCCATTCCCGCCACAGGCGGCCACCCGCCGGTGTGACACCCGCCGCACCGATCCGGCACCAGCCGCGTGACACCCGCTGCACCGACGCTTGACACCCGCCGTACCGACGCGTGACACCCGCCGCACCAGAACGTGACTCCCGCCGCATTAATACGACTGCGAGCCCCCGCCTGTGGACAACCGGCACAGCCGTCCCGGCCGACCTGGCAGCATTGCGGTGTGACAGCAGCAACGCACTCCCCCCTCTTCCCGCAGGCACCGGAGACTGCCGACGCGGTGCTCGAAGGGCTCGACCCCGAGCAGCGCGAGGTGGCCACCGCCCTGCACGGCCCGGTGTGCGTCCTGGCCGGAGCGGGCACGGGCAAGACCCGGGCGATCACCCACCGCATCGCCTACGGAGTGCGCGCCGGCATCCTGCACCCGTCCAGCGTGCTCGCCGTCACCTTCACCAACCGCGCCGCCGGCGAGATGCGCGGCCGGCTCCGCCAGCTCGGCGCCCAAGGCGTCCAGGCCCGCACCTTCCACTCCGCCGCCCTGCGCCAGCTCCAGTACTTCTGGCCGAAAGCGATCGGTGGCTCCCTGCCCCGGCTCATCGACCGCAAGATCCAGCTCGTCGCCGACGCGGCCGCCGCCCTCGGCACCCGGCTCGACCGCAACGAGCTGCGCGACGTCACCGCCGAGATCGAATGGTCCAAGGTCACCCAGACCGTCCCCGCCGACTACCCGTACGCGGCTGCGAAGGCAGGCCGCGAGGCCCCCCGCGACCCCGCCGAGATCGCCCACCTCTACGCGGCCTACGAGGACCTCAAACGCGACCGCGCGGTCATCGACTTCGAAGACGTCCTGCTGCTGACCGTCGCCATCCTCCAGGACCGGCACGACATCGCCGAACAGGTCCGCGCGCAGTACCAGCACTTCGTCGTGGACGAATACCAGGACGTCAGCCCGCTGCAGCAGCGGCTGCTGGACCTCTGGCTCGGCGACCGTGACAACCTGTGCGTCGTCGGTGACGCCAGCCAGACCATCTACTCGTTCACGGGAGCAACGCCCGACCACCTCCTCGACTTCCGCCTCCGGCACCCCGGCGCCACCGTCGTGAAACTGGTCCGCGACTACCGCTCCACCCCCCAGGTCGTCCACCTCGCCAACGGACTGCTCACCCAGGCCCGGGGCCGCGCCGCCGACCACCGGCTGGAACTCGTCTCCCAACGGCCCCCGGGGCCGGAACCCGTCTACACCGAGTACACCGACGAGCCCGCCGAGGCCGAAGGCGCCGCACGCCGCATCCGGGAGCTGATCGACGCCGGCGTCCCCGCCGCCGAGATCGCCGTCCTGTTCCGCACGAACTCCCAGTCCGAGATCTACGAGCAGGCCCTCGCCGACGCCGGGGTCCCCTACCAGCTGCGCGGAGCCGAACGCTTCTTCGACCGGCCCGAGATCCGCAAAGCCGGCATCGCCCTGCGCGGCGCCGCCCGCTTCGGCGGCAACGACTCCCTCCTCGACGACGTCGTGGACCTCCCCTCCCAAGTGCGCGCCGTCCTCTCCGGCGAGGGCTGGACCAGCGCACCCCCGGCCGGCTCCGGCGCCGTCAGAGAACGCTGGGAATCCCTGGCCGCACTGGTCAACCTGGCCCACGACATCGCCGCCGCCCGGCCCGCGGCCACCCTCGCCGACTTCGTGGCCGAACTCGACGAGCGCGCCAACGCCCAGCACGCCCCGACCGTCCAGGGCGTCACCCTCGCCTCCCTGCACGCCGCCAAGGGCCTGGAGTGGGACGTCGTCTTCCTGGTCGGCATCGCCGAGGGCATGCTGCCCATCACCTACGCCCGGACCGACGAGCAGATCGAGGAGGAACGCCGCCTCCTCTACGTCGGTGTGACCCGCGCCCGGGAACGCCTCCACCTCTCCTGGGCCCTGTCCCGCTCACCCGGCGGACGCCCCAACCGCAGACCGAGCCGGTTCCTCGACGGGCTGCGCCCCGGCACCACCCCCACCGTCGGCCGCTCCGGCGCCGGCACGGGCGGAGGCGTCGAGCGCGGCAGCACCGCAGGCACCGCCGCCGCTCCCCGGCGCGTGCAGCGCACCCCGGCCCGCTGCCGGGTCTGCGGACGCACGCTCACCGACGCCGGCGAGATGAAACTGATGCGCTGCGCGGACTGCCCCTCGGACATGGACGAAGGGCTCTACGAGCGGCTCCGGGAGTGGCGCGCGGTCCAAGCCGAGCGCAGCGGCCAGCCGGACTTCTGCGTCTTCACCGACCGGACACTGATGGCCATCGCCGAGACCTGCCCGGAAAGTCCCGCCGAACTCGCCCGCATCCCCGGCGTCCTCAGCCGCAAGCTGCGCAGCTACGGAGCCGACGTTCTGGCCATCTGCGCAGGTCAAGAACCCGCCGAAGACGAGGGCGGCGACTGATGCGAACTCGTCGAAAAAATAGTTTGCGCATGCCCCAGCAATCCCCATAGGTTCTAGGCACGGACGCAGCGGCCTTCTCGAAGGCCCGGTTTCCGTGTTGTACTTGCATATCCGAACGGACTGGTTCACCCCAGTCCCTTGAGACGCCGAGAGGAGGCGAGTCCAGTGATCAGCATCAACATCAGCACCACCGTCAGCACGGCCAAACTGACCGATCGCTCGGCCGTCTCCACGTGCATGCTCGGCGCCTCGCACCAGGGCACCGGTCTGTCCGGCATCCGTGCCGTGCGTCCGGCGTCCTCTGTTGCCCTCGCGGGCCTTCCCATCCGCGAGCGCAATGAGCGACCGACCGAGGCACTGGAAGCGGTAGCGGCACAGGCGCACGCCTATGCCTTTGCGGCGGCCGGTGCCGGATTCCGGAAGCAGACGACGCAGCACCACCTGATGTGGGCCTTCCGTGGGCCAGAACCCTGGAGTGATCCAGCCTGATCGCCGATCAGGCCGGCGCCTTCAGGGCCGCGGAACCCCATCCGGGATCCGCGGCCCTTCTGTTTTCCCCGAACGGGGACGACGGAGCGAAGGGGCCTCGGGACAACAGAACCCGGTACCAGCCGACACCCGGTCAACCGGCCGGAACGACCAGACGAGGAAGACCAACCGTGCAACTCGAAGCGCACGCCCCGTCCGTACCGCCTTCGCAAACGATCCCCCCGCCCGGCCTCACGGAGGACTCCACCTTGACCCCCCTCACCGCGCTCGACGACGCCATCGAGAACCTCGGCGTACCCGTCCCCTGCCGCTCCTACGACCCGGAGGTCTTCTTCGCCGAGTCGCCCGCGGACGTGGAGTACGCCAAATCCCTCTGCCGCACCTGCCCGCTGATCGAGGCCTGCCTCGCCGGCGCCAAGGAACGGCGTGAGCCCTGGGGCGTCTGGGGTGGCGAGCTGTTCGTCCAGGGTGTCGTCGTCGCCCGGAAGCGGCCGCGTGGTCGCCCGCGGAAGAACCCGGTCACGGCATGAACACCGCAGGAACGATCGACCGCCCCCTCACGCACGACCCCAAGAAGCAGGCCCCGATGAAGCCGTCCACCAGCGAGCCCGCCGGCTCCGCGACCCCAGACTTCACCACCACCGGCGCGACCGAAGCGCGCCAGAACAGGAACCGTGAGATGCAACTCATGCAAGAAGCCCTGGCTCGTGCGCATATGCATGAGCGACTCCATGACGCGGTACGCGAGCGCCGGGCCATGCGCCTGGCGGTCGCCCAGCGCATGCAGCGCCGGGCCGAGCGCGCCTCGATGCGCGCCCGCCGCGCGCTCGCCATGGCCGTCATGCAGTAAGCAACGCGAGCACCACACCTGAGCAGCGGTGGCCTCCCGGACCCGGGAGGCGAAGCCTCCCCGCGGGGGCCGGTCCGGCCCAACGGACCGGCCCCCGCGGTGCGTTGCCTACGGCCATCGGCCCTCCGCGGGGCGCCGCATACGGCGATCGACGGTCTTTGTGAGGCGTCGCGTACGGCGATCAGCCGGCCTTGGGGTTATCGTCGGCGGGTGACGAGTCCTCCCGGCGGAAGTGATCAGGGCGGCTCCACCGCGGAGCGCCGCCGCCTCGTGTGTGCCCGCTGCGGCACCCCCGCCGACGGCCCCCAGCCGGTCACCTGGACCTGCTCCGTGGAGAACGGCATCCGCCAGTACTTCTGCGACGCGTGCTCCCGGGAGAACCTGCGGGCGATCGAGGGACGGCTGGACTCGGCATGGTGGTGAGCGTCCCCGGCCCGCGGCCGGAAAGAGAGGGAGAGGCCGGGGTGGCACAAGAACCGCCCGCGGCCCGTCTGCGGGTCCGCAACGACGGCGACGACCTGCTGGAGCTGGTCCTCGAACCGTACGGGAGCGATCACTGGCTGCTGCCCGGCGAGACCTTCGTCGTGTGGACGATCGGTTCGCCGGGCGCCGAGCGCCCGTGGTCCGGGACGACACGAGGCAACGAGCCCTTCGAGGTGGACCACGCGCCGGGATTGGTGACGGTCCACATCAACGGCAGCCTCGGATACGTCACCGATACCGACGGCAACGAGATCGAGTGCGGTCGGTGCCGACCTGCCGGCACCGACACCGCGTGACGTGAAACGCGAGGGGAGGGGGCCTCCCCCCTCCCTCCCCCCCGTCTCTTATACCAATCT
>NZ_MUMF01000431.1:9552-9841 GCF_002155905.1 Streptomyces tricolor | reverse complement strand
CCCGGGGGCCGGGGCAAAGCGCCGCGACGCTGCCCCCTCAACCGACCGAGTCGGGTGGGCGGAGTCATCGCATCCGCGTGGCCCACTCCTGCACCTTGGCGATCCGCTGCCGCAACTGCCCCGCCGTGGCCTCCGCGCTGGGCGGCCCCCCGCACACCCGCCGCAGCTCGGTGTGGATCACCCCGTGCGGCTTCCCACTCTGGTGCACATACGCGCTCACCATCGTGTTCAGCTGCTTCCGCAGCTCCATCAGCTCCTTGTGCGTGACCACCGGCCGCCGCTCGGCCGG
>NZ_MUMF01000431.1:0-9530 GCF_002155905.1 Streptomyces tricolor | reverse complement strand
CTGCTCGCCGGTGTCCTCGTCCTGCTGCTTGTTCGCCTCCTCCATCTCCTTCTCGGATTCGGCGTACGGGTCCTCCTCGCCCTCCTTCTTCGGCTTGTCGAGGGCGTGGTCCCGCTCCTTCTCCATCTCGTTGGCGAAGGTCAGCAGATCGGGCACGGTCGGCAGGAACACGGAAGCGGTCTCACCGCGCCGCCGGGACCGCACGAAACGACCCACGGCCTGCGCGAAGAACAGCGGCGTCGAGATGGTCGTGGCGTAGACCCCCACCGCGAGCCGCGGCACGTCGACGCCCTCGGACACCATCCGCACCGCGACCATCCACCGGTCGGTGCCGGCGCTGAACTCGTCGATCTTCTTCGAGGCGCCGGCGTCGTCGGACAGCACGAGCGTCGCCTTCGTCCCGGTGATCTCCCGGATGAGCTTCGCGTACGCGCGCGCGGAATCCTGGTCGGAGGCGATGACGAGCGCACCCGCGTCCGGGATGGCCTTGCGGACCTCGGTCAGCCGCTGGTCGGCGGCGCGCAGCACGCTCGGCATCCAGTCGCCGCGCGGGTCGAGGGCCGTACGCCAGGCCTGGCTGACCGCGTCCTTGGTCATCGGCTCGCCGAGCCGGGCGGCGACCTCGTCACCGGCCTTGGTCCGCCAGCGCATGTTGCCGCTGTAGGAAAGGAAGATCACCGGCCGGACGACGCCGTCCGCCAGCGCGGACCCGTAGCCGTACGTGTAGTCGGCGGCGGACCGCCGGATCCCGTCCGCCCCCTCCTCGTACGTCACGAAGGGGATGGGGTTGGTGTCGGACCGGAACGGCGTACCGGTCAGCGCCAGCCGCCGGGTGGCCGGCTCGAAGGCCTCCAGGCACGCCTCGCCCCAGGACTTGGAGTCACCGGCGTGGTGGATCTCGTCCAGGATGACGAGGGTCTTGCGCTGCTCGACCCGGTTGCGGTGCAGCATCGGGCGCACGCCCACACCGGCGTACGTCACGGCGACCCCGTCGTACTCCCTGCCGAGCGGGCCCGCGCTGTACTCCGGGTCGAGCTTGATCCCTATCCGGCCCGCGGCCTCGGCCCACTGCTTCTTCAGGTGCTCGGTGGGCGCGACCACGGTCACCTGCTGCACGACGTGGTGGTGCAGCAGCCAGGAGGCAAGGGTCAGGGCGAAGGTCGTCTTGCCGGCGCCGGGCGTGGCGACGGCGAGGAAGTCACGCGGCTGCTCCTGGATGTACTTCTCCATCGCCCCCTGCTGCCAGGCACGCAGCTTGCTGGCGGTACCCCAGGGGGCCCGGCCCGGGAAGGCGGGCGAGAGGTGATGTGAGGTAGCGGAGGTGGCGGAGGTGGCGGCGGTGGTAGTCACGGTCTCCGTAGATCAGTGGTCGGGGGCTCGGCTACGTATGACAACCGGGCCACCCTACCGGCGCCGCCCCGCCCTCAACCCGCGAACGACCCCGGGTCGCCCACGGGTGGGAGCCACGTCACAGCAGCCACAGCGGACCCACCGTCACCCCGCGATCACCGGCCCGTCACTCAGCGCGCAGGCGTCCGTTCCCGCAGCCTGCGGGTCACCCAGGCGCCCACCAGCGCCACCGCCGCCATCGGCAGGAAGACGGCGGCGAAGGCGGCGGGATGCCCGCTGCCGGCCGCCGTGGCCGTGGTCGCCGCGGCGCTGCCGCCGCCGAGGGCCGCGAAGGCCGCGCCGGTCGCGGCGAGGAGGACGACGTTGGCGAGGGCGTCGGAGATCTGGAGCGCGGCGGAGTTCGTACCGGCCTCCTCCGGGGCGGACAGCTGGAGCAGCAGCACACTGGTGGAGGAGATCACCAGCCCCATGCCGAAGCAGCCGACCCCCCAGGCGGCGGCGACGGTCCACACCGGCACGGAGTGCACGAGCACGCTCGGCGCGGCGACGATCGCGACGGCGACCAGCACCATCCCGAGGGTCATCAGCCGCTCCCGGTACGGCGCCACGCGCGCCCGGGACTGCACGAACGATCCCAGCGCCCACGTCAGGCCGCCGGCCGCCAGCGAGAACCCGGCGAGGGTCGGCGACAGCCCGCGCTGGGTGACCAGCATCAGCGGCACGAAGGACTCGGCGGCGATGAAGGAACCGGCGGCCAGGCCGCGCAGCAGCACGACGGAGGGCAGGCCGCGGGCGGCCCGGTAGGTGCCGCGCGGGAGCAGACCGAGGACGGCGGGGACGAGGAGGGCCGCCCCGGCCAGTCCCGGGAGCAGGGACAGCGGGCGCAGGTCCTGGGCGGCGTACTGGAGGAGTCCGGCGCCGAGGGAGATGCCGAGCGCGAGCCGGATCCGCCGCCGGTCGAAGGGCTCGGCACCGGCCGCCTCGTCCACCGGGCCCGACGCCCTCCGGCGTATCTGGGGCAGGGCGAGGGCGAGCGGCAGCGCGACGAGGACGGGTATGCCGAGGAACACCCAGCGCCAGCCGAGGTGCTCGGTGACGGCGCCGGAGGCGAGGGGGCCGACGATGGAGGGGACGACCCAGCCGGCGGCGAAGGCCGCCATGATCGCGGGCCGCAGCCGCTCGGGGTAGGCCCGCCCGACCACGACGTACAACGCCACGATGACCAGCCCACCGCCCAGTCCCTGCACGGCCCGGCCGAGGATGAACACCCACATGACCTGCGCGGTCCCGGCGACGAGGAGCCCCGCGGCGAAGGCGGCGATGCCGGTGGTGAGCGCGCCCAGGGGTCCCCTGCGGTCGGACCACTGCCCGGCGAGCACCATCCCGAACAGGCTGGTCGTGAAGTACCCGGAGAAGGCGAACGCGTACAGCGCCACGCCGTGCAGCTCCCGCGCGGCGACCGGCATCGCCGTGCCCACGGCGGTCGCCTCGAACGCGATGAGGACCACGACCGACACGATCCCGACACTGAGCGCCCGGTACGACCGGCTCAGCACGCCGCCGTCCTGGTCAAGGGGCGGATCAAGGACATCGGGCTCGCGGGATCCAAGGGCACTCATGCTCGCCAGAGTAAGCCCCGCAACCAAGTTTGACCCCTGTCAGGAGTCCGACCTTCCACTCCGCCGTTGGTCGTACGTCCCCTTTCATGAACGGGGTATGGCAGTCCTGTTGCACGCACGCCGCGCCTCTTGAGCCCCTCCCTGACAGGCCCGTACGTTCTTCTCACCGACACGGCCGTGTGCCCGAGTGGCTCAGGGACTCGCCTGCAAAGCGAGGTACGCGGGTTCAATTCCCGCCACGGCCTCCATATTCGTCAGCATGGAAGGGCGGCACCCCCCAGGGAGTGCCGCCCTTCTTCAGTCGCCTCGACCGTAGGACGCGTACGGCACGAAGGCCGACCAGGCGTGGGGAGTGAGGGCGAGCTGGGGGCCGTCGAGGGTCTTCGAGTCGCGGACGTGGATCGTGCCGGGAGTGGTGGCCACCTCGACGCAGGACTCGCCGTTGGTGCCGCCGCTGTAGCTGCTCTTGAACCACGCCAGTTCGGAGGAGTGCTCGGCGGAGGCCTTGCGCATCATGTCTCTCCCAGCAGTTTCTCGATGAAGGCAAGCGACTCCCGGGGCGGGAGGGCCTGCGCCCGGATGGTGCCGTACTGCAACTCCAGGATGCGGAGATGCTTCAGGTCGTCGACGGGCCGGCCGTTGAACAGGCCGTCGGAGCGGCCCACCGCCTTCCCGTCGCAGAACTTCAGCAGCTCGATCCTGCCGTCCAGCCCGGGGTGGGCGTCGGTGTTCGTCGGCATGACCTGCAGTGTGACGTTGTTCAAGCGCCCCACCTCCAGCAGGTGTTCGAGCTGCCGACGCCACACCATTGTGCCCCCGACCTGGCGACGCAGCGGCGCTTCTTCCAGGACGAAGTGGATCGACGGAGCCGGTGTCCGTTCGAAGACCGACCGCCGGGCCAGTCGAGCAGCCACCATGCGCTCCACGTCGTCCGGTGAGTACGGCGGCTGGGCTGCCCCGATCACGGCTCGGGCATGCTCGGCCGTCTGCAGGAGTCCGGCGATGATGTTGCACTCGTACAGGCCGATCTCGACGGCCTTGGCCTCCATGTCCGCCAGCGCCCGGACCTTCTTCGGGTACCGGACCTTCTGCACATCCTCCTTCATCGCCGAGAGCAGTCCCCCCGCCCCCAACACCTCGTCGGCCTTGTCCAGATACTCGGGCCGGGGAATCCGCTTTCCGCTCTCGATCTTGTAGACCAGGTCCTCGCCGTAGCCGGCGGCCTTGGCGAAGTCACCGACCTTCATCCCCACCGCTTCCCGCCGCAGCCTCAACTGCCGTCCGACGGTGGTGATGACGGCGATGCCCCACTCGTCGTCCGGGTCGACCTCCCAGCCCCGCTCGCTCACCTCGTCCTTGAGTGGCTCCGCAGCCACGTCGACCGCCATCCGCACCCCTCCGTCACCGTGCGTGTCGACATAATCACGGTCCACGGTAGGGTCGCGCGGCCACTCTAAGTGACCGGAATCCGGAAATTCACCGCATCCTGACGGCTCAGAGCACCCCGCCCGTCTCGTCCCGGAGGAGTTCCGTCCAGTAGTGCCAGGACGTCTCCGGGAGGGTGCCCGTCGGGTCGATCGAGCGGAGGGTGTGGATCATGAGGACGACCAGGTGGTCGTAGGCGTGGGTGGACAGCTCCCCGCCGAGGTGGTCGTCGATGGTGCGCTCGTGGTGGATGAGCCACAGGGTGAAGGCCAGGGTGGAGACATCGGTGTTGAGGGGGGAGAGGGCGGCCTCGGGCTCGTCGAAGGTGAGGACCGCGCCCGTTCTGCCGTCGACCACCAGGCTGTTGCCCCCCGGCAGCCCGCCCAGACGGATCAAGTAGTCGCAGTGGGCGGGGAGTTCCCCGAGGGGGTGGTCGGGGCGTTCCTCGGTGACGTACTCGCGGAGCGTGGGCAGCGGGACGTCGGTGTCGGCGTGGAAGAGGACCGCCTCCTCGGGCAGACCCGTCTCGCGCAGGAAGCGGCGGGTCGGCTCGTGGGTGAGCGTCGCGGGGAAGTCGACCTCCTCGAAGCGGGCCACCCTGCCGTGCCCGAATTCCTGGTCCAGCAGGCGGGCGGGGACGTCGAGGGTGAGGCCCGAGGCCGTACCGGGGCCGGCGACGAGGGACAGCGGGCGGATCAGGGCCGCCGCCTTCCAGTACGGCGGGACCTGCCCGTCGACGCCCTCCTCGAAGAGGGTGAGGAGGCGGCGGGAGGCCTCGGTGACCGTCCTGGGGCCGTACTGGCCGGCCAGGGAGGCGAACCGGCCGCGCAGGCCCGCCAGTTCCTCGGTGACCGCGGCGAAGCGCAGCAGCGTGTCCAGGGAGGGCGCGAAGGGGCGGGGGTCGGAGGGGTCGAAGAGGTAGGCCGTCGTCAGCTCGCCCGTGACGCCGTCGAGCAGGATCGACCGGCGCTCCATGCCGGCCGGGGTGAGCAGTTCGCCTATCACCAGGCGCGCGCGCAGGTCCTCCGCCAGGCCGAAGGGGCCCTCGGCGGCGTCGGCGAGCGTGCGCAGGCCGTGGGTGCGCAGCGGGGAGAAGGTCAGCAGGTCGGTTTCCGCGGGCAGGCCGACGCCCGTGAGCAGGCCGCGCGTCGGCGGGTGCGTGACGTAGCGGTCCAGCTCCGCCTCGGTCAGCGTGATCACCGGTACGTCGGCGTCGGTCGTGCTCATCGCTCCCCCGCGGTCTTCCCTGGCGCGTGACGGGCCCGCGCACACCGTCGTACGCGGCCCCCGGGCAGGTGCCCCCACCGCTGTGCACACTACGCCGCCCCACTGACAACGGCCCTCACGAGGGAAGACGTCAGGCGACCCGGGCTCGTTGCGTGTCGGCGAGGATCGCCTCCACGGTCTCCTCCGGGGTCCAGCCGGAGGTGTCCAGCCAGAGGCCGATGCGCGGGGTGCGCAGGCGCAGTTCCTCGTCCAGGGCGGCCACGGTCCACTCCCCGCCGTACCCGGTCTTCGCCCGGCCGGCCTCGCGGGCCGCGACCTCCGCCGCGGCGGGCGCCAGCACCACCACGTACAGGGGGCGGGTGCGGACCAGGCCGGTGTACGTCCGCAGGTACGCGCCGAGGACGACGTCCTGCACGACCGCCGTGAAGCCCGCCGCCGCGTACCCGTCCGCCGTCGCCGCCGACAGCCGGTGGCGCAGCGCCAGTTGCGCGGCGGCCTCGCCCCCCGCCCCGGGGGCGTACTCCACCCGCCCCGACACGATCATCCGGCGGAACGCGTCGCCCCGGACGTGCGCGGCGCGCGGCAGCGCCTCGGCCAGCCGCTGGGCCACCGTGGACTTGCCCGCCGCCATCACCCCGGTGACCAGGACGACACCGTCCATGCCGGCCATCAGGTGAGAGGGCTTCCGCCGGGCGCGGGCCCGTGGCGCGGCGGTGTGTTCACCGGTCCGTCACCACGGCCGCCTGCGGGCGGATCGGGAGGCGGTTGACGGGGCGGCCGGTGGCGGCGCGGACGGCGGAGGCGATCGCCGCCGGTGCCGTCACCACCGGGACGGCGCTGACCGACTTGGCGCCGAACGGGGCGACCACGTCCCGCTCCTCGACCAGCTTCACGATCCGGACGTCGGGCGCGTCCAGGGCGGTCGGCAGGGCGTAGCCGGTCAGGTCGGGGTGGCGGACCAGGCCGCGGGGCGTGCGCAGGTTCTCGGTGAGGGCGATGCCCACGCCCTGGGTGACGCCCGCCTCGATACGGGCCGCCAGCTGCGCCGGGTTCAGCACCCGGCCCACGTCCTGGGCGACCGCCAGCTCCACCACCCGCACCGAGCCCAGCTCGACGTCGACGTCGACCACCGCGCGGATCGCGCAGAACGCCAGGCCCACGAAGGCGTCGCCCTGGCCGGAGGCGTCCAGCGGCTCGGTGGGGTGCGGGCGGCACTGCGCGGTGGCCCACAGCTCCTTGCCCTCCAACGCCTCGGTGACGGTGGTCGACAGGACGCCGTCGTACGAGGTGATCTTGCCGTCGGTGATCTGGAGCAGCTCGGTGGACATGCCGAACTTGTGCGCCAGGGGCTGGAGCAGTTGCGTGCGGACCATCTTGGCCGCCCGCTCCACGGCGCCGCCCGACACCCAGGTGTGCCGGCCCCGGCAGCCCGCGCCGGCCGGGGGCTGGTCGGTGTCGACCGGGGCGACGTGGACCTCCTCGACGCCGAGGGTCTCCTGGACGATCTGCCGGGCCAGCGTGGTGAAGCCCTGGCCGGTCTCCACGGCCGCGCACAGCACGGTCGCGATGCCGTCGTGGACCTTGACCGTCGCCGTGGACACCTCGTCGGCGCCCTCCGCGCCGAGCATGTGCACCATGCCCAGGCCGTAGCCGACGCCCCGGCGCACCGCGCCCGGTTCGCCCGCGCCCTCGGGGCCGCCGGGCAGCAGCCACTCCTCCTCGGGCGTGTCCTTGGGCAGCGCAGGCAGCGGGAAGTCGCGGACCGCCTGGAGCAGTTCGGCGACGGGGGCCGGGCAGGTCACGGTCTGGCCGATCGGCAGGACGTCGCCCGTCGCGAGGACGTTGCGCAGGCGCAGCTCGGCCGGGTCCAGGCCCAGCTTCTTCGCCAGCTTGTCCATCTGCGCCTCGTAGGCGGCGCACACCTGCATGGCGCCCTCGCCGCGCACATGCCCGGAAGGCGGGTTGTTGGTGCGGACGGCCCAGCCCTCGATGAAGGCGTTCGGGACGACGTACGGGCCGCACGCGAAGGAGACGGCGGCGGCCAGCGCTTCGGCGGAGGTGTCGGCGTACGCGCCCGCGTCCAGCAGGATCTGCGCCTCCACCTTCACCAGCTTGCCCTCGGCGTCGGCGTGGTGGCGGTAGCGCAGCAGGGTGGGGTGGCGGTGGGCGTGGCCGAGGAAGGACTCCTCGCGGGTCGCCGTCAGCTTCACCGGGCAGCCCGTCTTCAGCGCGAGCAGGCCGAGCGGGAGCTGGAAGCCCTGGTCCTCGCGGTCGGCCGTGGCGCCGGGCACCCCGGTGACGACGATCTTCACCCGATCGGGGGGCAGGCCGTAGCAGGCGGCGGCGGTGTTGCGGTCGGTGTGCGGGTCGGTGGAGGCCAGGTACAGCTCCACCCCGCCGTCCGGGCGCGGTACGGCGAGGCCGGCCTCGGCGCCGATCGGGGCCGGATCCTGGCGGCCGATCCGGTACAGGCCCTCGACCACCACCTCGCCGACCGCCTCCGGGTCGCCGTGGCGCAGCGGGATGTGCCGGATCAGGTTGCCGTCGGGGTGCAGCGGCTCGGCCTCGAAGGCCTGCTCCGGGTCGGTGACCGGGTCGAGCACCTCGTACTCGACGATGACGGCGGCGGCGGCCATCCGCGCGGTGTCCGGGTGGTCGGCGGCCACGGCGGCGATGGGCTCGCCGTGGTGGCGTACGACCTCGGCGGCGAACACCGGCCGGTCGGGCGTGCCCCGGCCGTGGCGGGGCGTGCCGGGCACGTCCTCGTGGGTGACGACGGCGCGGACGCCGGGCATCTCGCGCGCGTGGGTGGTGTCGATGGAGACGATGCGCGCGTGCGCGTGCGGGGAGCGCAGCACGGCGGCCCACAGCAGGCCCTCGGCCCACAGGTCGGCCGCGTACGGGAAGGTGCCCTCGGTCTTGGCGCGGGCGTCGGCGTGCGGCAGGGAGGCGCCGATGCCGTGCGGCGACGCCTCGGCAGCGGGGTCGGGTTCCGCGGCGGTGGTCGCGGTGCCGGCTTCGTTGCTCACGCCTGGCCTCCGTCCTGGCCGTAGTGCTGGTCCTGCGGTCCCGGCGGCGTGCCGTAGGGGTCCGGCGAGCCGTACGGGCCGGGTGTGCCGTAGGCGCCCGGTGTCGCGTCCTGCGGGGCGTACGCGTCCGGTGTCTGCGGGGTGTCGAAGGCGCCGGGTGCCTCGAACGCCGACGGGTGGACACCGCCGGAGCCGGGCGCCGCCTGGTGCGGGATGCGCGCCTCCTCCGTCTCCGTCCCGGAGTCCGCGTGGGACGCCTCGCGCTCGGCGACGACCTCCTTGACGGCCTCCACGACGCCCCGGTAGCCCGAGCACCGGCACAGGTTGCCGCACAGCGCCTGCCGGGTCTCCAGCTCGGTCGGCGCCGGGTTGCCCTCCAGCAGGTCGTGCACGGTCATCGCCATGCCGGGGACGCAGAAACCGCACTGCACGGCACCGCACCGGGCGAGCGCGCGCTGGACGTCGGAGGGCTGCCCGTCGACGGCGAGACCCTCGACCGTACGCACCTCGCTGCCGGCCGCGGTGACCGCCGGGACCAGGCAGGAGGCCACCAGGCGGCCGTCGACCTGCACGTTGCAGGCCCCGCACTCGCCCTGCGAGCAGCCGTCCTTGGCACCCGCGAGACCGAGCCGCTCGCGCAGCACGTACAGCAGCGACTCGCCGATCCAGGCGTCGGTGACCGGGCGGTCGGTGCCGTTGACGCGCAGCACGTAGGAGGCGAGGGGGTGGTCGTCGTGCGGCGGCAGGGGTACGGCGGCCTGGTCCTCCCCGGCGCCCTCGGAGACGTCCTCCTGCGCGGACGCGGGGTCCGCGGGGTCCTCGCCGGCGCCCTCGCCTCCGGACCGGCCGTCCGGCACGGACGCGTCGGCGGCGCCCTCGG
>NZ_MUMF01000430.1 GCF_002155905.1 Streptomyces tricolor | reverse complement strand
ACCGCCGCCGCCAGGGCCTTCAGGTCCAGCGAGCCGGCCACCGGGACCACGCCGACCACCAGGGAGCCGTCCACGTCGGCGACCAGGGTCTTGAAGACGCGGTCGGGGGAGACGCCCATGGCCTGCGCCGCCTCCTCGCCGTAGGAGGGATGGGAGGGGTCGTGGTCGTAGGCGTGGACCGTGAAGTCCACGCCCGCCGCCGTCAGGGCGACCGTCGCGGGCGTCCCCCCGGACTGCTGCTTCTTCGACTTCTTCGCCATCAGGAGTGCGGTTCCCCAAGTGCCTAGGTGCCGGTGCGGGCTCAGTTCAGACTGGTCGGCGTCCGCGTCAGCTCGAACGCGGGCAACGACGGCAGATTACGGATGATGGCCGTCTCGGCGCGAAGGAGTTTCAGCTCGTCCCGCAGCCGGGNNCGCCGCGGCCACCAGGTACGACACCACGCTCGGGTCGTCCGGCAGGTCGGCGCCGGTGGACAGCGAGCGCTCGCGGGCGCCCGCCAGGCGCTTCTGGTACTGGCGGAAGGAGCGCAGCACGCCCTCG
>NZ_MUMF01000429.1 GCF_002155905.1 Streptomyces tricolor | reverse complement strand
GCTGTGCGCGCTGGCCGCCCGCCTCCTCTTCCCCCACCAGCTGCTCCTGGCCGCCTTCGCCCTGTTCACCGCCGGCCTCCTGGCCCGCCACCTCGCCACCGGCCGGAAGCCCGCCCATGCCTGACGCCCGCTACGCCGTTGCCGCGATCCTCGTCGCCGCCGCCGTCACCTGGTCCCTGCGCGCGCTGCCCTTCGCCGCCCTGGCCCCCCTGCGCGCCAGCGCCACCGTGCGGTACCTCAGCACCCGGATGCCCGCCGGCGTCATGGTGATCCTGGTCGTCTACTGCCTGCGCGACCTCCCGGTCACCCAGACCCGCGCGCTGGCCCCGCTCGCCGCCCTGACCGTCACCGCCGGCCTGCACCTGTGGCGCCGCAACGCCCTGCTGAGCATCCTCGCCGGCACCGCCGTGCACGTGGCCCTGGCCAGCACCGTCCTGGCGCGCTGAGGGCACCCGGCTCCACCGTCGCGCCCCCCGCCCGCAGGCCCGAGAGGATTCCCCCGTTGACCACCGGCAGCTACTACGAACCCGTCGACGAGCACCGTTACAAGCCCACCGGGCACGCGAGCGGTGCGTGGGACCCCGGCGAGCAGCACTTCAGCCCGCTCGCCGGTCTCATCGTCCACGCCATCGACCGCCATGTGGCCGCACGGCCGGGCGCCGGCCCGGCGGCCCTGTCCCGGATCAGCTTCGACATCCTGGGGCGGCTCGCCCTGGACGAGTGCGAGATCCGGATCGGGACCGTCCGGCCGGGCCGCACCATCGAACTCGTCGAAGCCGTCGCCGTCATCGCTGGCCGCCCCGCCGTGCGGGCCCGCGCCTGGCTCCTCGCGACCGGTGACACCACCGCCGTCGCCGGCGGCACCGCCGACCGGCTCCCGCCTCCCGGAACGCTCCGCCCCTGGCCGCTGACCTCGGTGTGGCCGGGCGGGTACATCGCCTCCCTGGACGTGCGCCCGCTCGCGCCCCCGCAGCCGGGCCGCGCGACGGCCTGGGTCTCCACCGGCCTCGACCTCGTCGCCGGGCAGAGCGTCGGCTCGCTCGCGTCCTACATCGCGCTCGTCGACACCGCCAACGGGATCGCCGTACGGCAGCCGCCCACCGCCTGGATGTTCCCCAACGTCGACCTCACCGTCCACCTGCACCGCCGCCCCGAGGGCCGCTGGACCGGGCTCGACACCACCGTCACCTTCGGCCCCGCCGGCCAGGGCGTCACCAGCACGGTCCTGTACGACCTCGCCGGCCCCGTCGGCCACGCCCAGCAGATCCTCACGGTCCGCCCCCTGCCGGCCGCCGCACCGGACTAGGCGCGCGCCTGCCGGCCGCCCGGGGCGGCCCGCAGGCGAAGTCCGGCGCCCGCTCGCCACGTGCAGAAGGGCCCAACCGCCGGCGGGGCGCCGTCGGTCCCGCCGGCGCCCGCCGCGCGTTCCGCTTCCGTCTCAGGATTCGGGGCGCTTCACGCTCTCCAGGAGCATGTCGAGCCACTCGGCCACCTTGTCCCGGTGCTGGTCGGTGGGCAACTGCGCGGCCCGCCAGGCGATTCCGCGCACGCCGTGGTCCTGCAGCAGCCGCTCCAGCGGATCCGCCGCGGCCTCGGCGGCGGCCCGCTCCCGGTCCGCGAGCTTCTGCAGCAGCTCCTGCTCGGTGCGCTGCAACGCGCCCGCGAGCGCCTCGGGGTCCTCCGCGGTGAGGAACCCGGCGTGCACCCGGAAGAAGCGCTGCAGCGCGTCGCAGTGCTCCATGGTGGGCCGCCGGTCGCCGTTGATGAGGGCGCCGGCCTGCTGGCGGGACATGCCCGCGCCGTCGGCGATCTCCTGCTGGGTGTACCTGCGGCCGTTCGGCTTCAGCCGGGTGCGGCGCAGCAGGTCCAGGCGTTGCAGGAAGCGGGCCTGGACGTCCGGCTCGCCCGCGGGCCGACCGCTGAGCAGGGCCCTGACCACCGGCTCCGGGACCCCGCAGGCGATGGACAGCCGCCCGACGTCGAAGACCTCGGCGTGCGGCACGCCGAGGCGGTCGGCGAGCGCGGTGACGCGGGCGACGACGGCCGGCAGCTGGGCGGTCGCCGAGGCGCCCGGATCCTCGTAGCCATCCGTCACCGACAGAACTCCTACGTCTCTAGAGGGCTTCAGATGTCCGTGCTTCTCACGAGCGATCGCCGTGAACTTCCCGGAGAGTAGCCGGTGTCTCGAACTCACATCCAGGTGTCGCCACAACTGTGGCGAATTTCAGCCGTCAACCGGCATGAAATGCCACGATAGTTGACACGACTTGTGGCGGGGCAGCAGGATCGCAACGCCGCGAGAAAGGCCGCAGAGGCAAGAGGGGTGACCTCCCGATGGCACATCAGGCAGGAGGGCAGCGGCCGGCACCGCGGCCCGTCCCCGAGACCTGCGAGACCCAGGCGTACCTTCAGGACTACGGAGCGCTGCTGGAGTATCTGTCCTGCCCGTCGCTGGTCGTGGACCGCCACTGGAACGTGGTCATGGCCAACAGCGCGTTCGAGACACTTTTCCACGGCGTGCGCCCCCATCCGACGGCCATGCCGGGGGAGAACTTCCTCAGATTCGTCCTGTTCCACCCCGACGCGGGCGAGGTCCTCGGCGAGCACGAGCCCGGCTGGTGCCTGCCCATGCTGGCCCAGCTCCGGTCCGCGCTGGAGACCCACGCCCACGACCACGAACTCCAGGCGATGCGCCGGGAGATCGCCCAGGACCCGATCATGGAGGCCGCCTACCGGCAGGGCCTGCCGCACTGGATCCGGTCCGTGGGCGAGGCCGCGACCCGTCTGGACGGCGCCGTCCGCCTGCTGCACCACCCCGACCCGCGCCGCGGGCGTACCGAGTGCCGCATCGTCGAGGAGTCGCCGCAGCCGCTGCTGGAGCTGGGCTACCGGCGGCTGACGATGGTCCTGCGCGATCCCCGCCGGTCCGCCGCCCCGGTGCGCCGTACGCGCCGCCCGCGGGGCGCGGCCTCCCATCTGTCGGTCGTCCCCTCTCCCGGGAACTGACCCGGCACCGTCGGCGTTCAGGTCGCCGGCGGCGCCGGGCTCCTCCCCTCCTTTACGCAAGCCGCTTGCGTAACTTGCGCTAGGCTTGCGGCCATGACGCGACGACTTGCGGAAGTGGCGAAGAAGGTCGGGGTCAGCGAGGCCACGGTCAGCCGGGTGCTCAACGGCAAGCCCGGAGTCTCCGACGCCACCCGGCAGGCGGTGCTGACCGCCCTCGACGTCCTCGGCTACGAGCGCCCCACCCAGCTGCGCGGCGAACGCGCCCGGCTGGTCGGCCTCGTCCTGCCCGAGTTGCAGAACCCCATCTTCCCGGCGTTCGCCGAGGTCATCGGCGGTGCCCTCGCCCAGTTGGGGCTCACCCCGGTGCTGTGCACGCAGACCAAGGGCGGCGTGTCGGAGGCCGACTACGTCGAGCTGCTGCTCCAGCAGCAGGTCTCCGGTGTCGTCTTCGCCGGCGGCCTCTACGCCCAGGCCGACGCGCCGCACGACCACTACCGGCTGCTCGCCGAGCGCAACATCCCGGTCGTGCTGGTCAACGCGGCCATCGAGGACCTCGGCTTCCCCGGGGTGTCCTGCGACGACGCCGTGGCGGTCGAGCAGGCCTGGCGGCACCTGGCCTCCCTCGGCCACGAGCGCATCGGCCTGGTCCTCGGCCCCGGCGACCACGTCCCCTCGGCCCGCAAACTGGCCGCAGCCCGCGCGGTCGCCGGTGATCTGCCGGAGGAGTTCGTGGCGCGGGCCATCTTCTCCCTCGAGGGCGGGCACGCCGCCGCCTCCCGGCTCATCGACCGGGGCGTCACCGGCCTCATCTGCGCCTCCGACCCGCTGGCACTCGGCGCCGTCCGGGCCGCCCGCCGCAAGGGGTACGACGTCCCGGGCCGGATCTCCGTCGTCGGCTACGACGACTCGGCGTTCATGAACTGCACCGAGCCCCCGCTGACCACCGTCCGCCAGCCCATCGAGGCCATGGGACGCGCGGCCGTGGAGCTGCTCAACGCGCAGATCGGCGGCACCGCCGTACCCGCCGAGGAGTTGCTGTTCGAGCCGGAACTGGTGGTCCGCGGCTCCACCGCGCAAGCCCCGCGCGACTGAGCGCCGGAAGATCCAAGCCGCTGTCAAATAATTCCAGATCCTGCGCGACATCTTGCGGACCGCTGTCGGCGGTGCTTGAGTGTGCGGCGCCCACCGCTGCTGCCACGAGTGCCATGAGGGGTCCACCGATGAGAAGCACCGGGTTCCGCCGTACCGTCCTCGCGCTCGGCGTCTGCTCCTCGCTCGTCCTCGCCGCCACCGCCTGCGGGTCCGGTGACGGCGGTGCGGCGAGCGGCAGGACCCGCATCACCGTCAACTGCGAGCCGCCCAGGAGCGCCAAGGTCGACCGCGCCTTCTTCGAGGAGGACGTCGCCGCCTTCGAGGAGGCCCACCCGGACATCGACGTCGTCGCGCACGACGCCTTCCCCTGCCAGGACCCGAAGACCTTCGACGCCAAGCTCGCCGGCGGCCAGATGGAGGACGTGTTCTACACGTACTTCACGGACGCGCGGCACGTGGTCGACGTCCGCCAGGCCGCCGACCTCACCCCGTACCTGAAGGAGCTGAAGACCTACGACAGCATCCAGAAGCAGCTGCGGGACATCTACACCGTCGACGGCAAGGTCTACGGCATCCCGCGCACCGGCTACTCCATGGGGCTCATCTACAACCGCGCGCTCTTCGAGAAAGCCGGCCTGGACCCGGACAAGCCCCCGGCGACCTGGGACGAGGTCCGCACCGCCGCCCGGCGGATCGCCGCCCTGGGCGACGGCACGGTCGGCTACGCCGACTACAGCGCGCAGAACCAGGGCGGCTGGCACTTCACCGCCGAGCTGTACTCGCAGGGCGGCGACGTCGTCGGCGCGGACGGCGAGAAGGCCACCATCGACACCCCCGAGGGCCGCGCCGTCCTGCGGAACCTGCACGACATGCGGTGGACCGACGACTCGATGGGCAGCAAGCAGCTCCTCGTCATCAACGACGTGCAGCAGATGATGGGTTCGGGCAAGCTCGGCATGTACCTCGCCGCCCCCGACAACATCCCGATCCTGGTCAAGGAGAAGGGCGGCAACTACCAGGACCTCGCCCTCGCCCCCATGCCGGGCGGCAAGGGCACCCTCATCGGCGGCGACGGCTACATGATCAGCAAGAAGGCCACGCCCGCCCAGATCCGCGCCGGCCTGAAGTGGCTCGACCACATGTTCCTCACCCCGGGCAAGGGCTTCCTCGGCGACTACGCGCGCGCCAGGAAGCACGACGCCCCCGTCGGCCTGCCCGAGCCGCGCCTGTTCACCGGCGCCGCCGACGCCGTCGACCAGAAGGTCAAGAAGGCCAACGCCAACGTCCCGGTGGAGAACTACCAGGCGTTCCTCGACGGCAACCAGAAGCTCCGGCTGAAGATCGAACCGCCGCACGCCCAGCAGATCTACTCCGTCCTCGACGGCACCGTCTCCGCCGTCCTGACCAAGAAGGACGCCGACATCGACCAGCTCCTCAAGGAGGCGTCCGGCAAGATCGACAGCATTCTGGCCCGGAGCTGACCGCCATGACGAAGACGGCCGGGCGACGGCCCCCGGCGCACGCCGCCGTCCCCC
>NZ_MUMF01000428.1 GCF_002155905.1 Streptomyces tricolor | reverse complement strand
CGAGACGCCGATGCTCTGGGCGACCGGCTTCCTGATCACCTTCACGTTCGGTGGTCTGACCGGTGTCATCCTGGCCTCGCCGCCCATGGACTTCCACGTCTCCGACTCGTACTTCGTGGTGGCCCACTTCCACTACGTGGTCTTCGGTACGGTCGTCTTCGCGATGTTCTCCGGCTTCCACTTCTGGTGGCCGAAGTGGACCGGCAAGATGCTGGACGAGCGTCTCGGCAAGATCACCTTCTGGACGCTGTTCATCGGCTTCCACGGCACCTTCCTGGTCCAGCACTGGCTGGGCGCCGAGGGCATGCCGCGCCGGTACGCCGACTACCTGGACGCCGACGGCTTCACCGCGCTGAACACGGTGTCGACCATCAGCTCCTTCCTGCTCGGCCTGTCGATCCTGCCGTTCCTCTACAACGTGTGGAAGACGGCGAAGTACGGCAAGCCGGTCGGCGTGGACGACCCGTGGGGCTACGGCCGCTCGCTGGAGTGGGCGACCTCCTGCCCGCCGCCGCGGCACAACTTCCTCACCCTGCCGCGGATCCGCAGCGAATCCCCGGCGTTCGACCTGCACCACCCTGAGATCGCCGCGCTCGAGCAGCTCGAGCACGCCGGTCACGGCACCGCCATCGCGGGCAGCAAGGAGGCCGGCAAGTGAAGATCCAGGGTCGGATGTTCATCTGGCTGAGCGTCTTCATCCTGATCATGGCCATCGTGTATGGCGTGTGGTCGAAGGAGCCGGCCGGAACCACCGCTCTCTTCCTGGCCTTCGGCCTGGCCGTCATGATCGGCTTCTACCTGGGCTTCACCGCCCGGCGGGTCGACGCGGGCGCCCAGGACGACAAGGAGGCGGACGTCGCGGACGACGCGGGCGAGCTGGGCTTCTTCAGCCCGCACAGCTGGCAGCCGCTCATGCTGGGATTCGGCGGCGCGATCGCCTTCCTCAGCATCGCGGTCGGCTGGTGGCTGATGTACTTCTCCGCCCCGTTCATCCTGATCGGTCTGTTCGGTTGGGTGTTCGAGTACTACCACGGTGAGAACCGCACCCAGTAGGACACGCGGAACGCGCCGGGAGCCCGGATCCTCCATCAGGAGGGTCCGGGCTTCCGGCTTTTGCGGCGCTTCGGCGGGTCCTGCCTTTGCCGCAATGTCGTTCCCTCGTACGAGTTACCTGCCGCGCCGGTACGCTCTCCAGCTCATAGCGTGATCATATGAACCACACTCCGCGGACCCGCACCGTCGTCAGCTGCACGCTGCTGGTGACCGCCCTCGGCGCGGGCGTCACCGCTTGCGGTTCGGACGGCAACCCCCTGTCGGCCAGGCCGTACGACGCAGCGGGCCTGATCTCCTTCAACGGCCCCACCGAAGCGGGGAAGCGGGCCGACCCGGACAAGCCCCTGGAGGTCACCGCCAACAGCGGTGAGGGCCGGATCACGGACGTCACCGCCCAGGACTCCACAGGGCGCTACGTGGCGGGTGAACTCGCCGCCGACGGCAGCCGCTGGCACAGCACCTCACCGCTGGCCGCCAACGCCCACTACACGGTCACGGTGAGCACCGAGGACGAGGACGGCGCGCCCGGCCGCAAGGTCCTCACGTTCGACACCAGCAAGCCCGCCAGCAAGAAGCGCCTGAACGTCACGTTCGGGCCGGAGAAGGGCACCTACGGCGTCGGGCAGCCGATCACGGCCCAACTCGACCACGAGATCAAGGACAAGGCGCAGCGCGCCATCGTGGAACGCGCCCTGCGGGTGGAGTCCACGCCGGCCGTCGCGGGCGCCTGGCACTGGGTGGACAACAAGGAACTCCACTACCGTCCCAAGGAGTACTGGCCCGTCCACGCCACCATCGAGGTGCGCAGCAACCTGGACGGCGTCAAGATCGGCGACCGGCTGTGGGGCACCGTGTCCAAGCCGCTGACCATCACCACGGGCGACCGCATCGAGGCCGTCACCGACGCCGCCACGCACCAGATGACGGTCTTCAAGAACGGCCAGGAGATCAACCAGATCCCCGTCACGACGGGCAAGGCCGGCTTCGAGACCCGCAACGGTGTCAAGGTCGTCCTGGCCAAGCAGTACTTCGTACGCATGCGCGGCACCACGGTCGGTATCGCCGAGGGCAGCGCCGACGACTACGACCTGCCGGTCTACTACGCCACCCGCGTCACCTGGTCCGGCGAGTACGTGCACGCCGCCCCCTGGTCCGTGGGCTCCCAGGGCTACGCCAACGTCAGCCACGGCTGCACCGGTATGAGCACGTCCAACGCCGAGTGGTTCTTCGAGACCGTCCGCGAGGGAGACCTCGTCAGCGTCGTCAACTCCAACGGCGACGACATGGAGCCCTTCGGCAACGGCTTCGGCGACTGGAACGTCGACTGGCAGAAGTGGCGCGAGGGCAGCGCCCTGTTCAACGGCAGACCGGAGGGCCCGGCGCCGTCGGACGCCCTGAGGATCCAGCCAGCGGCCCTGTGAGCGTCCCGAAGGGGCGCGGGGCTGTGCCCTCCGTGCGGCTGCCGCCGCGCGGGCGCGGGAGGAGACCACCGGTCCGCACTCGCCCGGGCACCCCGCGCCCCGAGCTGCTAGGCGCCCACCAGCCGCCGCCGGCGCAGCAGAGAAGCCAGGGCGGAGGCGAACTCCACCGGATCCACCGGCAGGGTCACCGCGGCGTCGGCCCGGCTCCACGTGGCCAGCCAGGCGTCCTGGGGCCGGCCCATCAGCAGCAGCACCGGCGGGCAGCCGAACACCTCGTCCTTGATCTGCCGGCACACCCCCATACCGCCCATCGGCACGGCCTCGCCGTCGAGCACGCACACGTCGATGCCGCCCTTGTCCAGTTCCCGCAGCACCGCGTCCGGCGTCGCGCACTCCACGAACTCCACCAGGGGGACGTCCGGAGCCGGCCGGCGCCCGGCGGCCAGCCGTACTTGCTCGCGGGTGTTGGAGTCGTCGCTGTAGACCAGCACCGTGGCGGTCGGCTGCATTGTTCCTCCGAGACGTCAGCGTCGTACGGACAGGACGGGCAGGCCCGTTCGGGCGGATGTTACTCCCGTCGTCGCCCCGATGAACACCACGTCAACACCGGTCCGGCGGGTGGCAACACTCCGAACGGCACCCCCCGGAGTGAGCGCGAGATAAGCGACCGACATAATGTCGGTCGTGGCGACAGCAACGACAGTAGAAACCGGGCACGCGCACCCGTCGGTCAACCGGCCGAACCTCACCAGCGTCGGAACCATCATCTGGCTGAGTTCCGAGCTGATGTTCTTCGCGGCCCTCTTCGCGATGTACTTCACCCTCCGGTCGGTGACCGGACCGGATCACTGGAAGGAGCAGGCGCACGCACTGAACGTGCCCTTCTCCGCGACGAACACCACGATCCTGGTGCTCTCCTCCCTCACCTGCCAGCTCGGCGTGTTCGCCGCCGAGCGCGGCGATGTGAAGAAGCTCCGTGGCTGGTTCATCATCACCTTCATCATGGGTGCCATCTTCATCGGCGGTCAGATCTACGAGTACACGGAGCTGGTGAAGAAGGACGGCATCTCGCTGTCCTCCGACCCGTACGGCTCGGTGTTCTACCTGACCACCGGCTTCCACGGCCTGCACGTGACGGGCGGCCTCATCGCCTTCCTGCTGGTCCTCGGCCGCACCTACATGGCCAAGAGGTTCACCCACGAGCAGGCGACCGCCGCCATCGTCGTGTCCTACTACTGGCACTTCGTCGATGTCGTCTGGATCGGCCTCTTCGCCACGATCTACCTGATCAAGTAGCGGGGACCGCTCCCGCACATCCAGAAGCACCGACGCAGAAGATCCTGACACCGGGGTAATCCGTGAAAAAGCTCTCCGCACGACGACGCCATCCGCTGGCGGCGGTCGTCGTCCTACTCCTCGCGCTGGCGGCCACTGGGGGGCTGTACGCCGCGTTCGCGCCCGCGGGCAAGGCGCAGGCCGATGAAACCTCCCAGTCCCTGACCATCAAGGAGGGCAAGAAGCTCTACGAGGTCGGCTGCGCCAGCTGCCACGGCACCGGTGGCCAGGGCTCCTCCGACGGCCCGAGCCTCGTCGGCGTGGGTGCCGCCGCTGTCGACTTCCAGGTCGGCACCGGCCGTATGCCCGCCGCCACCTCGCAGGGCGCCCAGGCTCCGCGCAAGAAGCCCATCTACACGCAGGCCCAGATCGACCAGCTTGCCGCGTACGTCGCCTCGCTGGGCGCCGGCCCGAGCGTGCCCACCAAGCAGCAGTACGGTCCCGAGGGCGCGGACATCGCCAAGGGTGGCGAGCTGTTCCGCACCAACTGCGCGCAGTGCCACAACTTCACCGGCAAGGGCGGTGCCCTGACCAAGGGCAAGTACGCGCCGAGCCTCGAGGGTGTCGCTCCCAAGCACATCTACGAGGCCATGCAGACGGGCCCGCAGAACATGCCGTCCTTCCCCGACACCACGATGTCGGAGAAGAACAAGAAGGACATCATCGCGTACCTGAACGCGGTCAACGGCGATGAGACCGAGAACCCCGGCGGTATGGAGCTGGGCGGCCTCGGGCCGGTCAGCGAGGGTCTGTTCGCCTGGATCTTCGGCCTCGGCGCGCTGATCGCGGTCGCCGTCTGGGTCGCCGCTCGGACCGCAAAGGCCAAGAAGTCATGAGTAGCCAAGACATTCCAGAAGAGAACCTGCCCGCTGAGCAGGACCACGCACACGGCGCGGTAGGGGTCGCGGACGAGGAGAACCCGTTCGCCGACCCGGGGCTGCCGCCGCACGAGCACCGGATCCAGGACATCGACGAGCGGGCCGCCAAGCGGTCCGAGCGTGTGGTCGCCCTGCTGTTCACGGTGTCGATGCTGGCCACCATCGGCTTCATCGTCGCGTACCTGGCCGTCCCGACCGACAAGTCGATCTACGTCTTCCCGATCGGGCACGTCAGCGCGATGAACCTCGCGCTCGGTCTGACCCTGGGCGTGGCGCTGTTCTGCATCGGCGCGGGCGCGGTCCACTGGGCCCGCACCCTGATGTCCGACGTGGAGGTCGCCGACGACCGTCACCCGATCGAGGCCTCCCCCGAGGTCCGGGCGAAGGTGCACGCGGACTTCCGCCAGGGCGCCAAGGAGTCGGCGCTCGGCCGCCGCAAGCTGATCCGCAACACCATGTTCGGCGCGCTGGCCTTCGTGCCGCTGTCCGGCGTCATGCTGCTCGGTGGTCTCGGCCCGGCGCCGGGGACCAAGCTCCGCCACACCATGTGGGCCAAGGGCATGCGCCTGGTCAACATGAACACCAACCAGCCGCTGCGTCCCGAGGACGTCGCCGTGGGCTCCCTCACCTTCGCCAAGCCGGACGGCCTGGAGGAGCACGACGAGGAGTTCCAGAACGAGATCGCCAAGGCGGCCCTGATGATCGTCCGGATCCAGCCGGGCAACATCAAGGACAAGCGCGAGCTGGAGTGGTCGCACGAGGGCATCGTCGCGTACTCGAAGATCTGCACCCACGTGGGTTGCCCGATCTCGCTGTACGAGCAGCAGACGCACCACGTGCTGTGCCCGTGCCACCAGTCCACCTTCGACCTCTCCGACGGTGCCCGAGTGATCTTCGGCCCCGCCGGCCACGCCCTGCCGCAGCTGCGCATCGGCGTGGACAGTGAGGGTTACCTCCAGGCGCTCGGCGACTTCGAGGAGCCCGTCGGTCCTGCATTCTGGGAGCGCGGATGAGCACTTCAGACAACGAGAACCGCTCTCGCGGGAAGGCACCGGCCGGCGAGCGGATCGCCGACTGGGCCGACGGCCGGCTCGGGATCTACTCCCTGGCCAAGGCCAACATGCGCAAGATCTTCCCCGACCACTGGTCGTTCATGTTGGGCGAAGTGTGCATGTACAGCTTCATCATCATCATCCTGACGGGTGTCTATCTGACGCTGTTCTTCCACCCGTCGATGAACGAGGTGGAGTACCACGGCTCGTACGTCCCGCTCCAGGGACAGCTGATGTCCGAGGCGTTCAGCTCGACCCTGCACATCTCCTTCGACGTGCGCGGTGGTCTGCTCATCCGGCAGATCCACCACTGGGCCGCGCTGATCTTCCTCGCCGGCATGTTCGTGCACATGATGCGCGTGTTCTTCACCGGCGCGTTCCGCAAGCCGCGTGAGATCAACTGGCTGTTCGGCTTCCTGCTGTTCGTCCTCGGCATGTTCACCGGCTTCACCGGTTACTCGCTCCCGGACGACCTGCTCTCCGGCACCGGTGTCCGCTTCACCCAGGGCGCGATCCTGTCCGTGCCGATCGTCGGCACGTACATCTCGATGTTCCTGTTCGGCGGCGAGTTCCCCGGCCACGACTTCGTCGCCCGGTTCTACTCGGTCCACATCCTGCTGCTGCCGGGCATCATGCTCGGCCTGATGGTGGCGCACCTGATCCTGGTCTTCTACCACAAGCACACGCAGTTCGCGGGTCCCGGCAAGTCCGAGAAGAACGTCGTCGGCATGCCGCTGCTGCCGGTGTACATGGCCAAGGCCGGAGGCTTCTTCTTCCTGGTCTTCGGTGTCATCGCGGCCATCTCGGCGGTGGCGCAGATCAACCCGATCTGGGCCATGGGCCCCTACCGTCCGGACCAGGTGTCCACCGGCGCCCAGCCCGACTGGTACATGGGCTTCGCCGAGGGTCTCGTCCGCTACATGCCGGGCTGGGAGATCAACTTCTGGGGTCACACGCTCGTCCTGGGCGTGTTCATCCCGCTGGTGCTCTTCGGTCTCGTCCTGGCGGCGATCGCGGTCTACCCGTTCATCGAGGCCTGGGTCACCGGTGACAAGCGCGAGCACCACATCCTGGACCGCCCGCGCAACGCCCCGACCCGTACCGCGTTCGGTGTCGCCTGGGTGACGGTCTACATGATCGGCCTGGTGGGCGGTGGCAACGACCTCATCGCCACCCACTTCCACCTGTCGATCAACGCGGTCACCTGGTTCGTCCGGATCTTCTTCTTCGCCGGACCGGTCATCGCGTTCATCGTCACCAAGCGGATCTGCCTCGGCCTGCAGCGCCGCGACCGCGACAAGGTGCTGCACGGTCGCGAGACCGGCATCATCAAGCGGCTGCCGCACGGTGAGTTCATCGAGGTGCACGAGCCGCTCAGCCAGGAGCAGCTGCACACGCTCACCGCGCACGAGCAGTACCGGCCGGCCGAGATCGGTCCGACGGTCGACGAGAACGGTGTCGAGCGCAAGGTGAAGGCCTCGGAGAAGCTGCGCGTGAAGCTCTCCAACGCCTACTACGGCGAGGACAACCAGATCCCGAAGCCGACCGTCGAGGAGTACAAGGAGATCACGAGCGGCCACGGCCACCACTGATCCCCGCGTCGCCACGCCACGCTGAAGGGCCCCGTCCGGGTTACGGACGGGGCCCTTCGCCGTGCCGTCCGGCTGGATAGGGTGGTGTACGACGTGAGCAGGAATCTGTACGAGGAGCGGCTGATGAGCGCTGTGACCCCCGCTGGAGGCGACACCGCGGCGGGCCGCTCCTGGCCCGCCCTGCTGAACGGTCTGCTGGACGGCCGGGACCTGTCCGCCGACGACACCGCCTGGGCGATGGACCTGATCATGCGCGGGGAGGCGACCGACGCGCAGATCGCCGCCTTCATGGTGGCGCTGCGGGCCAAGGGCGAGACGGTCCAGGAGATCACCGGACTCGTCCGGACCATGTACGCGCACGCGAACGTGATCGAGGTGCCCGGCCCCGCCGTGGACATCGTCGGCACCGGCGGCGACGGCGCCAAGACGGTGAACATCTCCACGATGTCCGCGATCGTCGTGGCCGGCACGGGCGCGAAGGTCGTCAAGCACGGCAACCGCGCCGCGTCCTCCGCCTCCGGCTCCTCCGACGTCCTGGAGAAGCTCGGGATCAATCTGAACCTGACCCCGCGGCGGGTCGCCGAGGTCGCCGAGGAAGCCGGCATCACCATCTGCTTCGCGGTCCGGTTCCACCCGTCCCTGCGCCATGTGGCCCCGGCCCGCTCCCAGTTGGGCATCCGGACCACCTTCAACGTGCTGGGCCCGCTGACCAACCCGGCGCGGGTGCGGGCGCAGGCCGTCGGGGTGGCGGATCCCCGGATGGCGCCGATCGTCGCCGGTGTGCTCGCCGAGCGGGGCAACTCCGCGCTGGTCTTCCGCGGCGACGACGGCCTGGACGAGCTGACCGTCACCGCCCCCTCCCGGGTGTGGGTGGTCCGGGACGGCAAGGTCACCGAGGAGACCTTCGACCCGCGGGAGGTCGGCATCGACCTCGTCCCCGTGGACGCCCTGCGCGGCGCCGACGCCTCCTACAACGCGGAGGTCGCCCGCCGGCTGCTGGACGGCGAGAAGGGCGCCGTACGGGACGCCGTCCTGCTGAACTCGGCGGCGGCGCTGGTGGCCCTCCAGCCGACGGACGCGCCGCTCACCGAGCAGCTCCGCGCGGGCATGGCGAAGGCCGCGGAGTCCATCGACTCGGGCGCGGCCAAGCGCACCCTGGACCGCTGGGTGGCCGTCAGCAACGCCTAGCCCGCCGGGTGCCGTCCCGCGATCCGGACACGGGTTGCGGGACGGCGATCATCTCGCGTACGTTCCTGTACCAGGTCATGAGTGACAGTCATGAGGCCCCGGCCGACTGTCCGGCAACCCTCCGTCCGTGGCGGGGTGCCCCGGGTGAAGACCAGGCCGTGCACAGCAAGGTGCACGGCAAGCGCGGACCCCTCGCACGCTTCTCACAGTGTGGGGCCAGGGGTCCTGGTCGTTCGAGGGAGTCTCCCGTGAGCAAGCGAATGCGTTAGGGCCGCAGAGCCCCGCTTCCGCACACCCCTTTCTCTCTTCTTCGCCTTCCTGTCACGGGAGTTCCGCCATGTCTGTCTCCACCGCTGCCTCCGACCAGTCCGTTTGCACCCCTCTGGCCGTTCTGGGGCGAGATGTCACCGTCCCGCTGGTCACCGGCGGCGAGGTCACCTACGCCGCGCTGGACTACGCGGCCAGCGCCCCCGCCCTCCAGCGCGTCTGGGACGACGTCGCCGCCTATGCCCCGTACTACGGCAGCGTCCACCGCGGCGCCGGCTACCTCTCCCAGCTCTCCACCGACCTGTTCGAGAACGCCCGCAGGACGGTCGCCGACTTCCTCGACTGCCGGGCCGGCGACCAGGTGATCTTCACCCGCTCGACCACGGACTCCCTCAACCTCCTCGCCCGCGCGATCCCGGCCGACTGCCAGGTCTTCGTCTTCGAGACCGAGCACCACGCCTCCCTGCTGCCCTGGCAGGACGCCCGGGTCACCTACCTCAACGCCCCGCGCACCCCGCAGCAGGCCGTGGAGACCCTGGAGCGGGCCCTCGCCGACCGCGACCCCTACGGCCCGGCCCTGGTCTGCGTCACCGGCGCCTCCAACGTCACCGGCGAGCTGTGGCCGGTGCGCGAACTGGCCGCCGCCGCGCACGCCCACGGCGCCCGCATCGTCCTGGACGCCGCCCAACTGGCCCCGCACCACCCGGTGTCCGTCGCCGATCTCGACGTCGACTGGGTCGCCTTCTCCGGCCACAAGCTGTACGCCCCCTTCGGCTCCGGCGTGCTGGCCGGCCGCGCCGACTGGCTGCGGGCCGCCGAGCCGTACCTCGCGGGCGGCGGCGCCAGCCGCAAGGTCACCCGGCGCGAGGACGGCGGCGTGGCCGTCGAGTGGCACGAGACCGCGGCGCGGCACGAGGCCGGCTCCCCGAACGTCATCGGCGCCTACGCCATCGCGTCGGCCTGCAAGGCCCTGACGGAGGCGGGCTGGGACACCCTGGTCGCCCGCGAACAGCACCTCGTCCGCACGGTCCGCGAGGGTCTCGCCGAGGTCCCCGAGGTGAGGATCCTCTCCCTGTTCGGCGACGACGCCCCCCGGGTCGGCGTCCTCTCCTTCGTCGTCGAGGGCTGGAACAGCTCCCACTTCGCCGCCGCCCTCTCCGCCGAGTACGGCATCGGCGTCCGCGACGGCCTCTTCTGCGCCCACCCCCTGGTCCGCACCCTGCTCGGCAGCGACCCGCAGACCCAGGGCGAGTGCGGTGCCCCCGAGGCCGCCCCGGGCGAGAAGTCCCTCAACGCCATCCGGGTCAGCTTCGGCGCGGGCACCCCCGACGAGCACGTGCAGCGCTTCGTCGACGCGGTGAAGGAACTGGTGGCCGAGGGCGCGAAGTGGCAGTACCGCACGGAGGAGGGCCGCTGCGTCCCGGCCGTCTGAAGCCGGCGTCGGCGGCGGCGTCCTGAGGGGCGCGGGGCCGCACGCGCCGTACCTCCGCATCCGGAGGAGACCGGTGTGGCCCACCGGCCCCGCGGCGCCGCATACACTCCCTCCGGCAACAGCTAGACCGGGGGGAGCACGGAGTGCACGCGCTGCGCGCCACCGATCCGCGCCGCATCGGCCCGTACGACGTCACGCACCGACTCGGGGCCGGCGGCATGGGCGAGGTCTACCTCGCCCGCTCCCGTACCGGCCTGCGCCTGGCGGTGAAGGTCGTACGGGCCGAGCACGCCGAGGACCGCACCTTCCGCGCCCGCTTCCGCCACGAGGTCCGCGCCGCCCGGACCGTGGGCGGCGCCGGCACGTACACCGCGCGGGTGGTGGACGCCGACACGGAGGCCGAACGGCCGTGGATGGCGACGGAGTTCGTCTCCGGCCCGAATCTGCGGGACGCCGTCCTGGACCACGGCGCGCTGCCCGGGCCCGCGGTCCGGATCCTCGCCGCCGCGCTCGGCGAGGCGCTGGCCGCCATCCATGCCAAGGGACTGGTCCACCGCGACCTGAAGCCGTCGAACATCCTGCTCGGCCCGGACGGGCCCCGGGTCATCGACTTCGGGATCGTCCGGGCCCTGGAGGCCACCGCGCTGACCCGCACCGGCGCGGTGGTCGGCTCGGTCGGGTACGTCTCGCCGGAGCAGATCCGCAACGGCGGCCAGGTCGGCCCGCCGAGCGACGTCTTCTCCCTCGGCGCGGTCCTCGCCTACGCGGCGGCCGGCCGGGAGCCCTTCGGCGAGGGGCAGGACTCGGTGGTCCTGCTGCGCATCCTGACCCGCGACTTCGACCTGTCCGGCGTGCCGGAGGGCATCCGCCCGCTGGTGGCGTCCTGTCTGCGCGAGGACCCGCTGGAACGCCCGGAACCGGCCGAGGTGGTGGCGAGCGCCGGCTTCACCCCGAAGACCCTGCGCACCGCCGCCCGC
>NZ_MUMF01000043.1 GCF_002155905.1 Streptomyces tricolor | reverse complement strand
GCCCCGCCCCCGGCCCCGGAACCACCCGCTCCGGGGCCGGTACGAAGCACCCCCGGAAACTGTGTAGACTTACCGACGTTGCCGCTCGCACCATAGGTGCAGGCAGCGCGCCGCTTTAGCTCAGATGGCCAGAGCAACGCACTCGTAATGCGTAGGTCTCGGGTTCGAATCCCGAAAGCGGCTCCGTTGGAGGCCAGGTCACGTAGTTCGTGACCTGGCCTCTTTGCTGTCGGCCGAGGGGCGGAGGCGGGCGGCGAGGAGGGCGATGTCGTCCTCGCACATGCCGTCGGTCAGCTGGGTGAGCAGGGTGTCGAGGAGGTGCTCCAGGGAGTCGTCGGCGGACAGGCCCATGGTGGTGAGGGCGCGGACGGAGTCGTCGATGTCGACGTTCCGCTGTTCCACGAGGCCGTCGGTGTAGAGCAGCAGTACGGCGCCCGGCTCGAAGGCGAACGTCGTCATCTCGTAGTCGCCGAGTTCCGTGCCGATGGGCGGGCCGGCCGGGAGGTGCATCAGGCCGGCGCTGCCGCCCGGGCGGATGACCAGAGGCGGCAGATGCCCGGCCGTGGCCGCGGTGCAGGTGCCGGCCTCGGTGTCGAGGAGCACGAGCAGGCAGGTGGCCGCGCGGTCGAGGCCGATGCGTGCCGCCCTGCGGTCCGCCTCGGTGAGCATGGCGTCCACGGGCAGTCCGGCGGCGGCGACGGTGCGCAGGACGGAGCGGTACTGGCTCATGGCCACCGCGGCCTGGAAGCCGTGGCCCATCACGTCGCCCATGACCAGCAGCGTGCGGCAGTCCGGGAGCGCGATGGAGTCGTACCAGTCGCCGCCGACCAGGGCGCTGCGGCCGGAGGGCAGGTAGCGGGTGGCCACCTCGACGGTGGGGTGCGGGCGGTCGGGCTCGGAGAGCAGCGCCCGCTGGAGTTCCAGCGTCATCGCGTGCTCGTGGCTGTACCGGTGGGCGCTGTCGATGGAGACCGCCGCCCGCGCGGCGACGCCCTGCGCGGTCAGGATGTCGTCGCTGCTGAAGCCGGGGGATGCCCCCACTCGCATGAGCATGACGATCCCGACGCTGTGGCCGGCCGTGGGCAGGGGGACGACGAGCATCGAGTGGACCCCGGCCGCCCGGAGGATCCGCACCCGTTCGGGATCCACGACGACCTTCTGGAACAGCTCGTCGGAGGCCAGATTGCCCAGCCACGGCCGTCCGCTGTCCATGCAGCGCCGGGGCGCCGAGCCGCGCGGCAGATCCACGTACGGCCTGGTCCCGCCCAGCTCGTTCAGGTGCCGTAGCAGTTCGGGCGGCGCGGAGAGCTTCATCTTGCGCAGCCGGAGCATGCCGGCGGGCGGCGGAGGCGCGCCGAAGAACTCCTGCTCCACGAGCCCGACCGCGGCGATGTCCGCGAGGGACGGCGCGAGGAAGTCCGCCAGCTCGGCGCAGGTGGCCTCCACGTCGAGGGTGGTGCCCACCCGGGTGGCCGCGGCGTCCAGCAGGGCGAGGCGCTGGTGGGCGTTCTCCAGGTCGTCCAGGTACTGGCGCAGATTGCTGGCCTCGACGGCGATCCCGCACACGCCGAGGACCTGCCCCTGCACCTCCAGCCGGTGGAAGACGGCCCGCCAGAGCCTGCGTCCCACGGGGGAGGGGACACGCGTGGTTCCGGTCAGGGTGACTTCCCGGGGCTGCCCGTCGGCGAGCACCTCGATCAGTACGTCGTCGGGGGTCTGCACGTCCGGCAGCACCTCGCGGAGCGTCCTGCCGAGGAACGCGGTGGCCGGGACTCCGGTGACCCGGGACCAGGCCGGGTTGACGTAGAGGTAGCGCAGGTGGCGGTCCAGGATGACCACGGGGGCGGAGGTGCCCTCGATGATCCCGCGCAGGAAGCCGCACTCGCAGGACATTCGGGCGCCGTCGACCGACGGCGGGAACGGTTCGGTGCCCATGCCCCGCGGCGCCCGGGTCCGGGCCTCGGGGAAGAGCCACGACGGCGGGGGTCGTTCTGCGTTCAACGTCTTCTCCTGCTGTCCGGGTGCGGGCGGCCCCTTCCCCATCCTGGGAGGACGGCAGATCCGACGCATCTCGGCTCGCTCCGACGCGCGCGGACGCCGCGGTGCCCGCGGAGGACGGGCGGCGGGGACGTACGGAGGAAACGCGGTGACAAAACCGGATCAAAGACCCGGCAAAGTGAACCCGTGCCGAGCGAACCCGCGGACGTGAGGCAACATCTTGGTGAACGGCGGGCAGTGCGCGGTCGGACGCGGTGCCGCCGTCGGCCGGATGGGGTGAGGGACGTGGTGGAGCCGAGGATCGCCGTCGCCGTGGTGACCATGGGCAACCGGCCCGCCGAGGTCGACGCCCTGCTGGAGTCCGTGGCCAAGCAGGATCTCGCCCCCGCCCGCATCGTGATCGTCGGCAACGGCTGCCGGCTGCCCGAGTTCGCCCGCCGGCTCTCGCTGCCGGGCGAGGTCACCACCGTCGAGGTCGAGGAGAACCTCGGCTGTCCGGGCGGCCGGAACGTCGCGCTCGCCCGGCTGCGGGAGTTCGGGGACGTCGACGTCGTCGTGGAACTGGACGACGACGGGCTGCTCGTCGACGCCGACGTGCTGCGCCGGGTGCGCGACCTGTACGCCGCCGACCCGCGCCTGGGCATCGTCGGCTTCCGCATCGCCGACGAGCACGGCGAGACCCAGCAGCGGCACGTGCCCCGGGTGGGCAAGTCCGATCCGCTGCGCGGCGGTTACGTCACCGGATTCCTCGGCGGCGGGCACGCCCTGCGCATGGCAATGCTGGCCGAGACCGGGGACTGGCCCGCCGCGTTCTTCTTCGCGCACGAGGAGACCGACCTCGCCTGGCGNNCCCGAGCTGCTCCTCCAGCACCCCAAGACCTCTCCGGCCCGGCACGCCATCTACTACCGGGTCAACGCCCGCAATCGCGTCTGGCTCGTCCGGCGCCGGCTGCCGCTGCCGCTCGTCCCGGTGCACCTCGGGCTGTGGACGCTGCTCACCCTCGCCCGCACCCGCTCGCTGCCGGGGCTCAAGGCGTGGTGCGGCGGGTTCGTGGAGGGGCTGCGGGAGCCGGCCGGTGAGCGGC
>NZ_MUMF01000427.1 GCF_002155905.1 Streptomyces tricolor | reverse complement strand
ACCGCCCTGGTCCCCGTGGCCCTCGTCGCCCACCTGTTGCTGCGGGAGGGAGCGGGACTGCGCACCCTCGGCTTCGACCGCACCCGGCCCTGGCCGGACCTGGCCCGGGGCGCCGGTGTCGCCGCCGTGATCGGCAGCACCGGCATCGCCTTCTACCTCGCCGCCCGCGGCCTCGGCTTCAACCTCACCGTCGTACCCGAGGCACTGCCGGACGTGTGGTGGAAGTACCCGGTGCTGATCCTGTCCGCGCTGCAGAACGCGATCCTCGAAGAGGTGATCGTCGTCGGCTATCTGCTGCGCAGACTGGGCCAGCTGGGCTGGACCCCGGGGACCGCGCTGATGGCCAGTGCGGTCCTGCGCGGCTCCTACCACCTCTACCAGGGCATCGGCGGCTTCCTCGGCAACATGGCCATGGGCGTGGTCTTCGTCTGCCTGTACCGCCGCTGGGGCCGGGTCGGTCCGCTGGTCGTCGCGCACTCCCTGCTCGACATCGGCGCCTTCGTCGGCTACGCCCTCCTCGCCGGCAAGGTGGGCTGGCTGCCCACCGCCTGAGGCCGCCGTCAGGCGCGCAGCTCGCCCTCGATCACGGTCACCGCACGCCCGGTGAGCAGGGTGCGCTCGCCCCGCAGAGTGGTGCGGACCAGCCCGGTGCGGCGGGAGGCCTGGAGCCCGGTGAGGTCGTCCCGGCCGAGGCGGGGGGACCAGTGCGGCGCCAGCGCGGTGTGGGCGCTGCCGGTCACCGGGTCCTCGTCGATGCCGACGTTCGGGAAGAAGCAGCGGGAGACGTAGTCGTAGCCCAGGGCCGGGTCGGCGGCGCGGGCGGTGGCGATGATGCCGCGGGAGGAGTAGGCGCCCAGCGCCCGGTGGTCGGGGGAGAGGCCGAGCACGGTCTTCTCGTCGGCCAGCTCCACCAGCAGGTCGCCGACGTTCGGGCCGGTGTCGAAGGCGGCGACCGGCTCCGCGCCCAGCGCCTCGGCGACCCCGGCCGGGATCTCGACCGGGGTGAGCGGGGCGGTGGGGAAGTCGAGCGTGATCGAGCCGTCCTCGGCGGGCGTGGCGATCAGCACGCCGCTGCGGGTGGCGAACCGCACCGGACCCTCGTGCGCGCCGGTGGTGTGCAGGACGTGGGCCGTGGCGAGGGTGGCGTGCCCGCACATCGCGACCTCCGCGACGGGCGTGAACCAGCGCAGCGCCCAGTCCGCGTCGCCGCCCTCGGGCAGCCGGTGCGCGAACGCCGTCTCGGCGTGGTTGACCTCCATGGCGACGTTCTGGAGCCAGTCGTCGTCCGGGAAGACGTCGTCCAGGAGCAGGACTCCGGCCGGGTTGCCGGCGAAGGGGCGGTCGGTGAAGGCGTCCACGATTCGAATGCGCATGGCGCCGACGCTAGCGGCTGCGACGATCCCCGGGCCAGGCGGATTCACGCGTGCCCGACCGATTCCCGCCCGGCGCGGACGCGTGTGTGCGGCCGGGGGCCGAGCCGGGCCGCCCCGGACGACACCTTCCCGACGAGGAAGGGCCACAGCCCGCCGAACCGCGGGAGTGGCCGGGCTTCGGCTCGGCTGTCGGCGGTCGTGGAGCCGCCCTAGACTCGGAGGGACCGGCCCGGGAGCGCGGGGGCGGGGAGCTGGTGCTCCGGGTCCGGGAACCGGGGGGATGGCCACCCCAGGAGAACACGATGGTGCGGCAGACCAGACTGGCCGGCGAATCGGCGGACTACCTCGACGCCCGTGAGGAGCTGCGCCTGGCCGAGATCGACCTCATGCGCCACCGGGAGAAGGTCGCGGCCCTGCGGCGGGCGCTCCCGCAGGGGCCGCCCGTCGACGACTACGTCTTCCTCGAGGGCCCCGCCGACCTGGACGCCGGTGACACACCGGTCCGCGAGGTCGCGCTGCGGGATCTGTTCACCGCCACGGACCGCCCGCTGATCGTCTACCACCTCATGTACGGCAAGCGGCAGACCGACCCCTGTCCGATGTGTACCCTGTGGATCGACGGCTTCAACGGCATTGCCCACCACATCGCACGCAACGCCGACTTCGTCATCGCCGCGGCAGCCGACCCGCCCGCCCTGCGGCAGCACGCCCGCAACCGCGGCTGGCACCGGCTGAGGCTCCTGAGCTGCGGCGACAGCACCTTCAAGTACGACCTGGGCAGCGAGGACGAGGACGGTTGGCAGGACTCCACCCTCTCCGTCTTCACGCGCGACGGCGACGGCACGGTCCGCCATTTCTACTCCGCCCACCCCCGCATGGCCGACGACATCGACGAGCGGGGCATCGACCTCCTGGCCCCCGTCTGGCACCTCCTCGACCTGACCCCGCGGGGCCGCGGCGACTGGTACCCGAGCCTCGACTACTGACCACCCCCGCCGACCGGCAGCCGGCGGTGCTCGGTGCCGTCGGCCCTCAGCGTCGCAGCGCCGCCCGCGCCGGCAGGGTCGCCGCCAGCATGCCCAGCGCCGCCGCGCCCCCGGCGAACGCCGCGTACGTCAGCGGTGGGACGTACGGATCCTCGCCGGTCAGGCCGCGCATCATCGGGATCAGGGTGGCCGCGGCGATGGCCGTGCCCACAGCGGTGCCGGCCACCGCCACCAGCAGGCCCTCCCAGCGCAGCATGTCCAGCACCTGGCGCCTGGTGGCGCCCACGAGACGGAGCGCGCCCAGCTCGCGGCGGCGGTCGAGGACGGTCATCACGAGGGTGTTCACGGCGGCGACGGCGGCGAAGCCGCCCAGGACCGCGGCCATCGTGTAGTTGGCCCAGGCGTTCAGCTCGCGGTCGGTGCTCCGCTCGACCGCGTACCCGGACGCGGCGGTGACCTTCCCCAGCGGGGCGAGGACCGTCGCGTCGCCGCCGCGCACCAGCAGCGCGCTGTCGAAGCCCGAGGTGACGTGGGCGGCCAGGGACGCGCGGTCCATGGTCACGGCCGGGAGGCCGAGCCCGCGGGCGTACACGGCGACGACCTCGGGGCCGGCCTCGGTGCCGTCGGGAAGGTACAGCGGCAGCCTGTCGCCGACCTTCACCCCCGCCGAGACGGCGAGCGTCCTGTCGATGGCGATACGGCCCTTGCCGACCCGGTCCAGGCTGCCGCTGCGCACGTCGAGGTCCTGCACCCGCGCGAGCCGTGCGCCGGAACCGGAGATGCCCTGGGCCGCCGCGCTCTGCAGCCACCGGTCGCCGCCCGATCCGACGGGCACGAGCACCTGCGTGTCGAGCAGGCCCACGGCCGCTTCGACGCCCGGAGCGCGGGCGGCCCGTTCGACGGCCCCGGCGGGCAGCCCGGCGGGGTGCGTGACGACGTGGTCCGCGGTGATGCCGGCCCGCAGCTGCCGCGCGGCGACGTGGCTTTCGCTGGTGTGCATGAAGACGAGCGTGGACGCGAAGGCCATGGCCAGCACGATCGGGGTGAGCGCGGAGGCCAGCCGGCGGGCGTTCGTCCGGGAGTTCGCGGCGGCGAGCGCGGCGGCGGCGCCGCGCCCGCGCAGCGGCAGCCCGAACAGCGCCGCGCACAGCCGCGCCACCAGCGGACCGAGCAGCGCGACGGCGAGCATGAACAGCAGGACGACGCCGAGGGCGGCGTTGGCCGCGTCGTCCCCGGCCGAACGCGCGGCGAGGCCGGTGAGGAAACCGCCGCCGACGAGGGCGCCCAGGCCCAGCAGGGTGCGCAGCACGCCCGGTCGCAGCCGCTCCACCGACGCCTCGGTGAGCGCCTGCCCCGGCTTGATCCTCGCGGGCCGGCGCCCCGCCGCCCAGCCGGCGGCGAGCGCGGTCAGCAGCCCCGTGCCGACGGCGGCGACGAGCGGGATCCAGGAGACGCGCAGGGCCACGGCCTCCGGCACGGCCCCGCGGTCCTGGAGCTGCCCGAACCACCAGTGCGCCAGCCCGATCCCGGGCAGGCAGCCGACCAGCCCCGCGGCGGGCGCGACGAGCAGCGCCTCGGCGGCGACCGCCCGGCGGATCTGCCGCGGCGTGGCGCCGACGGCGCGCAGCAGCGCGAACTCCCGGGCGCGCTGGGCGACGGACAGCGCGACCGTGCCGGACGCCGTGAACACGGCGACCACGGCGGCGATCCCGCCGAAGGAGCCGCCGAGCCCGGTGAGCGTCTCCTTGGCGTAGCCGAGCGCGCGGTTCTCGACGGCGCCGCGGCCGTCTCCGGTGTGCACGGTGGCACCGGAACCGGCGAGCGCCTTTCTCACCCCGGCGGCGAGAGCGCCGGTGTCCGCCCCGTCCCGCGCCAGTACGGCGATGGCGTCGGCCTTGCCGGGATGCCCGGCGAGCGCGGAGGACTGGGCGTCGGCGAACCAGCCGGTGCCGCCCTCGGCCGGCTCGCCGGCTCCGGCCCGCGCCAGCCCGGAGACGCGGAAGCCGGCCCGCCCGGCCGCGGTGTCGAGCGCCACGGTGTCGCCGACGCCGGCCTGCGCGGACCGTGCGGCGGCGGCATCGAGCACGACCTCGCCGGTACGGGGCGCGGCCCCTGAGGTGAGCGCGGCGCCGGTGAAGGCGTGCGATCCCCAGCCGTGGCCCGTCAGCGTGGCACCGCCCCGGCGCACCGGGAACGTGAAGTCCGGCACCGCCGCCACCGCGCCGGGCACGCGGGCCGCCTTCCCGGCCAGCGCGGCGTCCAGGCGTGCGCGGTCCGGCAGCGGGACCGCCGACTCGGCACGGCTGTCGCCGCTGCCCGTGACCAGGCGGGCGTACTGGTCCGCCGCCGCGACGACCGGCGCCTTCGCGTACCGCTCCGGCGGCACCGAGGCACGGACGCCCGTCTCCAGGAGGATGCCGCAGGCGGAGACGATCAGCGCCGCCATCATCAGCGCGACGAAGGTGCCGGCGAACGACGCGGGTCTGCTGCGCACGGCCGCGCGGGCGAGGCCGCTCGGGACGAAGCGCTTCACGCCGCGGCCCCTGCGGTCGCCGCCGTGCGGGAGGTGAGGGCGGCCATGCGCGCCGCGATCTGCTCCGGGGAGCCGCGGTCGATCCCGCCGGCGAAGGCGCCGTGCGCGAGGAACAGCACGCGGTCGGCCCAGGCGGCGGCGGCCGGGTCGTGGGTGACCATGACGACGGTGGCGCCGAGGGTGTCCACCGCGTGCCGGAGCAGGCCGAGGACCTCGGCCGCGGTGCCGGTGTCCAGGGCGCCGGTGGGTTCGTCGGCGAACACCACGTCCGGGTCGGTGACCAGGGCGCGGGCGATGGCCACGCGCTGCTGCTGGCCGCCGGACAGCTCGCCGGGCCGGCGCCTCGCCTTGTCGGCGAGGCCGACCCGCGCGAGCATCGCCTCCGCCCGCCGCCGGTCCTGGCGCTGCCCGGCCAGCCGCATCGGGAGCAGCACGTTCTGCTCCACGGTGAGCGAGGGCAGCAGGTTGAAGGCCTGGAAGACGAAGCCGAGGCGGCTGCGGCGCAGCTCGGTGAGCTGGTTCTCGCGCATACCGGTGATCTCCGTACCGCCGAGGCGCACGGAGCCGGCCGACGGCCGGTCGAGGCCGGCGGCGCACTGGAGGAAGGTGGACTTGCCGGAGCCGGACGGGCCCATGACGGCGGTGAACGTGCCGTGGGGCAGGGCGAGGTCGATGCCCGCGAGGGCGTGTACGACCCCGGCGCCGCGGCCGTACTCCCGCCGGACTCCCCGCAGCTCGACGGCGAGACCGGAGGTGCCCTGGTCCTCCGGCCGCTCGTCCGCTTCCCGCCGCTTCCCGCGCAGCCTCATGGTCCGTCCTCTCACGATCTTTCCCAGCCGATGCCTCGACGCTACGGACCACGGACCGTGCGGAACATGGTGGTTGCAGGCGGATGCGGGGTGGGGTTATCCCGAGGGGCCGTCGCGGCGGCAAGGGGCCCCCGACTCGTTGTCCGGCTCGGACGGGCAGGCCGGTCAGCCGAGGTAGTCCGCGCGTCCCTCGTCGTCGAGTTCGAAGGGGCCTTCGGGGATGATGCAGAACTCATTGCCCTCGGGATCCGCCATCACGAGGAACCCGCCGGCGTCGTACTCCTCCAGCCGACGCCCGCCGAGCGCCTCGACCCGCTGTTGCTCCGCGGCCGGGTCGGGTGAGGTGACGTCGAAGTGCATACGGTTCTTCGCGGTCTTGGGCTCGCCGGTTCGCTGGAAGCCCAGGCCCAGGCCGTTCTCACGCTGGAGCCACACATAGGGCCCCATGCGGCCCACGACTGGCCGACCGAGCAACGCGGACCAGAACGCGGCAAGCCGCTCGGGGTCAGCGGCATCGACGATGAGGGCATTGATCTGCAGAGGTGAGTCGGCCATGCCCTGATCCTCTCAGGGCACACAGAGCCGCTCAGCGCCGGCGCCCCACGAGCGGTGCGCCGCTGACGAACCGTCGATCGGTGGCTCAGCACAGGGACGGACGGAGACAGGTCAGCCCCTCGCGGCGGCAAGGGGCTTGTCGGGCGATCGGTTCCGATATATCGTTGAGGCATCGCGAACGATACGCGATGTAGACGTGACAGATCATCGATGGAATGGAGTGATCGCGATGCGCAGCCACGGATTCGAGCGGGGACATCGGCACGAGGGCGCCGGCCGGCGGGGCATGGGCGGCTTCGGGGGGTTCGAG
>NZ_MUMF01000426.1 GCF_002155905.1 Streptomyces tricolor | reverse complement strand
ACGGCGGCAACTCCGGTGGCGACAGCGGCACCGGCGGTTCCACCTCCGGCGGCAGCGTCTCCGGCGGCTCCACCGACGGCGGCTCCGGCACCGGCGGTTCCGGCAGCACCGGCGGCTCCACCGACGGCGGCTCCAGCAGCACCGGCGGTAACCACACCGGCCCCGAGGGCGGCAACAACAACGTCCCCCAGGGCGAGGGCTCCTCGGCGCTGACCGAGACCGGCTCCGACAACACCACGGCCCAGGGCGGTGACAAGCAGCTCGCCGAGACCGGCGCCGGTCAGACCGCGTTCCTGCTCGTCGGCGCCGCCACGATGATCGCCGGCGGCATCGGCTTCCGCGTGCTGCCGCGCCTGGTGAGCGGCCGGGGCGCCGCCGCCTGACGGTGACCGCACGGTCACCCAGCGCACGCGCGTGACACACGTAAGGGCCCGGAGCCTGGCGCTCCGGGCCCTTTACGACGCTTCGGCGGGCTCGGTCACCCGGTCACGCGGTCTGGTGCGCCAGCAGCGCCACCGCGGCGATCAACACCGCCAGCAGCGCGATCAGCGCCATCGGGTTCAGCCCGTTCAGGCCCCCGAGGAAGCCCTCCTGCTGCAGACGCTCGCGGTTGGCACGGCACACCGGGCACCGGCCCTCACTCACGGGCGCCGCGCAGTTCGCGCACACCAACCGGTCGTACGTCATGCGCTCGCCCTCCTTGCACCGGCCATCACACGTACAACGCTCGCGGGGACGAGAACGTTCCCCCGCGTTCCCGGTCTCCCGCGCTTTCCTTCCACTGTGCCAGGTTCCCGCGGCGTGCGCGCGGGGCCTCCGGGAACAGGGCCGCGGCAAGGGGCCGGTACAAAAACGTACAAGTCTTGCCCAACCTCAACCCGCGCCTGCACGTGCACACCCGGTTCGCGTATGGTCACGCTCATCTACCCCCGGCGACCCGTGGTGCATCCGTGATCCGATTCGACAACGTCTCCAAGGTCTACCCCAAGCAGACCCGCCCCGCACTCAGGGATGTCTCCCTGGAGGTGGAAAAGGGCGAGTTCGTCTTCCTCGTGGGGTCCTCCGGCTCCGGAAAGTCCACCTTCCTGCGGCTCATCCTCCGCGAGGAGCGGTGCAGCCACGGCCAGGTGCACGTGCTCGGCAAGGACCTCGCGCGCCTGTCCAACTGGAAGGTGCCGCAGATGCGCCGCCAGCTGGGCACGGTCTTCCAGGACTTCCGGCTGCTGCCGAACAAGACGGTCGCGGAGAACGTGGCCTTCGCGCAGGAGGTCATCGGCAAGTCCCGCGGCGAGATCCGCAAGTCCGTGCCGCAGGTGCTCGATCTCGTCGGGCTCGGCGGCAAGGAGGACCGGATGCCGGGCGAGCTGTCCGGTGGTGAGCAGCAGCGCGTCGCCATCGCGCGCGCGTTCGTCAACCGGCCGAAGCTGCTCATCGCCGACGAGCCCACCGGCAACCTCGACCCGCAGACCTCCGTCGGCATCATGAAGCTGCTCGACCGCATCAACCGGACGGGCACCACCGTCATCATGGCGACGCACGACCAGAACATCGTGGACCAGATGCGCAAGCGCGTCATCGAGCTGGAGAAGGGCCGCCTCGTCCGCGACCAGGCCCGCGGCGTCTACGGCTACCAGCACTGACCGCACCAGCACCCAGTTCCGGAAAGGCCTGAAGAACCCGCCATGCGCGCCCAGTTCGTCCTGTCGGAGATCGGTGTCGGTCTCCGCCGCAATCTGACGATGACCTTCGCCGTCATCGTCTCCGTCGCCCTGTCCCTGGCCCTCTTCGGCGGCTCGCTGCTGATGAGCGACCAGGTGAGCACCATGAAGGGCTACTGGTACGACAAGGTCAACGTCTCGATCTTCCTGTGCAACAAGCACGACGCGGAGAACGACGTGCACTGCGCCAAGGGCGCGGTCACCGAGGACCAGAAGAAGCAGATCCTCGCGGACCTGCGCGGCATGCCGGTCGTCGAGAAGGTGACCTACGAGTCGCAGGACGAGGCCTACAAGCACTACAAGGAGCAGTTCGGCAACTCCCCGCTGGCCGGCTCGCTGACGCCGGACCAGATGCAGGAGTCGTACCGGATCAAGCTCAAGGACCCGCAGAAGTACCAGGTGATCGCCTCCGCGTTCAACGGGCGGGACGGCGTGCAGTCGGTGCAGGACCAGAAGGGCATCCTGGACAACCTCTTCCAGCTGCTGAACCTGATGAACCGGGGCGCGCTCGGCGTGATGGCGATGATGCTGATCGTCGCCCTGCTGCTGATCGTCAACACCGTGCGCGTCTCGGCGTTCAGCCGCAGGCGCGAAACCGGCATCATGCGCCTGGTCGGTGCCTCGGGCTTCTACATCCAGGCGCCGTTCATCGCCGAGGCCGCGGTCGCCGGGCTCATCGGCGGCGGCCTCGCCTGCGTGGCGCTCGTGCTCGGCCGGTACTTCACCATCGACCACGGCATGGAGCTGTCGCAGAAGCTCACGCTCATCAACTTCGTCGGCTGGGACGCGGTGTTGACCAAGCTGCCGCTGATCCTCGCGACCAGTGTGCTGATGCCGTCGCTGGCGGCGTTCTTCGCGCTGCGCAAGTACCTCAAGGTGTGACGCATGCCAACGGGGTCGTACGGGCGTCCGGCCGTACGGCCCCTTCGCGTTGCCCTAGACTCGCCGCCATGTCAGGCCGTGACCTGTTCTGCCAGCCCCGCCGCAACCGCCGTGGGGCCGCCCTGACATTGGTCTTCGCCGCTGTGCTGATCGCCGGCGCCGCCACCGGCTCGTTCCCGGAGCCGGACGGTCCCGCCCCCAAGTCCGCGGCCGGACCGGCGGACGCGGCCGGCCGGCACGAGGCCGTCGAGCGGGCCGCCGCCGAGGCGATGGCCGACGGCAAGTCCCCGACGGAGGCCGCCGAACGGGCCGTCAGCCGCAGCGGGGACCGCTGGGCCGCGGTCTACTCCGAGGGCGAGTACGAGGAGTTCCAGGACGCGCTCGACGGCCGCTACACCGGTGTCGGCCTGTGGGCGCGGCAGGAGGCGGACGGCCGGATCGCGGTGACCCGGGTGCAGCCCGGATCGCCCGCCGCCGACGCCGGGATCCGCCCCGGCGACCGGCTGCGCAGCGTCGACGGCAGCACGGTCGACGGGCGGCCGGTCACCGAGGTGGTCGCCTTGCTCCGCGGCGACGCGCTCCGCGGCGACACCGAGGACGCCCCGGCCGGTACGACGGTCACCCTCGGCCTCCAGCGCGGCACCCGCGCGTGGACCGAGACCCTGCACCGGGCCCGGCTGTCCACCGACTCCGTGACCGTGCGCCGACTGCCCGGCGGGGTCACCGTCCTCAAGATCGCCGCCTTCACCAAGGGGTCCGCCGACGCGGTCCGCGAGCGTCTGCGCACCACCCCGGCCGACGGCGGGACCGTCCTCGACCTGCGCGGCAACTCCGGCGGCCTGGTCACCGAGGCCGTGGACACCGCCTCCGCGTTCCTGGACGGCGGCCTGGTCGCCACCTATGACGTCGACGGCGTCCAGCGCGCCCTGCACGCAGCCCCGGGCGGCGACACCGGCCGCCCCCTGGTCGTCCTCGTCGACGGCGGCACCATGAGCGCGGCCGAGCTGCTCACCGGCGCCCTCCAGGACCGGGGGCGCGCGGTGGTGATCGGCTCCCGCACCTTCGGCAAGGGCTCCGTCCAGATGCCGACGAAACTCCCCGACGGCTCGGTGGCCGAGCTGACCGTCGGCCACTACCGCACCCCCTCCGGGCACACGGTCGACGGCCGCGGCATCACCCCCGACCTGGAGGCGGGCGGGCGGGCCCTGGAACGGGCCAGGACGGTCCTCACCGGCCTCGGCGACCCCTCGTAGCCACCGCCCGCGGTCATGTAAATCGGCTGTACGCACACCCCCTGTGTGGTGCGAAAATGGGCGGCACTATGAGCAAGGGAATGTACGTACCGAAGGAGTCCCAGCCCAAGCAGGGCGGCGGGGCCGCCAAGGCCAGGGACGGCGAGAAGGGCGGCAAGCGCAAGATCGTCGCCCAGAACAAGAAGGCCCGGCACGACTACGCGATCATCGACACGTACGAGGCCGGGCTCGTGCTCATGGGCACGGAGGTCAAGTCGCTGCGCGAGGGGCGGACCTCGCTGACCGACGGCTTCGTCCAGATCGACCGGGGTGAGGCGTGGCTGCACAACGCCCACATCCCCGAGTATCACCAGGGCAGCTGGACCAACCACTCCGCACGCCGCAAGCGCAAGCTGCTCCTGCACCGCGAGGAGATCGACAAGCTGGAGTCGAAGTCCCAGGAGACGGGACACACGATCGTGCCCCTCGCCATCTACTTCAAGGACGGCCGGGCGAAGGCCGAGATCGCTCTCGCACGGGGCAAGAAGGAGTACGACAAGCGGCAGACGCTGCGGGAGAAGCAGGACCGGCGGGAGTCGGAACGGGCGATCGCGGCGGCGAAGCGCAGGCAGCGCGGCATCTAGCCGGCCGGCCACCGGGAATAGGCTGGCATCGTCGTGCGTTGGTCACGTACGATGGCAGGGCACTCCACAGAGGGTGCGCGTGCCCCCTCCACGGAGGGGATTGAAAAATCAACATGGGGATGATCGGTTTCGACAGCGGTTGTCGAAGCAGGGGAAGCGTGTCGAGGAAGCGGCAATGATCTCGTAAACCATATGTCGCAAAAAATAATCGCCAACACCAAGCGCGATTCCTTCGCCCTCGCTGCCTAAGTAGCGACTCGCGAAGTGTCAGCCCGGGGCTGTTCCCGACCCGGATCCTGGCATCAGCTAGGGAACTAAACCTCTAGACCCGGTCACGGGGTGTAGAGGGAAATCAAACAGTGACTGAGCCCGTCGGAGACTTGTCCGCGTGATCTCCGGGGCCGAGAAAATCGCAGCGGACTGCACACGGAGAAGCCCTGGTTCTGCACCGTTGGACGCGGGTTCGATTCCCGCCATCTCCACGATCGGGAGGCTCCCGAGCCTCCTTCACCCATGTGGGCGAAGGCCCCGCCGCTCCGCGCGGCGGGGCCTTCGTCATGCCCGCGCCGGGTCCTGTGCCTGCGCCGGATCCTTCCAGCCCTCGTCCAGCAGCCCCGGATCGGGCAGCTCCCCCTCGAAGGGGGCGGCCGTCACGAAGTTCGGACCGACGGTGAGCCGCAGACGGTCGCTCAGCTCGACGGTCACGAACGACTTGGTGCCCGCCACCACCCCGCGGAACGCCTCCAGCGCGGGCTGCGGCACGACCAGCCGCTCGGCGTGGTGCGGCACGGAGAAGGTCTCCGTCCCGGAGGTCAGCCGGCCGCGGGACCCGCCCGAGCGGTGCCCGGAGCGCAGCGGCCGGCGCACGCCCGGGTACAGCGCCGCGTACAGGCCGGCGAAGGTGTTGAGGTGCGCGAGCCCGGCCGCGGTCAGCCGGCAGACGGCGACGTCCTCGACGTACCGCCGTTCCACCAGGTGGGGCGGCAGCAGCTCGGCGTCCGCGGAGAGCAGCTTCGCCACCGCCCACAGGCCGCCCTCGGCCCGGGACGCGTGTGCCTCCACGTTGAACAGGTCCACCAGCAGCTGCCAGAAGGTGGACGGCTGGGCGTTGCGGTGGAACTGCTCCATCCGCGGCACGATGCGGTTCAGCTCCCGGGCGTAGATCTGCGTCCAGCGCTCCAGGGCCCGCTGGGCGTTGGCCTGCCGGTCCCGGTCGGTGTCGAAGTCGGCGATCACCCGTTCCCGTTCCGCCCGGACCCGGGTCTGCCGCAGCTCGCCCAGTTCGTGGGTGAGGACCCGCCGGGTGCGCTGCACGGGGCGGCCGTAGGCGGCGGCCAGCTCGATCAGGACCGGGTCGTCGGGCGCCGGACCCTTCCACGGCCCCGGTGCGGGCACGTACCGCTCGGCCAGGGCCTCGATCAGCTCCGCGGCCCGCTTCTGGCGCCGGCGGACGGCCGGGGTGCGGTTGACGGCGCGTTCCAGGGTGGCGCGCGGTATGCCGAACAGGGCCGCCACCTCGTCGAGGAAGCGCGGGCGCCGGCTGGGCACGATGCCCTCGTTCTCGAACCGCCGGTAGTTCTTCGGCGAGACCCCGAGCGTGTCCACCACGTCCCGGGCCCGCAGCCCGCAGGCGCGCCGCACGTCGGCGATGGCCCAGGAGGCGCGGCGCTGCGGGTTCATCAGGGCGGAGGGGTGGGTGCCGAGCGCCCGGGCGAGGGCGCGGACCCGGGGCGGGTCTGGCACTCGGTGCCCGTTCTCGTAGGCCAGGATCTGCGCTTTGGTGGTGCCGACGGCCCGCGCCAGTTCCTCCGCCGTCATGGCGACCGCGCCGGGGCGGGCGTGCCGGTTCATGCGGAGCGCGCGCAGCTCGGATGGGCTGAAATCGGCCAGTCCCCGTGCCATGCCCGTCTTCATCCTCCTCGGGAGGACCACTTTAGGGGTACCATTCCTGGGCCACGGCCACGTCACATCGTCCGAGGGCGGGAGCAACTGACCTGGTTCGCTTTGCTTTTAGGCGGCTGAACTGGTGGATGCGCCCGCTGAAATGCGCGAGGTTGGACGACGTCGGGCCCAGGTAGGTGACTGCGGTCCACGTAGATCGGTTGTGAAAGTGGCCCTGGCCCCCACGGTTCTCAGTCCGTTGGCGGGGGCACAGGGCCGGCGTGTGGGAGCGAGACCCCCGAGGGCCCCCTGTTGCAGCAGGGGGCCTTCCGCCGTCAGAAGAGACTTTCCAGCTGGTGTCGCAGCCAGGCACCCAGTGCCTGGAGCGCCAGCCAACCGAAGATCCTCCTGCCGGTCTTCCGGTTGTCACGCCCGCCGCCGTCGGGCGGGTTGTCCACGCGCACACCTCCTCTCGGTCGCGGGGCGATCGGCCCCGATCGGGCGAACCGATCGCGAAGTGCGCCACGAGAGTGGATGTTGGGATGAGCCTACCGGGTCACACGCGTCACGCTGGCCGAGTTGCCGGTGCGTCGGACGACAACTCTCATGACGCATTGTCGATTTGACGACTAGTCACTTGTCCCGCTTCTCCGCCGACCGCCGAAGCGGCCCGCCGGCGCACCGGGTGGTGCACGGGGCCCTGGACGGTTGTCGCAGTTCACGGCCGTTACGGGTGCGTCAGGGGGGCGGTGTGGGCGGGGCGTGTGGGTACGCCGGCTGGCGGGTGTCACCGTTTCCGGTCGTAGACGAAATCCGATCGTGTGGGATCGGTCACGTAGATAACGATCCGCTTACTTTCGATCGCCGTCCGTAATGCTTCGCGCGTCGACCAACTCCGGTACGGATCTTGACCTTTGCGCCGCCTCCGCGACCCCGTGGACGAGCAGCGCCAGCGTGGCCGCCGCGGCCGGTACGGCGAACGCGGTCACCCGCGAGACGTGCTCCGCCGCCCAGCCGCCCGCCGCCGAACCGCAGGCGATCCCGGTGAGCAGCCCGGTCACCATCAGGCTCATGCCCTCGTTCAGCCGGTCGGCCGGGGTGCGCCGCTGCACCAGGGTCATCGCCGTGACCATGGTGGGCGCGGTCGCCATGCCCGCGACCAGCAGCGCGCCGGCCAGCACCAGGAGCGAACCGGTACCGGCCGCCGCCCAGGGCAGGACCATGAGGACGGCCATGGCCGCCAGGCACCGGGTGAGCCGGGGACCGGTCGGCTTCAGCGCCCCGTACGCCAGCCCCGCCGCGCACGAGCCCGCCGCCTGGAGCGCGAGCACGGCACCGGCCGCCGCGCGCTGCCCCCGCGCGTCGGCGAACGCGATCGTGGCCACCTCCATCGCGCCGAACACCACGCCGGTGGCCGTGCAGCACGCCAGCAGCGGCAGGAGGGCGCGGCTGCGCAGCGGCGACGGCGCCGTCGAGCGGGCCCGCGGCGGCGGCTCGGTGGCCCGCTGGGCCGTGAACAGCAGCATGCCGGCGAGCAGCAGCACCGCCGCCGCGAGTGTGCCCGCCTCCGGGAAGAACGTGCCGGTCAGGAAGGACGCCAGCACCGGACCCAGCATGAAGCACAGCTCGTCCGCGGCCTGTTCGAAGGCGTTCGCGGTGTGCAGCGCCCCGGGCTCGTCGCGCAGCAGATGGGCCCAGCGGGCGCGGGACAGGCCGCCGATGTTGGGGGTGGCCGCGATGCCGGTGTAGGCGGCGAACAGGGTCCAGTCCGGGGCGTCGTAGCGGACGCACAGCAGCAACGCGAGGCTGCTCAGGACGGCGACGACGGTGGCCGGCAGCGCGATGCGGGCCTGCCCGTGCCGGTCCACCAGCCGCGCCAGCCACGGCCCGGCCACCGCGGTCGCCGCCAGCCCGGTCGCGGAGACCGCGCCGGCGAGGGCGTACGACCCCCGGGAACCGGCGATCATCACGACCGCGCTCACGCTGAACATGCCGACGGGGAGGCGGGCGAGGAGGTTGCCGGCGGTGAAGGCGCGGGCGCCGGGGAGGGCGAACAGGCGGCGGTATCCGCGCGCCGCGGCTATGAGCGAGGTCATGGATCCACCGTCGCCGAGAGTGGATCAAGGGGTCCAACACCTTTCGCGGGCCGATTGACGCACCCGCGTTGTAAATTCGCGGGCATGTCCGCCCCCGCCCACATAGACCCCCGCCTGCTGCGCGCCTTCGTCGCCGTCGCCGAGGAACTGCACTTCACCCGGGCCGCGGCCCGCCTGTACATCGCCCAGCAGGCGCTCAGCCGGGACGTACGGCGGCTGGAGCGGGAGCTGGGCGCCGAGCTGTTCGTCCGCACCACCCGGCAGGTCACCCTGACCCCGGACGGCGAGCGCCTGCTGCCCCACGCGCGCCGCGTCCTCGCCGCCCAGCACGACCTGCTCGCCGCGTTCGCCGCCGGCCAGGCCCGCCCCCTGCTGGTCGACCTCAACACACCCGGCCTGGTCACCGGCCGCCGCGTCCTGCACCGGGCCCGGGAACTCGCCCCCGACTGCGAGCTGATGGCCCGCTACGAGAGCGGTCTCACCGGGGCCGCCGCCGACCTGCTGGCCGGCCGCCTCGACGTTTCCTTCGGCCGGTTCGCCGGCCTCGACCCGGCGCTCCGCTCCGGCCTGGAGCAGCAGCCGGTGCGGTACGAGCCGATGGCCGTCGTCCTGCCCGAGGACCATCCGCTGGCCGCATCGGCGCAGGTGCCGCTCGCCGCGCTGGCCGGGGAGGCGGTGTACGCCGGGGCCGGCAACCCGCGCACCCCGGAATGGACCGACCTGGCCCGGCGGCTCTTCGAGGGCCGGGGCATCCGGCTCGCCCCGCCGCTCCCGCTGGCCGTGGGCGACGAGGAATTCACCCGCGTCATGGCGAAGACCCGGAACCCGGTCCTCGCCGTCGTGGACTTCCCGCCCCACGCCGGCACGGTTCGCCGCCCCCTCGTCGACCCCGTTCCGCTCGCCCCGGTCTCCCTGGTCTGGCGCAAGGGCCTGGTCCACCCCGGCCTGACCGCCCTGCGGACGGCGGTCGC
>NZ_MUMF01000425.1 GCF_002155905.1 Streptomyces tricolor | reverse complement strand
CAGCTGCTCGACCAGCTCGCCGATTCCACCCAGCCCCCGCACCCCGCCGCCGGACGGCACCTCGCCACCGCGCGCACCCGGCTGTTCCAGGCCGCCGCCGGCGTGCACGACGCCTTCCATCTCCTGCCCGTCGCGGACGAACCCCCGACGGACACGGAATGCCGCCCCGAGCGGCTGCCCGAGGGACCTCCCGTCCTGACCATCTGCCAGCGCCACCTGACCGCAGGCCACGTCGTCCGCCGCAAGACCACCCCGAGCGACCTCAACACCCCACTGCACGGCCACACCACCACCTGCAGCCAGTAACCCCCACCACCGAAAGGCCCTCAATGCGCGCCCTGAAGCGCTCCACCTGCGCTGCCGTCATACTCGCCGCACTCGCCGGCACCGCCGCCCTGGCCACCGCCACCCCGGCATCCGCCGCCAGCTACCAGTGCAAGACCAGCAGCCACTCCGTCGACGACCCGTCGTACAACGGCCCCGACTCCGACAACTGGGACTTCGACGTGACGCTCTGCGCCATGCGCTCCGGCGGCAACATCTACACCACCGCCACCGTGTACTGGGACGGCCCGTACACGGCCAAGAACCGCAATACGTACACCTTCAACAAGGCCAAGTTCCAGCTCCAGACCAAGAAGAGCGTCAGCGGCACGGACCCGGTCGTGAAGTCCGCTGCCTACACCGGACTTGAGTACGCGCTCGAACACAGCAGCAGCCACGGCAACGGCTCCTACTCGACCGGAACCCTCAAGTACCCGGCAGGCTCGGGCCGTTACCTCGCCGACGGCTACATCCAGTTGGACTGGTCGGGCGACGGCAAGGACTACCGCAGCCCGGTTCTGTTCACTGCCTCACCGGTCGTCTGACCCCCACGCCACATCCGGACCGCAGTCACGTGAAAGCCGCCCCACCATGAGCCACCGGCCCGCGCGCCGAGCCCGCCGCGCCAGCGCCAGCCCCCTGTTCACCCCACACGGCACCGACCGTGCCTCCCGCAGGGCCGCTCGCCGACAGCTCGCCGAGGCAACAGCGAAGGCCCGCGCCGAAGCCGCCGCACACACCAGCAGCGCCGGCGTAGAGGAACAGGAGATGCCGCCGCCCCTCTTCCCGCCCGCCGGGCGGCCCGGCCCCGCGTCCTCCCGCAACAACAAGCTCAAGCTGCCCGCCCACCGCATGACCACCGCCACCGCCTCTGGGGCGTACCCGTTTCTCGCCGAAGGCGGCCTCGGCGCCGAGGGCATCTACATCGGCCGCGACGTCCACGCCGAAGCGAGCTTCGTCTTCGACCCGTTCGCGCTGTACGGCAAGGTCGAGGGCTTCACCAACCCCAACGTGCTGTTGGCCGGCGTGATCGGTCAGGGCAAGAGCGCGTTGGCCAAGAGCTTCGCGCTGCGATCGATCGCCTTCGGATACCGGGTCTACGTCCCCTGTGACCCCAAGGGTGAATGGACTCCGGTGGCACGGGCGCTGGGCGGCACCTCCATCGCGCTCGGGCCCGGGCTGCCCGGCAAGCTCAATCCCCTGGACGCGGCGCCGCGACCGCCGTCGGTCTCCGAGACGGACTGGGCGGGTGAGATCCGCAAGCGCCGTCTGCTGCTGCTCGGCTCGCTGGCCCGCACCGTGCTCGGGCGGGACCTGCTGCCGATGGAGCACACCGGGCTCGACGTCGCTCTGGACGCCGTGGTCACCCGCGCTGCCGAAAGCGGACGCACCCCGCTGCTCGGCGACATCGCCGCCACCCTCAACAACCCCGACGAACTCGACACGGCCGGCGGCCTGATGTCCGGCCGCCTCGGCGACGCCTCCCGCGACCTGGCCCACGCGATGCGCCGCCTGGTCCACGGCGACCTCGCCGGGATGTTCGACGCCCCCAGCACTGTCACGTTCGACCCCAACTCGCCGATGCTGACCATCGACCTGTCCCGCCTGGGCGGCTCCGGTGACGACACCGCGCTCGTCCTCGCCATGACCTGTGCCTCGGCATGGATGGAGTCCGCGCTGTCCGACCCGAACGGCGGGAGGCGCTGGATCGTCTACGACGAAGCCTGGCGCCTGATGCGCCACCCCGGCCTGCTGCAGCGCATGCAGTCCCAGTGGAAGCTGAGCCGCGGCCTGGGCATCGCCAACCTGATGGTGATCCACCGGCTGTCCGACCTGCTCACCGCCGGCGACGCCGGATCCCGCGGACGTGCCCTGGCCGAAGGTCTGCTCGCCGACTGCTCGACCCGCATCATCTACCGGCAGGAGACTGACCAACTCCATGCCGCAGCAGCGCTGTTGGGCCTTACCTCGGTGGAGACCGAGGCCATCTCTCACCTCAACCGCGGGCGGGGGCTCTGGCGGGTCGCCGGACGATCTTTCATCGTCCAACATCAACTCCACCCGCACGAGCTGGCGCTCTTCGACACCGACGCCCGCATGCACTGAAACGCAAGAGGCTCATGAAACCCGATGTCCAGCGCGAACTGATACCTCGCGACGACACCCTCCGCCTGATCGGCGCGCTCGACGCCCTGAAGGAAAAGCTGCTCGACGCCTCCCAGCAATGGGAACTGCTGGACGAGCACGGACATGTGCCGGCCGAGCCCTCCTACGCGGAACTACTCCAACACGCCGCCGACGCGCAGGACCTCTCCCGCGACGTCCTCCGGCTGGCTGCCGACTTCGCCCGGAGCCCTCACAGCACGAAACGCGCTGGCAGCGCCGTACTCGCCCACCTCGCGACAGCGGCCACCCTGTCGAGCCACGCCGCACCGCACTTCACCGAGACTGCGGAGACCGCCCTATCCCTGTCCCGGCCCTTTGGCCCGACCGACCGGACGTACCCGGAGAACCGCATGGTCATCGACCACGCCACGGCCCGCGCCTATCTGCGGCGCACCTCGGAATCCCTCCGTGACGCGGCCAAGGAACTCACCGCGCACCTCGACTTCCACCGCTTCTTCCCCACGCCTTCCCGACAGCAGAGCCCGGCGCCTGCGCCGCCCAGGCCGAGCGCACGCCACCGGTAGCCCGTGCCGAGGCATCTACGTCGGCATCCCACCGCAAGGAGTCCCCTGAACCGCCCCGCCCATTTCAGCGACGCCGACTGGGCCGAGTACCAGCAGTGCCAAGCCGAGCACGACGACCTCATGGCCCAGGTCGCCGAGCGCGAAGCCCAGATGGAACACGGCCTGATCGACGCCTACGACGAGTACGAATTCGACTTCACCCCTCTTGCGGAGCCAAAGCCCAGTCCCACTCGCCGGACCCCGCCGCTGCGTCGCACACCCTCGCGCGGGAGAAGCCGTGGTCGCTGAGGACAAGAACACCCCGACCGCCTCCCACGCCGACGCCCGCCGCACGTCCGCCGCCGCGTCCGCGCTCGCGCCGCTCCCCGACCACCGCAACGTGGACACCGCCTGGTGGCAGGAACTGTGGCGCCGCCACGCGCACATCACCACGCCACTGCGGCAACGCGGCCTGGAGTGCGACATCGAGTTCGGCCTCAGCGCGTACATCGTGCGCGTATCACTCCCCGACGACAGTTACCTGATCATCGGCCCGCCGCAGGAGCCCTCCTGCGACCGTCCTCCAGGGGACCCGCAGGGGTGGATCGTGACCCGCCAGCATCCCGACGAGCAGGCGCTGTTCGAAGTGATCTACGACTCGGCCCCCTCCGCCGACCCACGTGCCCCGGAGCGGCCCGAAGCCCGCCACGGCGGCAACGCCACGCCCCTGATCGAGGCGATCGACCAGCGGCTCATCCAGCTCGGGCTGCTGCCCGCTCCCTCCTCGTCCACCGCAAGCGCGCTCTTGTCCGCAGCCACGCCGACGCTCCGCCCGCCCAAGACCCTGGACGTCTCCGACAACGCGGACCGCACCTCCGTCTACGTCTACGGCAACGCGCTCCTCGCTCTCACCGACCGGCTCAACGCAACCGAGTCGCATGCGGACGCCGCCGCCCTGCTGCACCAGGTCCTGGACCCCACCAGCGGCCTGCTGGAGCGGCTCGGCGAGTTCTTCGAAGCAGCCGGGGAGAAAGCCAAGGAAGCCGAGCAGGACGACGGATTCGACCTCCACTACGACCTTGAGGACGCCGCAGCCACCTTGCGCAGTCTCGGTGAGGGCCTGCACACCGCCGTCGACCGCATGCGTGCCCTGGCCCCCGCGCGCCAGACCACCAGTGCTGCCCTCCCGTCGGGCCCAAGCCCGGGGCTGCCAACATCACGAGGTCCACGTGCCAGAACCCGCTGAACAGTCGACGCCGCATCGGGTGGCAGCAGCTGTCCCTCGAACTGCGCGGCGCCTCCGAGCCCCTCGGACTGCTCGACCACACCGGCCACGTCCTCGCCCCCTGCCCGTGCGCACGTCGCGGACGCGGACCAGGGCGGGGCGTCGGCCAGAGCTTCATCGTCCAACATCAACTCCATCCGCACGGGCTGGCGTTGTTCGACACTGACGGCACTACAGACAAGACAAGCACATGCCCTCTATTAGCCTCGGCGATCACGACCAGATCGGCGTCATCGCCCTCACCAGCAACGACGCCCCCGCAGCAGCCCACACACTCCTTGCCGAGCACGGCTTCTGGCGCCCACGTGGCGTCTTCGGCTACATCCTGATCCACGACAGGTACGACCACGACGTTCCGGCCCGGCTCGAGCGGTTCCTTGCCGCTGCCGCCCGGCAGGGCATCGGCGTGGAATACCACTTGCCCCGTATCCTCCCGGACGCCGGATCTCCCGCGGCGGGGAAGCGCGTTGAGGAACTGTGGCGCGAGAACCAGGAACGGGAGTACCGCCGTTCACGGCGCCAGGCCGCCCGGATCATCACCTCCGGCAGCGATCTGGAATCCCTTGCCCACGGCCTGTCTCGCCGCCTGCCCGGCGAATGGACGTTCCACGTAACCGACTTCGTCGATCCGGGCAGCCAGCTCGACTTCTTCGACGACCTGTGGGACAACGCGTGCCTTGCCAGCGCCTGGATGCAATTCCGCGTTCCCCGCGCCGCGATTCTCTCCGGCCCCAGCCGCCTGGAGCTGGTCGTGATCGACCGCCCGCTGCACCGCGAACAGGTCCTCGTCGGCGCGCTGTCCCTGCACGGCATCACCCACGACTACTTCGGCGACGACAACGCCCCGCACGCGATCGCGGTCCCCTCCGAGGCGGTCCGCGCCGCACACACGGTCACCCGACGGCTCCTGTCCCGCTACCACCAGGCCGCCCGCCGCCTTAGGAACCCATGCCCGCAACCCGCACCGACCTGTCCGTCTTCGCCACCGCCCTCGCCCAGCACCTGCCTGGACAGTGGTACCGCAAGTACGAAGGCTTCCCTCCTCCCAGAAACCACCGGTTGATCGCCGACCGCGTGTGGGACTGCGGTCCCGCCAATTCGGCCGTCCAGGACTTCCCCGACGCCCCCATCCTGCTCCTCGAAGGGCCCGACGACGCACAGCTGTGTGTCATCGAACGGCCCCGCCACCCCCGCCAGTACCTGGTCGCCCCGCTGGAGCCCGAGGGCTTCAAGCCGCACCACTTCCGCATGGTGGACGAGCCGAACGGCATCGCCGTCCCCGACGATCCGGTCCGAGCCGCCGCCGCGGTCACGCGCCGCGTGCTGCCCCACTACCGGCAGGCCATGGACGCGGTCCGTCTCAACGCCCGCACCCAGCCCGAGCCCCCGCACCGGCTGCCCGCACCGGAGGTCGCCCAGACCCTCACGCTGATCTGGTACCCCGACGGGGTCGTGGGCGCACCGTATAAGTCGGTACCGAAAGACGCCCGCACGGTGCTGTACGGCTGCCGTTTCCAATACCGCCCGCACGAGTCGGCGTTCGTCCTGCCCGCCTCCTACAGCACCAGCGACCGCGCCCTGCTCATCCAGAGCGCCGTGCGGCTGCTCACCGCTCAGGGCATCGGCGTCAACTTCCGCCACGCCGCCCCCGCCTCCGCGGGCTCACCGACCCGCCCGCCCACAGCGGCGCTGGGCACGCAGCTTCCGGCGGGCGGGCCGTCCGCGGCACGGAGGTAGACGCCCCCACTCATCCTGGAGTTGCCGCTGTCCGATCCTGACCAGCGGATGCTGCTGCACGACGTGGCGGACCGGCTCAACACCGTGGCCGAGCACCTCCCGCTCCCCGACCAGATCCAACCCGATCCCGGGCTGAGCGAGATCCTGGACGACGAAGTCCGCCACCTGGCCCGGCTGCTGACCTACCTCGCCGGCGAGACCGCCTTCCGCCACCGGGCCGCCGGCCGCTACCCGACCCGCGTCACGGCCACCCACCGCCGCACCACGCTCGCTCTCGCCCGAGCGGCCGAGCCCACCGGTGCCGCGCTCGCCGCCCTCGGAGCCGCCGTCCACCACCTCGGCCTCCTCGCCGACCACACGCGCCAAGCGCCTGGTCCCGCCCGCACCCGGGCGATCGCCTCCGCGCACCAGGGTCTCGTGGACCGGCTCGGTGAGAGCCGCACCCACCTCGCCCGCGCCGCGAAGCAACTGCGTGCCGCCGCCGATATCCGGGCGACACCAGCCGTGACCGCGCCGTCCCCGCGAGCGGCATCCGCCACCGCATCCCGTACCCGCTAACCCGCTATTTTCCCGGAGCTCCCTGATTCCCCTGCACACCTCCGCCCGCCGCACCGCCCTCCTGCTCACCGCTGTATCCGTCGCGCTGACCGCGTCCGCCTGCGCCACCTCCGACAGCCCGGACGCCGACACCACAGCCACGGCCACCCGCAGCGCCTCCCCCACCCCGACCGCCGAGCCGGCGCTGACGAAGAAGGAGGCCCTCGCCCAGATCGCCCACTACTCCAAGATCAACAATCAGGCCAACGCCGACCGGAACCGCGCCCTGCTCGACACGGTCGAGGACGGCCCGCTGTACGCGATGTCCATCTCTGACTACATAGAGACCGAGGGGCTTCCCGCGGCAGACCGCAAGCCGTACAAGCCGTGGTCCTACGACTCCGCGAACGCCAAGCTGTACATCCCGCGCCTGGCCGCCGGGCAGGACCGCTGGTTCGCCGCCGCGCTTTCGGACCAGAAGGGCAAGGCCCCCTCGCGTCTGGCGGTCTTTGCCGAACAACCCCAGCACAGGCGCTGGGAGTTGGTATCCGTCGTCGACCTCGACAGGCAGAAGCTGCCCGACGTCGCCCTCGACCTGGATGGGTACGCGACGGCCGTCGCCACCGACGGCAACAAGCAGCTGGCAGCCGGTGCCGACCTCCTACGCACCGGCGTGCTCGACAACTTCGCCACCGGAGGCGCGAACACCGGGACGAAGGTCTTCGCCCCGACCAGGGCGAGCAAGCGGCAGATCGAGGTCCACGACAAAACCGGCACCCGCTACGGGAACCAGGGCACCACCGTCTTCGCCGGCGCCGCCAACCGCTATACGGACGCCTACGCCCTCAAGACCACCGACGGCGGTGCGCTGATCCTCTTCTCCCACACGCACACCCAGACCGACGCCGTCGCGCACCCCGGCCTGCAGATCAACCCCGGCAAGGACGACCGCGCCTGGCTCCACGACGTGCCACGCACCTCCATCACGTACACGTTCGTGTGCAACGACGCCGCCACCGTCCCCGCGAAGGCCGAACCATCCCGGCTGATCGGCTACACCTGCGCCCGCACCGACGCCTCCGGCCCCCCGGTCGCCTCCTGGTCGGACCGCGCGTAGACGTGTCCCGTCCCAGGCGCCGCACGCCACCTTGATGGCCGCCGAACGTCCCCTCGCCCTTGCTCAATCTGGAGAACTCCCTGTCCACACGTTCCTTCATTGCCCGCCCCACCGTCGGAACGGGGTACAGCGGCATCCACGTACAGCTCGACGGCGTACCCAGTCACCATCTCCCGCTGCTCCTGGCCGCCTACCAGTACAAGTTCGGACGCGACGTGGAGGCCATGTCCCGGCACCTCATCGACGACGTCGCCGTCGGCTGGGACGAGCTGGGCACCGATCTCCTCGACGGTGCCCCGCCCGCGCTCGTAGCCGCGCTGACCGGCGGCGAGCAGTGGCCCAGCCGTACCCTCGACCACCTGATCACCCCGGACGGCTCCCCGCCGGTGCGCATGTCGGTCACCGACGGGACCGCGGACGAGCAGGACATGCAGTGGGGCTACGTCCTGCACCAGCAGGGCATCGAGGTGATCAGCCTCCTCCATGAGGACATCGGCCCCGTCGTGGACTGGGCCACCGACCCGTGCACCGCCTTCAACGACCACCCGGCGGCCTGGTCCTCCCTCGAGCCCGCACCGGCTATCCGGGCATCGCGCAGCACGCCGCCCCGGAGCGCACCCGCCGCAGCCCCGGCGAAGGCCGGCACCCCACACCCCGCCACGCGCCGCTAGTCCCCCTC
>NZ_MUMF01000424.1 GCF_002155905.1 Streptomyces tricolor | reverse complement strand
GGTCGATCGAGTCGAAGCCGCGCTTGGAGTAGATCGTCTCAATGCGTGTCCGCACATTGAGACCGTCGTCGTCCTTCTTGAACTGCTCGTTGCCGTTGAGGGGCGTGAAATGGCCAACGGCCCACTGGCCCTCACCGCGGTGACGGCTCACCTTGCGGCGGGGCGCGGAGGCGGCGGGGTTCTCTGGGGTGGCGGCCATGGTTCTACGTCCTTCAGACAGGCGGGAGTCTGCTCTGACCTGCGCGTATGCGCGCACGCGGGCAGGCGTGCGCGTCCTTGCGCAGGGAGAATGGGAAACGGGGGTTCGCGGCGGTGCTGGGGCGTCAGCTCGCCGGACAGATGGCGCTGGACATGCGGCCGAGGTCGACGTGCCGCCGACTCACCAAGGCAATTCCAGTTCCAGGCATGACGGAAGCGTGTCACGGCGATCTGGACAGAGTCCAGCTTCGTCCATCATGCGGACACCCTTGTCCCGAAGAGTGGGACAAGGGTGTCGTCGCTCACATGCGCTGCCGGAAGGCTTGTCTCGGCAGGTCAGGCGGGGTATGCGCCGGGCCACGGCCCCGGCGTGGCCACCTCGGGCTCCAGCTCCACCTTCGTGTCGAACAGCTTGAAGCCGCGCCGCTGGTAGTTGTCCATCGCGAACGCGCCGTCCTTGCTGCAGGTGTGCAGCCACACCCGCTTGGTCGGCGTGCGCCCCGGCCACCGCTCGGCCAGGTCCCAGGCGCGGGCCGTGCCGTAGGACAGCAGATGGCCGCCGATGCGCCGGCCGCGGAAGGCGGGGAGCAGCCCGAAGTAGACGATCTCGACCGCGCCCTCGTCCTGCGGCTCCAGCTCCACATAGCCCGCCGGGGTGCCGTGGTCGTAGGCCACCCAGGTCTCCACACCGGGCCGCTCCAGATACTCCCGCCACCGCGCGTACGTCCAGCCCAGCCGGTCGGTCCAGCGGATGTCGCCGCCGACCGAGGCGTACAGGAAACGGCTGAACTCGGGGGAGGGCACCTCGGCGCGGACGATCCGGACGTCGCCGTCGGGGGCGGCGGCGGGCAGGAGATCGGCCGGAGAGGTCTGCTCCAGGGACCAGGTGGTGACGGGAACGCTGCTCATGCCGGCCAGGGAACCATCCCGGGGCCCGCTCTGTCGATCGGCTCCGGAGGCCGGCCTCGGCGGACCGGCGCCGCGGACCGGGGCCGGCCACCGGCCCGCCGGGGCCCGCCGGGTCAGTCCACGGAACGGTCGAGGTCGGCCAGCGGCAGCGCGAACAGCATCCGGTCGGACAGTGACCACACCTCGCCGGTCTGCTGCCAGTAGGACAGGGAACCCGCGTCCCGCGCCCAGCAGCGGTCCGAGGCGTCGGCACCGCAGCGGGCCGCCCGGGCCCCCTCGGTGTCCTGCCGCCACAGTCCGCCGTGCCCGTCCTGCGCATCGGGCAGCCGTCCCACATACCAGGACGGCCGGTCGGCCCCGGCCTGCCGGTACGACAGCACGCCGCGGATCCCGGTCGCCCGGGTCCGGTACGCCTCCACCGCGTCCGCCCGCCCCCGGGCGTCCGTGGCGAGCAGCCCAGGGCGCGCCGGGTCGGTGCTGAGCGCGTACCGCCACAGCCGGGCGCGCCGGTCGCCGTCGGGCGCGGTCCACTCCGCGGCGACCAGGCTGTCGGGTGCCGTGCCGCGGTCCAGGGCGAGCGCCCCGGGGCAGGGCGGGCCGGCGGGGGCGCAGCGGCCGGAGATGAAGCGGTACGAGCCGATCGCGGGCAGCACATAGCGGTGGCCGTCGGCGGACCAGCCGCCGGGCACCCGGCCGATCGCGGGTCCGTCGACCGTGGTGCGCTGGATGCGGTCGAGGTCGTAGACGTAGAGCGCGTCGGCGCCGCCGGCCTCGGTGGTGACCAGCAGCTTGTTCTCGTACCAGACCATGCCGGAGATGCCGGAGGTCAGGCCCCGGTAGTCCCGGCCGCCGTCGACCGGTACCACCAGCAGCACCCAGCGGTAGGCGAGGCGGGCGGGGTCGTCCGCGTCGACGAAGGCGACCCGGGCGAGGCCCCGCTCGGCGGGGCGGCCGTCGGCGGTGCTGCGGGACCAGCCGGCGAGGACCACCCGGTGGGTGCCCCAGACGCCGTCGTCGTCGGCGTCCCCGGAAGTGGTCACCGCGGCCGGCCGCCAGGCGTCGGTGGCGGTGTCGGCCGGGTCCCAGCAGTAGGCGCGGGTGGCGGCCGGGGCGACGGGCAGTGACGCGCGGTCGCCGGGCGAGCAGTCGGCGGCCTCCCGCAGGTCGCGGTCGGCGCTCCGCAGGACGGCGTCCACACCGACCGGGCGGCCCATCGCGGCGGAGAGCCGGTCCAGCGCCCGGGCGGGGACCAGGTGTTCCTGGAGCCGGAGCCGGTCGGTGTCCGCCGGGGAGGTCAGCGGCTTGAGCGCGCCCGGGCCCTCGCCGACCTCGGCCTGGGAGGCACTGATCAGGGTGGCGGCGGCGGTGAGCGCCAGCGCGGTCCCGGTCAGGACGGCGCGCAGTGCCGCGCCCCGCCTGCGCCGGCGGTGTCTGCCGCGATGCTTCATCTCTCCTCCAGACGGCGGGCCAACTGCGCCTGATGATCCGTACCTTGACCCGAGGAGCAGGTGGGGCGGCCCGTACGGGATGCTACGGCAGGAACGGGCCGGACAGGGCCAAGTCCTCGCAGTTGGGCGGACGGAGCGTGACCGGGGTCGGGGCCGTCCCGGTCGGGGGCTACCCGCCGCGGCCGTCCTGCGTGGCATTCCGCTTCCGGGCCACCGCCGGTGCTGTCGACTGGATGAGCAGGTCACGAGGATCGTCCGGAAGGACAACTTCCACTTCCGCATCGTCGCAGAAACGATACGGCCGATGCTGGAGGAGTTCCCCGAGGTACCGCCGGATCCGGGACATCTCGGCCCGCACGGTCACGGTCCGGGACGGATCGCCGAACAGATCCTCGGCCAGCTCCGCCGCCCCGCGCCCGGCGCGGTGCTCGGCCAGCAGGAACAGCAACTCGGCATGCCGCGGACTCAGTTCCCGGGACCAGGAGACCGCCGCGTCCGTGACCGTCACCGAGCAGCGGCCGGGCCGGGCGAGGTCCAGCACGACCCGGCGGACGGCACCGGCCCGCGGCTCGTCCTCCGCCCGCAGCAGCCAGCCCCCGTTCAGCGGCTCCACCGCGCACGAACCGAGCGAGGGCAGCCACCGTCGGCCCGGCGCCAGCGACTTGGGCAGCGCCACCCGCCGTACGTACGGCATTCCGGTCACGGCCGCCGCCCAGCCGTTCCGGTCCACCACCAGCGCCCGCCCGGCCAGCCGGGCCAGCACCGGCGCCGCCACCGCCCGCAGCCCCTCCAGCGAGGCCACATGCATCTCCCGCAGCCGGGCCTCGGCCAGCTTGGCCACCGAGTCCACCCAGGCCAGAGTGGCCGGATGCATGGTCTCCAGCGGGCCGCTGACGTCCACCACCCCGAGCAGCCGGCCGTCCCGCGGATCCGAGATCGGCGCGCCCGTACACGTCCAGGACGTCTGCGACCGCACGAAGTGCTCGCCGGCGAACACCTGTACCGGCCGCCGCACCACCGCCGGGGTGCCCACCCCGTTGGTGCCGACGACGTCTTCCCGCCAGTCCGCGCCCAGTTCGAAACCGAGCCCGTCGGCCTTGCGCAGCACCGCGGCCGACCCCTCCCGCCACAGCACACGCCCGTCGGCGTCCGCGACGACCATGATGTGCGGGGCGACGTCCGCGACCGAAAGCAGCCCCTCCCGCAGCACCGGCAGGACGTGCCGCAGCGGCGACTCCTCCCGCCGGCGCCGCACCTCGTCGGAGGACAACGGCCGGGACCTGCAGTCGCGCTCGGGGTCGACGCCGCTGCGCAGCATCCGCCCCCAGGACTGCTCGATCACCGGCCGCGGCGCGATCCGCGCACGTTGTCCGGCGAGCGTGGCCTCACGCAGCTCGCACAGCACCCGCGCCGCCTGTGCCGCGTCCACGGCGGCCAGGCGCGCCACGTTCATCGGCGGGTTCACCACTGAGGTCCTCCCGGAAAGGGCGTCGAACACACTTGTCAAGCCGTCCGGGCGGCGGATTCCGGTCCGACTGTGTCTCTCATACTGCCGTTCCGGGCATGGCGGAGGCACAGACTCCGCGCACGTGCCCCCATAAGTTGCAACCCCCTGCAACCCTGGTGGACCGTCCCGGGGTGGCTGAGACTTGACCCCGGTGGGGGTGGTGCCGTGTCGGCGCAGCATCACCCCTGCCGGGAGTTCGGCCGTGGACGGCAGGGGGTCTGTCGCGGTACGTCGGCGGCTGACGGTCCGTTCCGGCCGAACGCGCCCACGCGGCGGAGCCGCACAGCGAAACAGCCCCGGGCCCGTCAGGCCGGTCCGCGCTTCAGTCCACCGGCCTCGCCCGGTCCACCACCGACTCCAGGTCCAGACCCGTCGGCAGCGTGCCGAAGGACGCGCCGTGGTCGCCGCCCAGGCGGGAGGCGCAGAAGGCGTCGGCGACCTCCGGGGGCGCGTGCCGGACCAGCAGGGATCCCTGGAGGACCAGCGCGAGCCGCTCCACCAGGCGCCGGGCCCGGCCCTCAATGCCGTCCAGGTCGGCGAGTTCGGTGAACAGGTCCTTCACCGCGCGGTCCAGCCGGTGGTCGGCGCCGTGCGCCCGGCCGATCTCGGTGAGGCAGGCGTCCAGGGCGCCCGGCTCCCGCTGGAGGGCCCGGAGCACGTCCAGCGCCTGCACGTTGCCGGCGCCCTCCCAGATGGAGTTCAGCGGCGACTCCCGCACCAGCCGGGGCAGGCCGGACTCCTCGACGTACCCGTTGCCGCCCAGGCACTCGGCGGCCTCCACGGCCACCGGCGCGCACCGCTTGGTGATCCAGTACTTGGCGGCCGGCACCGCGAGCCGCAGGAAGGCACGCTCCCGCTCGCCGCCGTCGTCGCAGGCCGCGGCGAGCCGCAGCGCGAGCGCGGTCGCCGCCTCCGACTCCAGCGCGAGGTCGGCGAGGACGTTGCGCATCAGCGGCTTGTCGACCAGCTTCCCGCCGAACGCCTCCCGGTACGTGCAGTGGTGCACGGCCTGCGCCACCGCCTGCCGCATCAGGCCGGCCGAGCCGAGCGCGCAGTCCAGCCGGGTCGCGGCGACCATCCCGATGATCGTGCGCACCCCGCGCCCCTCCTCGCCGACCCGGCGCGCCCACGTGCCGTCGAACTCCACCTCGGCGGAGGCGTTCGAACGGTTGCCCAGCTTGTCCTTCAGCCGCTGGATCAGGAAGGCGTTGCGGCTGCCGTCGGGCAGGACCCGCGGGACCAGGAAGCAGGTGAGCCCGCCGGGGGCCTGCGCGAGCACCAGGAACGCGTCCGACATGGGTGCCGAGCAGAACCACTTGTGCCCGGTCAGCACGTACGCGCCGGCCTCCGCGAGGGGCCGTGCCGCCGTGGTGTTCGCGCGGACGTCGCTGCCGCCCTGCTTCTCGGTCATGCCCATCCCGAACAGCGCGCCCGGCTTCTGCCCCGCGGGCCGCAGCTGCTGGTCGTAGACCGTGGACGCCAGCCGGGGCTCCCACTCGGCGGCCAGTTCCGGATCGGCGCGCAGCGCGGGCACGGCCGCGTGCGTCATCGACAGCGGGCAGCAGGTGCCGGCCTCGACCTGCGTCCAGACCAGGAAGCCGGCCGCCCGGCGCACATGCCCGGAAGGCCGCGTCCACGCGCCGGTCAGTCCGCCCGAGACACCCTTGCCGAGCAGCCGGTGCCAGGCCGGATGGAACTCCACCTCGTCGATCCGGTGGCCGTACCGGTCGTGGCTGCGCAGCCGGGGCGGGTGCTCGTTCGCCTGCACCGCCCATTCCTGCAGCTGGGCCGAGCCGGCGGACCGGCCGAGCGCCGACAGCTCGGCGCGCACCTCGTCCAGGACGTCCGCGCCGGTGTAGCGGTCGACGGCCTCGGCGAGGGCCCGGTCGGCGGTGAAGACGTCGTAGCCGACGAGCGGGGGCGGCTGGTTCGTCACGGTGTGGGTGGAGGTGCCTGCCATGGTGCGAACCTACCCGGGACGGCGGCGGTGATGGCCTCCAGCGTGGCAAAGGACCGGGAACCCGAGGAGTCGAACCCTTGATCGCCCCCGTAAGGTGAGGGCGGCCCGGCGCGGCGGATACCGTTAGGACGTGCAGCCAGCAAGTGACATCCCCGAGCAGCCGGCCGGCCGGCTCCACCGGGCCAGAGCCCTCTACCGGAACGTATCCAAGCGCAGGACCGCCTGGCTGTTGCTCAAGGACACCGTCAACTCCTGCATGGAGTACCGCATCCTGGGCCTGGCGGCCGAGGCGGCGTTCTTCACGCTGCTGTCCGTGCCGCCGCTGCTGCTGAGCCTGATCGGACTGCTCGGTTACGTCGACGACTGGACCGGCGCCGACACCATCCACAGCCTGGAGACCAACCTTCTGGAGGCCTCCCGCACGGTGCTCTCCGACAAGGGCGTCAAGGAGATCGCCGAGCCGATCCTGGACGACGTGATGAAGGGCGGCCGGCCCGACGTCATCTCCATCGGTTTCCTGTTCGCCCTGTGGTCGGGCTCGCGCGCGGTGAACGTCTTCATCGACACCATCACCGTCATGTACGGCCTGGACGGCGTCCGGGGCATCGTCAAGACCCGGATCATGGCGTTCCTGCTGTTCATCGTGGCGCTGCTGATCGGCTCGGTGGCGCTGCCGCTGATGGTGGCCGGGCCGGACGCGGTGGTCCGGATCCTCCCCTGGTCGGAGACGGTCGTCCAGGTTCTGTACTGGCCCGTCGTGATCGTCCTGTCCATCGTCTTCCTGACGACCCTGTACCACGTGTCGGTGCCGGTCCGCTCCCCGTGGATCGAGGACGTGCCCGGCGCCCTGGTCGCCCTCGCCATGTGGGTGCTGGGCAGCTTCCTGCTGCGCATCTACCTCACGAACACCATCGAGGGCGCCACCATCTACGGCTCCCTCGCCGCCGCCGTCGCCGTTCTGCTGTGGATCGGTGTGTCCGCCTTCGCGGTGCTCGTCGGCGCGGCCGTGAACGCGGCCATCGACCGGGTCTGGCCCGCCGCGGCCACCGCCGCCGCGCGTGAGGCCAACGAGCGGATGCGGCACGCGCAGGTCGCCGAGTACGTCGCCCGCGCCGCGGCGGCCCGCGAGGCCGACCCCGACGACCCCGACATGCCCTCCGAGTTCCCCGAACGCTGGTCCCGCTTCCTCCCCCCGGAGGACGTGACGGCCCGCCTCCGCACCCACGCGAAGAACCCGCACCATGCGCATCGGGGGGACGGGGACGCGGGGCATACGGA
>NZ_MUMF01000423.1 GCF_002155905.1 Streptomyces tricolor | reverse complement strand
TCCCTCGGCGCCAACGTCGCCACCGCCGGCCTCCTCGACCTCGGTAACGTCCCGGCCTGGCTGCGCATCCTCGTCGCGGGTTGGCCCGCCATCGCCTTCCTCGGCGGGACGCTCCTCGCCCACTCCGCACCCGAGCCAGACCCCGACGCGGAAGTCATCGAGGACCAGGTGGCCGAGCCCGAAACCGTCCCCGAAGAACCCTCCATCGAGACACCGCCGCGCCCGACACCCGTCCCGGTCCCGTCCGCCCTGGTCGACCACGCCCGCAAGGTCGCCGCCGAGCACCACGCCCGTACCGGCGCCCCCATCGACACCCCGACCCTCCGCGCCCGCCTCGGCGTCCCCGAACCGATGGCCGAAGCCATCGCCGCCCACCTCTGAGAGGAGACCACGTGTCCGCCAACCGCAGCTTCCGCAACGTCACCCGCATCGGCCCCGTCCAGGTCGGCACCTCCTACGACAACCGGGGCCGTGAGAAGCACACCGCCGCCTGCACCGCCCCGCGCTGCGGCTTCTCCGCCGACTACGACAGCCGCGCCGCCGCCGAGCTGGCCGCCCGCACCCACCGCTGCCCCGTCCGCTGAAAGGACCCGGACCACCGTGACCGTCAGCCTGCCACTCGTCCTCATCCTCGGGTTCTTCGTCTGGGGAGCGATCAAGTTCCTCGGCGTCCGCCCCTGGATCGTCGTCCTCATCGCGCTGTTCGGTTTCTGGCTCTCGCACACGTTTCTCGCCCCCGCCATCGAGTCCGGTACGCGGTCCGGCGTCGGCGTCGTAAACGGCTCACATGACTAGACGAGTAGATAAGGAAGGCCAAGCCGTGTTCCTGCCCAAGTACCCGGAGAACCCGACCCCGCCGTCCGCCCACACCCAAGCGCCCACCGATCCGGCGCCCGCCCGACGCGGCCACGCGTCCCTTCCCGTGGATCAGAAGACGGTCGTGGCCCTGCTCGTCGGCGGAGTCGTCCTCACCGCGCTCCTGGCCGCCGTCGCCGTCACGGCCATCTCCGTGGCAGTCGCCACCGTCGTCCTGCGCTCCCTGCTTCGCGAGCAGCACCGGCGCTGACCCGTCCGACCGCACCCGGGACGGCCGCGACACGGCCAAGCATCCGGCCGCCCCGGGCCCATCACCCCTGACCGATCCAGTCAGAAGGAGACCGCCATCTTCACCCGCACCACCCCGCCCCCGCTCCCGGAACTCGCGAGGCTGGCCGAAAACGGCAACCTGCCGGGCATCCTGCGGCAGCTCTCCGGGCTCGGCGGCTGCACCCACCCGATCCGCCTCGACGGCCACCGCACCGAGTACGACATCGACACCACCACCGGCGAGATCGGCCGCGTCCTCCACCACCTCGACTCGACCACCCTCCCGGCCGGCCAACTCCTCGTCCGCTGCAACAACCGCCGCACCACCCGCTGCCCGGCCTGCGCCGAGGTCTACCGCCGCGACACTTTCCACCTGATCACCGCCGGACTGCGCGGCGGCAAAGGCACCCCGGAACACGTCGCCGCGCACCCCCGCGTCTTCGCCACCTTCACCGCCCCCGGCTTCGGCCCGGTCCACAACCGCCGCAGCGACGGCCGCTCCTGCCGCTGCGGCACCCACCACGACCAGGACGACACCACACTCGGCATCCCACTCGACCCGGGCACCTACGACTACGAGGCGGCCGTGCTCTGGAACGCCCACGCCGGACAGCTCTGGCGCCGCTTCTCCATCCACCTCCGCCGGGAGGTCGCCAAGCGCGCGGGCCTGTCACAACGCCGGTTCCGCGACCACGCCCGCGTCTCCTTCGCCAAGGTCGCCGAGTACCAGAAGCGTGGAGCCGTCCACTTCCACGCGGTCATCCGCCTCGACGGCCCCGGCGGCGCCGACACCCCGCCCCCGCCCTGGGCCACCGCCGAACTCCTCACCGACGCCATCCAGGCGGCAGCGACCAAGGCACGCGTCGACGGCCCGGTCATCGACGGCCGCGCCGAATGGCGCCGCGCCCAGACAACAACCGCCGAACGCCCGGCAGACACGACGTACGTCCTCGCCCACTGGGTCTTCGCCGGCACCGGCCTGTCCGACACCGAAGCCTGGCTTGCCGCATCCCTCGAACCCGCCCCCGGAACGGAAGGAGAGCCCACCGCATGACCACGGTGACCATCACCCGTAAGTGGCACACCACGGCCGAAGTCGCCGAGATGCTCGGCTTCGGTCTCTCCAAGACCAAGGCACTCATCCTCAGCGGTGAGATCCGGTCCGTGAAGATCGGCCGCAACCGCCGGATCCTCCCGGCCTGGGTGGACGAGTACGTGGCCCGCTGCGCCTCCGAGACCGAGGAGTGGGCGGCATGAGCGGAAAGCGCGCGAACGGCGAGGGCTCCATCTACCCGTACAAGAACGGCTTCGCGGCCTACGTCTGGGTCACGACCCCGGAGGGTGACCGCAAGCGGAAGTACGTGTACGGCAAGACACGCGAGGAGACCCACGAGAAGTGGATCAAGCTCCACAGCGAAGCCAGCAAGGGCCCGGTGCAGACCCGGCACCGCACGGTGCAAGCGTTCCTCGCCTACTGGCTTGAGTCGATCGTGAAGCCCAACCTGGCCCCGCTGTCGTACGTGTCGTACGAGGGTTCCGTACGGCTCTACATCAACCCGCACCTTGGCGGGAAGCGGCTCGACAAGCTGACCGTCCGGGACGTCCGGGAGTGGCTGACCAAGCTGGCCGGCATCTGCCAGTGCTGCGCCCAGGGCAAGGACGCCAAGCGGGCCAAGGCACGGCAGCGGTGTTGCGCCGTCGGGGAGTGCTGCGAGGCGTTCCCGTCCCGGCGCGTCATCCAGGCCGCACGTGACGCACTCCGTGCTGCCCTGACCCATGCCGTGGCCGAAGAGGAGATCGGCAAGAACGTCGCCTCGCTGGTGAAGGTCCCCAAACCGCGCCGCCGCCGGATCAAGCCCTGGTCGGTCGCCGAGGCGGGCCGGTTCCTCGCCGACTGTGCCGCGCGGGACGATCACCTCTTCGCCGCCTGGATGCTCGTGCTCTGTCTCGGCCTGCGCCGGGGTGAGGTCCTGGGGCTCACCTGGAAGTCGGTGGACTTCGACGCGGGTGAGATCTACGTGGATCACCAGATCCAGCGGGCCGGGCGGCAGATCCTCCACCGGGAAACCAAGACCGAGGAGTCGGACGACTTCCTTCCCCTCCCGGCGCTGTGCCTCAAGGCCCTCCGTATGCGGCGGGCTCAGCAGATCGGGGACCGGAAGGCGGCCGGGGAGCTGTGGCAGGGCACGCACGATCTGGTCTTCACCACGAAGTACGGCACCCCGATCGAGCCGGGGAACCTCACCCGGATGTTCGCGCTGCGGGCTCGCCGCGCCGGCGTCCGCGTCATCCCGCTCCGGAACACCCGCCACACGTGCAGCTCGCTCCTCGTCGCGCTGAAGGTGCACCCGAAGGTCGCCCAGCGGATCCTGCGGCACTCCCAGATCGCCATGACGATGGAGGTCTACGCCGAAGCCAGCGAGGAAGAGGTGCGGGACGCGCTCGGCAAGCTGTCCGATGCAATGGGCGGCGCCGGCTGACACGGTTGCTGTACTTCGCTGCTGTACGCCCCTGAAACCCAAGAGGCCCCGGATTTCTCCGGGGCCTCTCACCTGTGTGCACTCGGCAGGATTCGAACCTGCAACCTTCTGATCCGTAGTCAGATGCTCTATCCGTTAAGCTACGAGTGCTTGTTCTTTTGTTTTGCCCCCGCTCCCGGCCCTTTCGGCCCGCTCGCGGCGACAGGAAGAACATTACATGACTGCCGCCGTCATGTGAAATCCGATCCGCACACCCCTTGTGACCTGCGAAAACGTCGAGGGACGGGGGGAAGGCGCCGGGAAGGCGACGGGAGCCGGGGAACGCCGAAGCCCCGGTCCTGGGGACCGGGGCTTCGGGATTGGGCGGAGGCGGAGGGATTTGAACCCTCGATGGGCTTTAAGGCCCAAACCGCATTAGCAGTGCGGCGCCATAGACCGGACTAGGCGACGCCTCCAGCACAACCGCTCACGCGAGCGCGCGAATGGTGCGTGCAGATGATGACACAGTTGAGTGCTGCGTCACCAATCGCCCCCCACGGTACTAGGCAGTCGGGCCGCAGGGCAAAGGGCTTCGCCCGGCGGGGCGGGAGGGGCTGGAGGGGTGAGAGAGAGGCCGGGGCGCAACGTCTCGCGGGGAGCGGCGTTGGACCGGGCATGGTCTCTGTGCTTCCGGGCGCCGGGCGGCGCCTTCTGCTCGCGTCCCTCTGCGCCGTCGCGCCCCTCGTCCCGCTGACCGCCGTACCCGCCGCCGCGGCCGGTGCCCTGCCGCCGCCCGTGCGGCCCGAGGACCGGGGTGATCACCTCACCGTCGTGGTCCGGCACGCCGGGGCGGGGCGGGACGGGACGTACGAGGTGTCCTGCCACCCCAGCGGCGGCCGGCATCCCGATGCCGCCGGGGCCTGCCGGGCGCTGGAGGCGAACACGCGGTGGGGCCGGGATCCCTTCGCGCCGACGGCTCCCGGCACCACCTGCACCATGCTCTACGGCGGCCCGGCCACCGCCCGGGTCACCGGGACCTGGGCCGGACGCCCGGTCGACGCCTCGTACGACCGCGGCAACGGGTGCGAGATCGGGCGGTGGGACCGGATGGTGCCCCTGCTGCCGAAGATGGGCGCCTCGGCCGGCAGCTTCTAGCGGGCCGCTCGGGCACGTGGCGGACGCATTGGTTCCGTAAAGGTCCGGGGGAGGTCTCGGGGAGTCGGCGCATGCGGTCATGCGTTCGCCGTCACTTCGTCGTGGGACCTCCCCCTCATCCGGCGTCGCGAGCGCAACCCGTGCCCTTAGACTCCCTCGCGTGACACGTCGCGGGCCGGTTGGCAAGATGGCCCGAGCGGTCGGCAAGGTGCGGTAACAGGGAGGAAGGCGACTCGTGAGCAGCAGGCCATCCCGAGGCGCTGCTCGCCTCGCAGCCATACTCGACGCGCTGCCGGACGCGTTGGTCCTGGTCAACGCCAACGGAACCGTCGTCAACGCCAACACCATCGCGCTGGAGGCCTTCGAGGCGCCCGGCACGGCTCTGGTGGGGCGCGGGCTGCTCGATCTGCTGCCGCAGTTCGACTCCCGGCTCATCCCCGGCTCGATGCGACGGCCCGACCACATGGATCCCACGGGGCGGACCAAGCCGACCCGGATGGTCGCCCGGCGGACCGACGGGAGCGAGTTCCCCGTCGAGGTCACCAGCGCGAACCTGGAGAACGGGCAGCAGGCGTACGACGGTTACGGCTACACCGGCGACGAGCTGCTCATGATCGTGGTCCGGGACCTGTCCGGGACCGTCGACACCGAGGCGGAGCTGGCCCGCTCGCAGCGGCAGACCGAGATGATCCTGCGGGCGGCCGCGGAAGGTGTCGTGGGCACCGACACCGACGGGCGGATCGTGCTCGTCAATCCGGCCGCCGCCCAGATACTGGGGTACCGGGCCGGTGAGCTGGGCGGCAAGGAGCTGCACACGCTGGTGCTGCACTCCCGCGCCGACGGCTCGCCCTTCCCGTACGAGGAGTCGCCGCTCGCCGACACCCTGCGCTCGGGGCGCAAGCACCGGGTGCGCGGGCAGGTGCTGTGGTCCAAGGGCGACAAGAAGGTGCCGGTCGATCTGACCACCGCGCCGGTGCGGGACGGGGACCAGCTCGTCGGCGCCGTGATGACCTTCACCGACCGGCGGCCGTTCGACGCCCTGGTGGAGGAGAAGGCCGCGCTGGAGAAGGCGCACGCCGAGGAGCTGGAACGGCTCTCCGAGGAGCACGCCTCCGACCTGACCGCGCTGCGCCAGCAGCATGTCACCGAGGTCGAGGAGCTGCGCGAGAAGCACGCGGAGGAGCTGGCGGCCGGCGAGGAGCGGTACGCCGCGCTCGCCGAGCGGGAGAAGGACCGGTACGAGGCCCTCGCCGGGCGGCACGAGCAGCTCCTCACGCTGCTCGGACAGTCGCTGCGCGGGCCGCTGGACGAGCTGCGGCGCGAGCTGTCCGCACTCGCCGCCGACGACGCCGGCCAGCTGTGGCCCGAGGCCAATCAGGTGCTGCACCACCTGTCCGCCGGCTACTCGCGGATCACCACCCTCATCGACAACGTGCTCGGGTACCAGCGGCTGGACGCGGGCAGCGAGGACATCACCCGTACGAAGGTGATGCTGGACGCCGTCGTCGCCGCCGGGGTGGACGGGGCCGTCGAGCTGATCGGGCCGGGACGCGTGCAGTTCGCCGTCCACGCGCCGCCCATCGAGGCCGAGGTCGACCCGCAGCGGCTCGCCACCGCGCTCGCGCACCTGGTGGCGGACGTCGCCGGGGTCGACGCGACCGGCAACACGCCCGTCTCGGCGGGCGGTTACCTGGACAGCACCGTCGTCGTGGCCGCCGCGCAGCGCGGCGAGGTCGCGCGCATCGAGGTGCGCGGGCCGTACGCCGGCGGGGACCCGGTGCACGAGCCGATCGTGCGCGGGATCGTGCGCGCCCACGGCGGTGTGCTGCAGACGCACGAGGTGCCGGGCATGAGCGGCAGCGCCTACGTCCTGGAGGTGCCGCTCGGCGGCGGGGCGGGCGCGGTCGCCGCGGCGGACACCGAGGCCCCGGTCGCGGCACCGGTTCCGGACGGCGGCGAGAGCGCCGCGGAGGACTCCGGCGCGGCCGAGCAGACGGTCGGCGGCGGCCGGCGGCGGGGCCGGCGGGCCTCCACGGACGCCTTCCTGGAGAGTGACGTGGCCGGCCCGGGTGACGCCGGCGAGGCGGAGGCGCCCGCGCCGACCGGACGGCGCCGGCGGCGGGCCGCCGCGCCCGCCGAGGAGGCCGCCGCGGTACCCGCCGAGGGCGCGGAGACCGCGTCCGGCGGGACCGGGCGACGCCGTGGACGGCCCGCCGAGACCGGCAACGCCGACAGCGCCGGTGCTGGCGAGGCCCAGGGTGTGGCCGAGGGGGCCGTGGTGACCGCGGCCGAGCAGGGGGCGGGGGCCGCCGCCTCGGGCACGGGGCTCGGTGGCACCGTGCCGCCGCAGGGCGTGCCCGTGCCCACGGGCCGGCGTGCCCGCCGCGGCTCCGACGCCCCGCAGGCCGCCCTGCCGCCGGCCCTTCCGGCGGCCGGCGGCCACCAGCCGATGCCGGGCGCGCAGGCCCTGCCGGGCGCGCCCGTGGCTCCGGGCGCGCAGGCCGTACCGGCCGAGGGTGGGCCGGTGGTTCCGGCGCAGGGCGGCGAGGCGGCAACCGAGGGCGCGCAGCCGGGCGGGCGGCGCCGTCGGGCGCTGGCCGCGGCGGCCGAGCGGGCCGCGGCGCAGGAGGCGAGCGGCACGCGGACGGTCTTCGCCCTGCCGCCGGCCGAGGCCGACCGGTCCCCGCAGGCCCCGGACGCCGCGAACGGCACCGCCCCCGCCGTGGGTGCGGCCGTGCCGGTGGCGCCGGGTGCGAGTGCGCCGGTGGCGCCGGGCGCCGGTGTTCCGGTGGCGCCGGGCGCCCCGGCCGTGCCCGGCGCGGGTCCCGCCGCTCCCGGCGCGGCTGCCGGTGCCGACGGCCGGCCCCAGGGCGGCGGACCGCTGCCCGGTGCCCTGCCGTTGCCCGGTCAGGTGCAGGTGCCCGCGCAGATGCCGCTCTCGGTCGAGGGCGTCCCGGGTGACGACGGCCGGCACGACGCCGTACCGCTCGACCAGGCCGACGACCACACCCCGCCGCAACCGCATCCGACCAGTGCCCCGACCGGCCGCCGGCGCCG
>NZ_MUMF01000422.1 GCF_002155905.1 Streptomyces tricolor | reverse complement strand
GCCCCGGCCCCCGGAACGCAAAGCGCCCCCCACGCACCCGCCAGAGCCGACCTACCCTTGCTGCCTTCCGGCCCTGGGGGAGTTCAGTCAGATAGCGCCGCGTGAGGGGCTGCGCCAAGGGTACCCGATCGCGGCCGAAGGGAACGAGTTCGCGAGCACACCTCTCGGTCATGTAATGTTTCCGGCGGAGGATTCGCCTAGAGGCCTAGGGCGCACGCTTGGAAAGCGTGTTGGGGGCAACCCCTCACGAGTTCGAATCTCGTATCCTCCGCCACGGCTCACCAGCCGACACGAAGGCCCCGACCGCTCAGCGGCCGGGGCCTTCGTCGTGTCCCGGCCGCCGTATCGGGGCCCGGCCCCGTTTTTCGCGCAGCGTAGGCTTAGGCAAGCCTTAGCTGATCAACGTGGGGACGGTGGATGTCCGCAGTCGCGAGTCGACGGGCCGGCTGGTTGGGTGCCGCCCTTCTCCTGTTGGTGCTGGCGATGCTGCTGAGTCTGGCGGTCGGCAGTCGTGCCATCGCCCCGTCCGTGGTCTGGGACACCCTGCTCCACGGGGGTACGAGCGACGACGCGCGGGTCGTGCGGTCGCTGCGGCTGCCCCGGACGGTCGTCGGTGTCATGGTCGGGGCCGCGCTGGCCGTGGCCGGCACGGTGCTGCAGGGCATCACGCGCAATCCGATCGCCGAGCCGGGCATCCTCGGCATCAGCCAGGGCGCCTCGCTGGGCGTCGTCTGCGCCATCGCGTTCCTCGGGGTGCACAGCCTGACCGGGTACGTCTGGTACGCGTTCGCGGGTGCCGGTCTCGCGGCCGTCTGCATCTACGCCGTCGCCGGCAGCGGGCGCGGCGGCGCGTCGCCGATCAAGCTGGCGCTGGCCGGGGCGGCCATGAACGCGTTCCTCGCCTCCGTGGTCTCGGCCGTGCTCACGACCGACGCCCAGGCCCTGGACGAGTTCCGGTTCTGGGACGTCGGTTCCATCGCCGGGCGGGACCTGACGATCGTGGGGCAGATCTGGCCCTTCCTGCTGGCCGGGCTGCTGCTGGTGCTGGCCATGGCACGCGGGCTGGACGCGCTCGCGCTCGGCGACGACATCGCCCGCGGCCTGGGCCGCAACGTCGCCCTGCTGCGGGCGACCGGCGCGCTGGGCGCGACCGTCCTGACGGGCGCCGCGGTCGCCGCCGCGGGCCCCATCGCCTTCACGGGCCTCGCCGTCCCGCACATGGCCCGGGCGCTGGTCGGCCCCGCGCACCGCTGGCTGCTGCCGATGGCCGCCCTGCTCGGTCCGGTGATGCTGCTGCTGGCGGATGTCCTGGGCCGGGTCGTCGTACGGCCCTCCGAGGTGCCGGTGGCTGTCATGACCGCCCTGGCCGGGGTGCCGTTCCTGATCGTGCTCGTGCGGAGGAAGAAGGCGGTGGCCGCGGCATGACGGGGCTCAGCGGCAGCGCGTCCTCCGGCCCCACGGCCCCTGTGCCACCGTCACCGGCCGGGTCCGGCACGACCGGTGCCGACACCACGAGTCCCGGCACCACCGGTCCCGGCACCACATGTCCCGGCGCCACGGGTTCCGACATCACCGGTCCCGACACCACCGGTCCCGACACCACGAGTCCCGACACCACCGGTCCCGGCACCACACGTCCCGGCACCACGGGTTCCGACACCACCGGTCCCGACACCACGAGTCCCGACACCACCGGTCCCGGCACCACACGTCCCGGCGCCACACGTCCCGGCGCCACGGGTTCCGACACCACCGGTCCCGACACCACCGGTCCCGGCACGACTCGTTCCGGCACGGCCCGTTCCGGGAAGGCCCGGCCTGCCGGGTACTCCGTCCTGCGGGCCGGGCGGGGCAGTTTCCTGGTGCACCGCCGCAGTGCCCTGGTGGCCGCCGCGCTGGCCGCGCTGCTGGCCGCAGCGGTCGTCGCCTCCCTGTGTGTCGGCGAGTCGTTCGTCGCGCCCCGCGAGGTCGTCCGCGTGCTGCTGGGGCTGCCCAGTCCGGACGAGCTGGTGGTCGGCACCCTGCGGCTGCCGCGCCTGGTGACCGGTCTGCTCGTGGGCGCGGCCTTCGGGGTCTCCGGCGCGCTGATCCAGACGATGGCGCGCAACCCCCTCGCCAGCCCCGACGTCATCGGCGTGACGCACGGCGCGGGTGCGGCCACGGTCGCCGCGATGACGTTCGGACTCACGTCGTACACCGCGCTGACCTACGTGTCCGTCGGCGGCGGTCTGGCGACGGCCCTGCTCGTCTACCTGTTCGCGTGGCGGGGCGGCCTGGCCCCCTCCCGGTTCGTGCTGGTCGGCATCGGCATCTCGGTGGCCCTCGCCTCGCTGACCCGGCTGTTCGTGACCCGGGGCGACTACCTGGTCGCCCAGCAGGCCAAGGTCTGGCTCACCGGATCCCTCAACGGGCGCGGGTACGACCATGCCGCGCCGCTCGCGACCGCGCTCCTGCTGCTGGCCCCGTTCCTGCTGTGGGCCGCGCGGGCCCAGCGCGGCGCGGCCTTCGACGACGACACGGCCACCGCCCTCGGCGTCCGGCTCGACCGCACCCGGCTCGGTCTGAGCGCCCTCGGTGTCGTCCTCGCCTCCGTCGCGACCGGCGCCGCGGGTCCCGTCGACTTCGTGGCCCTGCTCGCCCCCCAGATCGCCCGCCGGCTCACCCGCACCCCGCACACCCCGCTGCTGTGCTCCGCACTGACCGGCGCGCTGATCGTGGTGGTGGCCGACCTGCTGGCCCGCAGGCTCCTGTCCCCGACGGAGCTGCCGGTCGGCGTGTTCACCGCCCTGGTGGGCGCCCCGTACCTGATGTGGCTGATCGTCCGCACCCGAAGCAGCCGTTCCGGAGGAACCGCGTGACCGCCGACCGCCTCACCGCCCGGGAACTCACCCTCGCGTACGAGAACCGTACGGTCGTCGAGGACCTGGACCTGCGCATCCCGGACGGCAGGGTCACCGTCATCGTCGGCCCGAACGCCTGCGGCAAGTCCACCCTGCTGCGCGCCCTGGGCCGGCTGCTGAAGCCGCGGCGCGGTGCCGTGCTGCTGGACGGCACCGAGCTGGCGCGCGTGCCCACCCGGAGGATCGCCCAGGTGATCGGGCTGCTGCCGCAGACGCCGGTGGCGCCCGAGGGGATCACGGTCGCGGACCTGGTCTCGCGGGGACGGCAGCCGCACCAGCAGTGGTGGCGGCAGTGGTCGGAGGCGGACGAGGAGGCCGTCGCCGCGGCGATGGAGCGCACCGGGACGGCCGACCTCGCCGAACGGCCGGTGGACGAGCTCTCCGGCGGCCAGCGGCAGCGCGTGTGGATCGCCATGGCACTGGCCCAGGACACCGATCTGCTCCTGCTGGACGAGCCGACGACCTACCTCGACATCGCCCACCAGGTGGAGGTCCTGGACCTGGTGCGGCAGCTCAACCGCGAGCGCGGCCGGACGGTGGTGGCGGTGCTGCACGACCTGAACCAGGCGGCGCGCTATGCCGACCATCTGATCGCCATGCGGGCGGGCCGCATCGTCGCCCAGGGGCCGCCGGCGGACGTCGTCACCGCCGGCCTGGTGCGGGAGGTCTTCGGGCTGGCGTCGGTCGTCGTACCGGATCCGGTGACGGGCGGTCCGCTGGTCGTCCCCGGCCCTCCGTGGGCGGCGGGCGCGGACGGGGCCGGCATCGCGGCCGTACCCGCGCAGGAGAGCGACGCCGACACGGCCGAGCGGGCGTGATCGGAACCACACTCTCCGGAATCAGCCGGCTCACAGGGTTCCCATAAAGTAAGGCTCACCTAAGTTCGCCGGATGACGGGAGCCCTCCCATGTCTGCCAGCCGCCGCGGCACCGCCGCAGCAGCCCTCGCCCTCGCCGCCGCGCTGTCCCTGACGGCCTGCGGCGGATCCGCCGGGGACGGCGAGGAGACCCCGGCCGGGTCCTCCGCCGGAGCCGGCGGCAAGAAGGCGGTCGCCCAGGGCGGCGACGACTTCGCGGACGCGGCGAAGAAGACCGCGGCCATGGGCACCGAGGCCAAGCCCGGCCAGTGGCCCCGCACCATCAGCCACGCCATGGGCAAGACGGTCATCGAGTCCCAGCCGAAGCGTGTCGTCGTCCTCGACGTCGGCGAACTCGACAACGTCGTGTCGCTGGGCATCAAGCCGGTCGGCCTCGCCCCCACCGAGGGCTCGCCCGAACTGCCCTCCTACCTGAAGAAGGACGCGGGCACCCCGAAGAACGTCGGCACCATCAACAACCTCAATCTGGAGGCCATCGCCGGGCTCAAGCCCGACCTGATCCTCGGCAGCCAGCTGCGGGCCGCCGACAAGTACGACGAGCTGTCCAAGATCGCGCCGACCGTGTTCTCCCTGCGCCCCGGCTTCACCTGGAAGGAGAACTACCTCCTCAACGCGGCGGCCCTGGACAAGACGGCCGAGGCCAAGGCCAAGCTCGCCGCGTACGACAAGAAGGTCGAGGCGCTGGACGAGAAGCTCGGTGCGAAGAAGCCGACCGTCTCGATGGTCCGCTTCATGCCGGACGGCGTGATCCGCCTGTACGCCAAGGCGTCCTTCATCGGCACGATCCTGGAGGACGCCGGCATCCCGCGTCCGAAGAACCAGGACATCGACGACCTGGCCGCCGAGGTCAGCGCGGAGAACATCGACCAGGCCGACGCCGACTACGTCTTCACCGGTGTGTACGGCGATCCCAAGGCCACCGACAAGGCCAAGACGCAGAGCAACCCCCTGTGGAAGAACCTCGGGGCGGTCAAGGCCGGCCACGCCCACGACGTCCCGGACGAGACCTGGTACCTCGGCCTCGGCGTGACCGCCGCCGACCGGGTCCTCGCCGACCTGGACCGCTACCTCACGAAGTAGGGCCCGCGCAGCAGGGCCGCCGCACCGAGCAGGGCCTGCGCCGCACCGGAGGGCCGGACCGCGATCAGGGGTCCGGCCCTCCGGCCGTGTCTCCCGGGTGCTGCCGCGCCGGATGCGACCAAGGAGACGGGCGTGCACTGTGGTGAATGAGCATCGTCCGGTGGAGGTGAGGGTGATGAGGCGCCGTTTATCCCTTGTTGCTGCCGCGGCGGCCCTGCTCGTCCCCGTCGCCTCGGTGGACGGCGCGGCCGACGCTGCCGAGCAGGTGAGCGTGCCCGGCTCCGTCCCGGCGACCCTGTGCACCTCCCGCGACGCGTATCCGCCCTCCGGCGGGACCACCGTCGGCGGTGTGCCCAAGCGGTACAAGTACACGTACACGCCGTACGCCGGTGCGCGCTTCGACGGCTGCACCAACACGCTCAGGCTCTACTACGGCGGCTACTCCAGCCCGCGCTACGCCTTCTACGAGATCCGCTACACGTATCCGGGCCGGCTCGGCTGGTACACCTGGCAGATGCCCATGGGCGAGCGCCAGGTCGCGACGGTGCAGCGGCCCGCGCACGGGGACTGGAACTTCAAGGTCAGGGCGTGTGCCCGGTCGATCGACGAGGGGCCCAACTGCACGGGCTGGTCGCCGCAGCTCTTCCTGCACGCCGTGTGAGCCGCGGCTCTTCCCGCACGCCGGTGCGCGTGGTGGCTCCCGCGGACACCGCGGGGGTCAGCGCGTCACCCGCACCGGTGCCGACACCGTCACCTGGTCCAGTTCGGACACGCGGACCGTGGCCTTCATCGTCCAGGTGCCGGGCAGCGGGAGGGTGAAGGCGGGGGCGGACCAGTAGCCGCCGCGGTCGGTGACCTTGGTGTCCAGGGGGCCGACGCGCTGGGCGGGGAGGGTGAGGGTGACGCGGAGTTCGGGGACCGCGGCCAGGCCGCCGTCGGGGCCGTAGATCACCGCCTCGACGGAGTTGGTGCCGACCCGGCCGGGGTCCAGGGTGATCTGGACCTTGCCGCGGCCGCCGGCGGCGCCGGTGTCGAACGGGATCACGGTGACGGAGGCCGTCGGGATGCCCGCCGCCGGGGCGGCGGGCATCCCGACGG
>NZ_MUMF01000421.1 GCF_002155905.1 Streptomyces tricolor | reverse complement strand
GCCGGCGCGCCGGCCTCACCCTGGAGGCCGCGGCACGCGCCGCCGGGCTCTCGCCGGCCCATCTGTCCCGCCTGGAGACCGGGCACCGGCAGCCGTCGCTGCCGATGCTCCTGGCGCTCGCCCGTATCTACGGTACGACCGTCTCCGAACTGCTCGGCGAGACGGTCGCCGACCGGGACGCGATCGTGCGGGCCGCCGACATGGAACCGACCCGGGCGGGCGGCTGGACGTACGTCCAGGCCGGGGCGCCCGGCCGCGGCATGCAGGCCCTGCGGGTGCGGGTGCCGTACGGCTCGCAGGGCGACATCGTGCGCGTCCACCCCGGCGAGGAGTGGCTCTACGTCCTCAAGGGGCGCCTGCGGCTGCGGCTCGGCGACACCGCGCACCTGCTCGGACCCGGTGACAGCGCGCACTTCGACTCGCTCACCCCGCACCGCCTCGCCGCCGAGGACCACGACGGCGTCGAGCTGCTGTTCGTCCACACCCTGCTGCAGAGCCCCACGGCCACGCTGTGCCTGGGGCCGCTGACCGGAGAGCTGCCATGAGCGACTTCGAGACCAAGTTCCCCCGTGCCCTGTGGATCCGGCTGCTCATCTACATCGCCCTCGGGCACGTCCTGGCCGCCTTCCTCTACCTGCTGTTCGCGGTGGGCGGCAAGAGCTGACCCGCCGGGCCGGCGTGGCAGGATGTGCGGATGCCCGAGACATCCGATCCGGTGGCCGCGCGCTGGCCGCTCGCCTCGCCGCGCACGGCCGACTGGCTGCGCGAACTGGCCGGGGACGGCGTCACCGGGTTCATGCCGCCGCCGCTGCCGGACGCCGCCTGGGTGCTCAACGCCATGTACGAGCACGAGCGGGGTCCGGACGGCGTGGCCTACGACGCGTACCACCGGGCCCGGGTCGCGGACGGCAGCGTGGCCCGGCATATCGTCGGGGACCTCGACCTCACCGAGGTGGGGGTCGCCACCGGCGGCGGGCTCGGCCGCGCCGGGCATCCGGGCCCCGGCCGGCGGCGGTTGCGCTGGGCGGAACTGGCCGCGCGGACCGGCGACCCCGTGGTGCCCGAGGGACTCCTGCCCTCCTTCCGCTGCTTCCCCTCGGCGAAGCAGGGCGGCAGCTGGCCGCTGCGGATCACGCCGCCCACCGAGGGCAGCCTGGACCGCGAGTCCTGGCACCGGCTGATCGAGGTGCTCACCGCGCACAGCCCGGCGGGCCCGGACACCCCTTGCCTGGCCTACTACAGCCCGCTGATGCTCCGGAACCCCGACTTCGAGAACCCGCACGTACGGGCCGGGCGGCTCGGCGACGCCGGGGACCTCTACGACAACCCCGAGGTCGAGTTCAGCCCGTCCAACCTCTGGGCCGAGGACCGCTCCTGGGTTCTGTGCACCGACTACGACCTGTGGGCCACCAAGGTGGCGGGCCCCGTCCCGCTCGTCGAGGCCCTCCTGGCCGACCCGGAGATCGAGGCCGTCCGCCTGCCCTGGGCCCCCTGACCCGCGGGCCGCACGGCGTTGCCGGCAGCGGGCTCCCCGGTCAGTCGAGCAGGCGCGCGCGCAGCCGCTCGCGGGAGTCGGGGGACAGGCCCAGGCCCTGCGCCAGGTACGTGTCCGTGTCGCCCCAGGTCTCCTCGATGCTCGCGAAGGCCGCCGCCAGGTACTCGGCGCGGGCGTCGAAGAGCGGGTCGAGCAGCGCCATCACCTCGGGGGTGTACGCGGTGTCCGCGCTGCCGCTGCGCCGGACCTTGTAACGGCGGTGCTTGGCGTTGGACTCCAGGTAGTCGGCCACGATCGCGTCCCGCTCGACCCCCACGGCCAGCAGGGTCACGGCTATGGAGATGCCCGCGCGGTCCTTGCCGGCCGCGCAGTGCATCAGCGCGGGCACGCTGTCCTCGGCGAGCGCGTGCAGCACCCGGGAGTGCTCGGCGGTGCGCTCGGTGACGATCTTCCGGTAGGAGTCGATCATCCGGGCCGCGCCCTTGCCGTCGTCCAGGATCGCGCGCAGCTGGTCGAGGTCGCCGTCGCGGACCATCTTCCAGAACTCGGCGCCGTCCGCCGGGTCGCTCAGCGGCAGGTTCACATTCCGCACGCCGGGCAGCTCGACGTCGGGGCCCTCCAGCTTCTGGTCGGCCGCGTTGCGGAAGTCGAAGATCGTGTGCAGGCCCAGGGAGGCGAGGAAGGCCGCGTCCTCCTCGGTCGCGTGCGCGAGATGGCCGCTGCGGAACAGCACTCCGTGGCGCACCCGCCGCCCGTCCACGGTCGGCAGCCCGCCCACATCACGGAAATTGCGCACTCCGGCCAGCTCCGGCTCGGTCGACGGGACCTGCTGCGTCACGGGGGCTCCTCCCGGTCGGTTCCCGCCGTCGCGGCTCGTCGGCGGGCGCTCAGACGACCATACGGCATCGATTACCTCGGGCAATGAGTTGTCCACAGGCATTGTCAGAGGGTCCGCGGCCCCTGATGATGTTGGCACTTGCGCGGATCTGTTGGCACCTGTGAGGTCTCGATGACGGACATCGCCGAAGACGGCCGTACCTGGCTCATGTCGGGCCCCAGCAGCAGCTACGCCCTGCATCTCACCGACGCGGACGAGCTGCTCCATCTGCACTGGGGGCCACGGATCGCCCTGGCCGACGCCGAGGCGCTCGCGGAGCGCCCGCTGCCCGGTCACTGGCCCTTCGAGTCCCCGCTCGACGGTCGTGAGGAGTACCCCGTCGAGGGCGGACCCCGTTTCGTCCGTCCCGCCCTGTCCGTCCGCACCGAGGACCGGCGCGGCACCGAGTGGCGCTTCGTGTCGTACGCCGCCGCAGGCGACGAGCTGCGGCTGCGCTTCGACGACGACGGCGTGGGCGTCACGCTGCACTACCGGATGCGCGGCGACGTCGTGGAGCGCTGGGTGACCGTGGAGAACGGCGGCCACGCGCGCGTGGAGCTGCTCCGCGCCGACGCGGCCACCTGGACCCTGCCCGACCGCGAGGGCTGGCGGCTGTCCCAGCTGCACGGCCGCTGGGCCGCCGAGTCCCGGCTCACCAGCGCCCCGCTCACCTACGGCGAGAAGGTCATCGGCAGCCGCCGCGGCCACACCGGCCACCAGCACCTGCCCTGGGTCGCCCTGGACACCGACGCCACCGAGGAGCGCGGCGAGGTCTACGGCTGCGCGCTCGGCTGGTCCGGTTCCTGGCGCATCGCCGTCGCCCAACTCCCGGACGCGCGCGTGCAGATCACCGGCGGCGCCGGCTACGACGACTCCGGCCTGCTGCTCCTCGCGCCCGGGGAGTCGTACACCACCCCGGTCTTCGCGGGCCTGTGGAGCGACGGCGGCTTCGGCGGCGCGAGCCGTGCCTGGCACGCCTACCAGCGCGCCCATGTCATCCCGGACGCCGAGCGGGACCGGCCCGTGCTGTTCAACTCCTGGGAGGCGACGTACTTCGACATCTCCGAGGAGCAGCAGGCCGCCCTCGCCCGCCGGGCCGCCGAGATCGGGGTCGAGCTGTTCGTGGTGGACGACGGCTGGTTCGGCGCCCGCACCAGCGACCGTGCCGGCCTCGGCGACTGGACGCCCAACCCCGACCGCTTCCCGCACGGCCTCAAGCCGCTCGCCGACCAGGTGCACGGGCTCGGCATGCGGTTCGGCATCTGGGTCGAGCCCGAGATGGTCAACCCGGACAGCGACCTGTACCGCGCCCATCCCGACTGGGTGCAGTACCAACAGGGACGAAAGCGGACGGAGCTGCGCAATCAGCTCGTCCTCAATCTCGCCCGCGAGGACGTCCGGCAGTACCTCTGGGAGCGGCTGGACACCCTGCTGTCCAGCGCCCCGATCGACTATGTGAAGTGGGACTTCAACCGCTGCTTCACCGACGCCGGCTGGCCGGGGGAGCCGTACCCGCAGCGCCTGTGGGTGGACCACGTCCACGCGCTGTACGCCTTGCTGGACCGGCTGCGCGCGGCTCACCCGCGGGTCGCCTTCGAGTCCTGCTCGGGCGGCGGCGGCCGGATCGACCTCGGCGTGCTGAGCCGTACCGACCAGGTGTGGACCTCCGACAACACCGACCCGCTGGACCGGCTCGCCATCCAGCACGGCTTCACCCAGATCCACCCCGCGCGCGTGATGGCGGCCTGGGTCACCGACAGCCCCAACACGCAGCTCAACGGGCGGGTCAGCTCGCTGCGCTTCCGGTTCGTCAGTGCCATGGCGGGCGTGCTGGGGGTCGGCGGCGACCTGACGCAATGGAGCGCGGAGGAGCTGGCCGAGGCCCGCCGGTGGGTGGAGCTGTACAAGGAGATCCGCCCGGTCGTGCAGCACGGCGACCTGTACCGGCTGCGGCCCCCGGCGGGCGGCCTGAGTGCCGTGCAGTACCTCCGGGGCGAAGAGAGTGTCGTCCTCGCCTGGCTGCACGCGCAGAGCCACGGCGAGCCGGTCCCGGCGGTGCGGCTGCGCGGACTCGACCCGGCAGCATCGTACGAATGCCGCGAAACGGGCGAAGTCCACCGAGGTGCCGTCCTGCTGCACCACGGACTGCGCACGGGACTGAAGGGCGACCTCGATGCGACGGTCATCCGGCTGCGCCGCATCTGAGCCTTCTGCCCGAATTAGCGCATTCTTTGTGCCTTCATTCCAACTCGCCGCGGCATAAGGGGCCGTGGAGGAGCGCCGCGTGAGGAGCGTCATACCCGTGACCGTGCGTCGCGCGTCATGTCCACGTAATGCATGGCCTGAAAAGGGAAATTGAAAGGGCGAAGGGCGCGGGAATACACGCTCGGTCACCACGAATTCCCGTATCCGATCATCCGAAACCCGAACAACGGGAACCGGTCGCTTGTTCCGGCGCGTCCTGCTCGCTTACGTTCGCCCTCAATCCGGGCGGAACGCCGAATCCTGCCGCCGCCCGGACTCCGCACACATGACCCGCGTCGGCAGGAGCGGGGGACCCACCAGGTACGACTGCCTGTCCCGGTCTCCGCGACAGGCTAGGGGTGCAGCCGTGCCGCGCACGGCCGGGCAGCTCCAGCCCGAACCCGACAGCTGACCTCGCAGGCGCCGGAGAGGAATTGCGCCATGCCCGCCAAGGGTAAGCACCGACGTCCCAAGACCCCGCGTTTTTCCCGCTCCCTCGCCGTCGCCGGAACCGGCGGAGCCGCCCTGGCCCTCCCGCTCATGGGGGCCACCGGAGCGCACGCCGCGACCCCCGCGCAGCCCGTATCCGGAACGGCCGTGCAGTCCCTGCCGAAGACGGCGGAGACCGCGCAGCAGGACCAGGGTGTACGCACCTACACCGTGCGCAGCGGCGACTGCCTCTCGCGGATCGCCGAGGAGCAGCGGGTCAGCGGCGGCTGGCAGCGGCTCTACGACGACAACCGGCAGGTCATCGGTGCCGACCCGGCGCTCATCCACCCGGGTCTGAAGCTCAGCCTCGGTACGAAGGCCGCGCCTGCCCGCACCGAGTCCGCCGCCCCGAAGCCCGCCCAGCCGGCCGCCCCCCGGCAGACCGCCTCGCAGCCGGCCGCCTCCAAGGCGTCCGCGTCCGGCGCCGCGCAGACCGCCTCCACCGGCTACACCCTGCCGGTGGCCGGCGCCGGCGTCGGCACCGCCTACCGCGTCGCCGGCAGCATGTGGTCCAGCGGCTACCACACCGGCGTCGACTTCGTCGTCCCCACCGGCACCTCCCTCAAGGCCGTCGCCGCGGGCACCGTCGTCTCGGCGGGCTGGGGCGGCGCGTACGGCAACCAGGTCGTCATCAAGCTGAACGACGGCCACTACGCCCAGTACGCCCACCTCTCGCAGCTCTCCGTCTCGGCCGGCCAGACCGTGACCGCGGGGCAGCAGATCGGCCTGTCGGGCGCCACCGGCAACGTGACCGGCCCGCACCTGCACTTCGAGATCCGCACCACGCCGGACTACGGCTCGGACGTGGACCCGGTCGCCTACCTCCGCGCGCACGGCGTCGCCGTCGGCTGACGCCGCCCCTCGCGCCACCCGCCCGCACGCCTCCGAAGGCCGGGCCCCGATCCCCGGGTCCGGCCTTCGGTGTGCCCGGTGACCGTATTCCTGGCTTGGCAAATTCTTTAAGAGTGTCTCATCTCACCGCTCGTCAACCCCTGCTTACGGTCGCGTAAGTCACATCGGAAGGTGAATCATGGTCCTTCGTGGCAGACGATTCGAAGAATGACAACACATCAGTGATCGGGTCGTACGTGGCGGTGGGGGACAGCTTCACCGAGGGCGTCGGCGACCCCGGCCCCGACGGGGCGTTCGTGGGCTGGGCCGACCGGTTCGCGGTGCTGCTCGCCGACCGGCGTCCCGAGGGCGACTTCCAGTACACCAACCTCGCCGTGCGCGGGAAACTGCTGGACCAGATCGTGGCCGACCAGCTCCCGAAGGCCGTCGAACTCGCCCCGGACCTGGTCTCCTTCTGCGCGGGCGGCAACGACATCATCCGCCCGGGCACCGACCCGGACGAGGTCGCCGAGCGCTTCGAGCGCGCCGTGGCCCGGCTGACCGAGGCCGTCGGCACGGTGATGGTGACGACCGGCTTCGACACCCGGGGCGTCCCCGTGCTCAAGCACCTGCGCGGCAAGATCGCGACCTACAACGGGCACGTCCGGGCCATCGCCGACCGGTACGGCTGTCCCGTGCTCGACCTGTGGTCGCTGAAGTCCGTGCAGGACCGCAGGGCCTGGGACAACGACCGGCTGCACCTCTCGCCCGAGGGCCACACGCGCGTGGCGCTGCGCGCCGGGCAGGTCCTCGGCCTGGAGGTGCCGGCCGACCCGGAGCAGCCGTGGCCGCCGCTGCCGCCCCGGGGCACCCTGGAGGTCCGCCGCGACGACGTCCAGTGGGCCCGCGAGTTCCTCGTCCCCTGGATCGGGCGCCGGCTGCGCGGCGAGTCCTCCGGGGACCATGTGACCGCGAAGGGCACGCTGTCGCCGGACGCCATCAAGATGCGCATCGCCTCCGTGGCCTGACCCCGCTGCCCGCGCTCCACCGGCCCGCGCCACGTGCGTGCGCGGGCCGGGGTGCGGGGGTGTGCGGGCCAGAGGTGCGGAGGTGTGCGGGCCGGGCGTGTGTGGGCGCGTGCGCGAGGTGCGGGTTTGCGTGGGCCGGGGCTGCGGGTTTGCGTGGGCCGGGGTGTGTGCGGGGTGCGTGCGTGCGCCGGGGTGTGTGCGGGGTGCGTGCGTGCGCCCACGTCACCGCCCCTGTCGTGGTGTCCGGTTCCGTTCCGGTCGGCGCCCCCGTCGTGCTCACCGGCTCCGCTCGACCGACGCTCCCGCCGCGCTCACTGCTCCCGTTCGGCCAACGCGCTCCGGTCCAGGCCCAGTTCCCGGGCGAGGGCGTCGTCCACCCACTCCTGCGCCCGGTACCGGGCCACCGCGCCCGGGTACGACGTCAGCTGGACCGCCAGCCCGTCCAGCAGCGCGGTCAGCCGCAGCGCCGTACCGGCCGGGTCCGCGCACGCGAACTCGCCGGCCGCGACGCCCTCGGCGATGACCTCCGCGATCGCCGCCTTCCACTCCTTGTCGAGTTCCCGGGTGACCTTCCGCAGAGTGGGCTCGCGCAGGGCCACGGCCCAGCCCTCGATCCACAGCCGCCAGCCCTTGGCCTGCCCGGTCGGCGCGTACCAGCGCACCGCGGCCCGCAGCCGGCGCAGCGCGGTGGTCCGCCGGCCCAGCAGCTTCCGCAGGTGCGCGAGGTCGTCCTCGGCCGCGTACGTGAACGCGGCGGCGACCAGCTTCTCCTTCGTGGAGAAGTGGTACAGCACCAGCGCGTTGCTCACACCGAGGGCCGCGGCCACGTCGGCGATCCGCACCGCCGCCACGCCCCGTTCCTCGATCTGCTCGATGGCTGCCCGCAGCAGTTCCTCCCGCCGCTCCGCCACGCTCAACCGCACTCTCGCCACGGGCTCACCCTAGTCGCAGCCGATCGCGTACGAGCGCCGTCGGTCGGAAGCGGTCCGGTACCGGCACCGACCGAAGCGCCGAACGGATCGTCAGCAGCGGGCGGGCGGACCCCTGCGTGCCCGGACTGTCGGAGGGGCCGACCATAATGGAGGGCCTCACCCACTCCACCGGGAGGTACCGTGACCGGTTTGCGTTCTTCGAGCACCGGGCTGCGCGCGCTGCGGCCCGCTGCGTTCGGCGCGGACCCGGGCGGTGAGCGCCTGGCACGCATCCGCCGCTCCCCGCACTTCAAGGACGGTGTCTTCCAGAACCCCGGTGGCCCGGCCCGCACCCGGCCCTCCGGCTCCACGCTGGACCTCGCGAAGGTCTTCCTCGACAAGGACACCCGGCCGTTGCGCGCCCCCAGGGGAACCGTGCCGGTCCACCCCACGACCTTCGCCGACCTGGCCGAGCCGCCCGCCACCGGACTGCGGCTGACCTGGATGGGCCACTCCAGCGTGCTCGCCGAGATCGACGGTCACCGGGTGCTCTTCGACCCGGTCTGGGGCGAGCGCTGCTCCCCCTTCCCCTTCGCCGGGCCCAAGCGGCTGCATCCGGTGCCGCTGCCGCTGGCCGCCCTCGGCCCGGTCGACGTCGTCGTCATCTCGCACGACCACTACGACCACCTGGACCTGCCCACCATCAAGGCGCTGGCGGGCACGGGCACCCTGTTCGCGGTGCCGCTCGGCGTCGGCGCCCACCTGGAGCACTGGGGCGTGCCGGCGGACCGGCTGCGCGAACTCGACTGGCACGAGTCCACCAGGATCGGCGGACTCACCCTCACCGCCACCCCGGCCCGGCACTTCTGCGGCCGGGGGCTGCGCAACACCCAGCACACCCTCTGGGCGTCCTGGACCGTCGCCGGCGACGAACACCGGATCTACCACAGCGGTGACACCGGCTACTTCGACGGCTTCAAGGACATCGGCGCCGCGCACGGCCCGTTCGACGCCACCATGATCCAGATCGGGGCGTACAGCGAGTTCTGGCCCGACATCCACATGACGCCCGAGGAGGGGCTGCGCGCCCACCTCGACCTGCAGGGCGGAGCGCCGCACGGCGTGCTGCTGCCGATCCACTGGGGCACCTTCAACCTCGCCCCGCATCCGTGGGCCGAGCCGGGGGAGTGGACGAAGGAGGCCGCCGAGGAGGCCGGTCAGGCGGTGGCCCTGCCCCGGCCGGGCGAGCCCTTCGAGCCCGCCGGCAAGCTGCCCGCCGAGGCATGGTGGCGGGGCGTCTCGGGAGACGTCCGGCGCACCTGGCGCTCGGTCGGCGCGTTCGTCGCCGAGCCGCCCGCCCGTGGCACCGCCGACCGTACGCACTGAGCGCGGTGGGCCCCCGCCGTCCCCCGGGCGGGCAGAAGAATCCATTTCCGCGGATAAAACGTACGATTGTGAATGAAATGTACGGTGTACGCGGAGTGCGGCCATGGCAGAGCGCAGCAAACCCGAGAGGCGACGGCGGCTGAGCCGTCCCGTGGTGCTCGCCGCGGCCGTCGCCCTCGTGGACCGAGAGGGATTGGCGGCCCTGACCATGCGCCGCCTGGCCGCGGACCTGGGCGTGGAGCCGATGGCTCTGTACCGGTACACCGACGGCAAGGAGGGCCTGCTCGACGGCCTGGTGGAGGCCTTCTTCGCGGAGGTCAACGAACGGCTGCGGACCTCGGTCGAGCAGGCCCGCGCCGACACGGCCTCTGCCGCCGAAGCGCCCTGGCGGACCGAACTGCGGCGCGTCGCGCGGGCGTTCGCCTGCGTGGTGCACGCCCATCCCGAGGTGCTCCCCGTGGTGGCCGCCCGCCCGCTCTCCGTGCCCGTGGCCCGGCGGCCCGAGCCCTGGCTCCAGCTCACCGAGCACGTGTTCGCCGTCCTCGCCCGCGCCGGATTCGACGACCGCACCGCGCTGGCGATCTACCGCACCTTCGTCTCCTGGACCCTCGGCTGTCTGCTCGTGGACAAGCGCCAGGTGGTGGACAACCCCGACGAGCCGGACCCCGTGCTGCGACTCGGGTTGCACCGGCTGTCCGCCGCCGACTACCCCCGGCTGCGCGCCCTCGTCCCGCACTTCGCCGAGTACGACGACGAACGCGAGCTGACCGACGGACTCGACAAGCTGCTGGGCCGCATGCCCGAGGCCCCCCTTGACGCCTTCTACGGCCGCGGAGCACCCTGAGATGACAATGTACACATCGGGCATATAGCCGTAGAGCGCGACATAGCGCATCCGGCGCCCGGCCGCACCCGGGCGCGAGCGTCGCGTGTGCCCCGCCCGGAAGAAGCCGTCATGTCCAGCACCCCTCAGCCCGTCCTGCGCGTACGGGTCACCGCCCGGGACGTCGAAACCCTGCGCGCCCTCCTGCGCGACACCCACCCCGACGTCGGCGGGCTCGCCCGCCGAGCCGCCGACGGCAGCTGCACCATCGAGGCCTTCCTCTCCCCCGAGCAGGCCGAAGCACTGGAGCGCGACGGCGTGTCGGTCACCCCGGTCGAGGACGTCGCGGCCGCGGGCCGGGAGCGCCAGGCCGAGGTCGGCCGCGGCGACCGCTTCGCCCCCGCCGAAGCCGTCCCCCACGGGCTGGCCGACAAGGTCTAGGGCGCCGGGAGGACCACCATGCCGTACCTGAACATCACCGAGGTCGAGTCCGCCGTGACCAGCCTGGCCACCGCCTTCCCGGGCGCGAGCGACCTGATCGAGCTGCCCGAGCCCTCGGTCGAGGGCCGCGCCTGCCACGCCCTGCGGATCGGCACCGTGCCGGCCGGGACCAACGACTGCGTGGTGCTGATCGGCGGCGTGCACGCCCGTGAATGGGGCAGCTGCGAGATCCTGGTCGATCTCGCCGCCGACCTGCTGGAGGCGTACGCCGCCGGCACCGGTCTCGTGTACGGCGGCACCGGCTTCACCGCCGACGACGTCCGCAAGATCCTGCGCGAACTGGACCTCGTCGTCTTCCCGCTGGTCAACCCGGACGGCCGGCGGTACAGCCAGACCGTCGAGCCGATGTGGCGCAAGAACCGCAACCCGGCGCAGTCCGGCGGCGATCCGGAGCGCATCGGCGTCGACATCAACCGCAACTACGACTTCCTGTTCGACTTCGAGACCGCCTTCGATCCCGCCGCGGCACCGCGCGTCTCCTCCGATCCGGGCGACCTGGTGTACCAGGGCCCCCGGCCCTTCTCCGAGCCGGAGACGCGCAACGTCCGCTGGCTGCTCGACTCCTGCCCGCGCACCCGCTGGTTCATCGACGTGCACAGCTACTCCGAGGCGCTGCTGACCGTCTGGGGAGACGACGAGAACCAGTCCGGGGAGCCGTCCCAGAACTTCCTCAACCCCGCCTACGACCATCAGCGCGGTCGCGGCGCGGACGCCTACGGGGAGTACTTCGCGAAGTCCGACGCCGACGACTCCATGGTGCTCGCGCGGCAGTTCTGCGCGGCCCTGCACGGCGTGCGCGGCCGTACCTACCGGCCGATGTCCGGCTACCACCTGTACCCCACCTGCGGAACCAGCGACGACTACGCCCACGCACGGCACATCGTCGACGAGCGGAAGGGCAAGATCCTCGGCTTCACCGTCGAGTGGGGCGACACGGCCGGCGGCTTCCACCCGCCGTGGGCCGAGATGGAGCGGATCATCCTGGACGTCGACGCCGGACTCGTCCGGTTCTGCCTCACCGCCCTCACCTGACCACGGCACGGCATGGATCGAGGCGCCCGCCCCGGCGGGCGCCTCGATCCGCGGAACGGGCCGGTGCGGCCCGCCGGCATCACGGGGTGCGGTGGAAGAAGAACGGGTCGATGGACGTGGGTACCCGTGTCACGTTGTCCAGGTCGAGCAACTGGTGGTGCACGAAGTCGGCGTGGCGCTGATAGGTCACTCCCTCCGGGAAGTTGGCCAGGTCCGGGGTGTTGTTGCCGGAGAACACCCCGTAGAAGTCCCGGCCCACGGTGAGCAGCCGGATGTAGTCGCCCAGGTACGGCAGGAACCGGGCGACGGGCACGGCGGCCGGAGCCTGATGGAGCACATGCCGCTCCGGCGTGCTCTGCCAGTCGTCGGCCGTCAGCTCCAGCGCCGTCACCCACTGCCGCTGCTTGAACTGCTGGCAGGCGAACCCGAGGAGCCCGTCGGTGTTCGCGGCCAGGGCCGGGTTCTTGGCATCCGTGACGGTGCGGACGTCCCGCGACCAGGTCTGCCCGCCGTCGGCCGAGTGGCGTACGTGCAGCGTGCAGCCCATCTGACCGCCGACCCGGTCGCACCAGGCCACCCAGACGCTCGCCGGGTCCGTCGGGTCCACCGCGATCGACAGGTCGCCGCCGAGGCGCTCCTGCCCCATGAAGGCGTTGAACCGCTCGGACCGCCTCGTCACCACGCGCTGGCCGACGGCCGAGTCGTCGGCGTCCTTGAGGTCCTCGAACGGGTTCGCGCCGACGCCGCCGTTGTCGTCGCGGGTGACGACGACGTCGAAGGTGACGTTCACGATGTCGCCCCCGCCGGCGGTCGCGTCCGTCCAGCTCTCGAAGACCGCGTACACCGTGCCGTCCGGGTGCAGCGCGGTGCGCACGGGCGGCCCGTCCTGGCCGGAGGGCGTGCGCCGTTCCACGACGGTGCGCCGGAAGCCGGCGGGCGCCGGCGCCGTACGGGCGTTGCCGGAGACGTCCACGGCGGCGGACCTCGGGAGGCGCCCCAGGTCGTTGTTGGACACGTAGACGCGGTCGCGCGCGCTGCCGTCGACCCGGACGCTGCCGGCCTCGACCCACGGCTGGTCGGCCCGGTCCCGGCTGACCAGGAGTTCCATGGGCGCCGCCGAGGCGATGTCCGGCGAGCGCAGGATCTGCATGCGCAGGATGTCCCTGAGGGAGGCCTCGGCATTGAGGATGCCCGCGTACAGGGCCCCTCCCTCGGACCCGAAGCCGACCGAGATGTCACCCGTGCCCAGCTGTGCGGTGCCGCCCGGGACGATGCTGCGCATCACCCAGGTGTTCCCGCCGTCGGTCGACACGTAGACCGGGGCGAGGGGGCCGCCCATCGGGTCGGGGGTGAACGCGGTGGCGACGATCTCCTCGGGGTGCTGCGGGTTGACGGCGAGGCTGGGCTCGGCGTCCTGGGTGCGGTCCCCGCTCAGGGCGACGGGGGTGATGTTGACGATCGTGAGCGTGGGCATGCCCGGTCACCTCCGCGCCGCGTGCAGGGTCTCCAGCCGTTGCGCCGGCTGGTAGTCGTCCGGGTGGAGGATCTGGAAGGGCGCCCAGCCGGCCAGTTCGCCCTCGGTGGTGTGCAGGAGCCACATGCCCTGCTGCGAGGGGTGTGGCTTCGGGGCGTCGTACCAGCGGAAGTCCCGGCTGTTGGGGTAGAGCACCGTGAGCAGCCCGGGCGCCACGTCCCCCTGCTCCACGTGCCCCACGTCGAGGTCCGCGAGCCACCAGTCCGGGGCGTGCTCCGAGACCCGTTCGCCCGTGCTCCCGGTGTCCGCCTGGCGCAGTCCGACGACGACGCCGACGACGACCGCGTCCGCCTCGTCCGCGTGCGCGACCATGTCCGCGTCCTGGATGTCGCGTTCCACCGCCGTGAACGGCATGGCGTCGGCGGTCCTGGCCGCGCGGGACACGTGCGGCTGTACGGAGTCGGCGGGCAGCCGCCCCACCTCCCTCACGGCGAGGCCCTCGCCGTAGACCGCCCCGTCGGTGAAGAACGCCGCGGCGTCGCCGACGGCCGGCCGGTCGAGGTCGGCGGACAGCTGCACGGTGACCTCGCTGCCGGCGAGCCGCTTCAGCGCGTCGGGCGCGTGCAGCACCTCGGAGACCCGGACCACGGCGGTGCGGTCGTCGGCCGGGACGCTCGCCACCCGCGAGTCGCCGAGCCGCACGACCGTGCCGAGGAAGCTCAAGGGGGTCCTCCGGACGAGTTCGCTGAGGTCTTCAGGCATGGTGTTCTCCCTCTCGCCTCAGCCTGGTGCCGCTAACGCGGGGAGTGCGCGGCGGCCGGGTGTGTGCGGCGCCATTCGAGCCGCGCGCCGAGGGCGCACACCGCGGTGACCAGCGCGGTGATGGCCACGATCAGCCATTCCGCCGCCCCGCTCCCGGCGTCCGGATCGACGCCGAAGACGAGTTCGATCCAGGTGGGCCGGATCAGCGTGGCGAGGAAGAGCAGCCCGGACAGGGTGCCCAGAGCGACTTCCGCCCAGAAGCGGGTCCGGACCGGGCGCGAACCGTGAAGCGTGCGGAAGGCCATGGGCAGCCTCCCCTCTGTGCCGACGGGGGTGCCGCAGTACACCTACGGAGCACACGTACTACGTACACCAGTCTCCGCTCGGCCCCCAGCCCGGTCAAGGCCAAAGCGAGCACGTTCTGTGACGATCTGCTGGTGACGACCGGGCGGCGAAGGCCCTGCGGAGCCGCCCCGCCAGTCGGTGAAGCGTCCCCGGCGGTGCGCGGGCGGGCGGCTCGACGCGGCGGCACCGGGCGGGCCGTGATCGGTGGCCCCTTCCGTTCCTGACCGCTTGTGACCAGGCCGGATCGGTCCTATCTGAGGTTCGATCGCGCACCGCACAGGGGTCATCGGACTTTCGTACGACGCCTCATACCAGAGCGGGACGCTCCTCGGGGGACTTTGTCAACTGCCCACCGCACATGATGCTCAGGCAACTACTGTGAGTGTCCGTCGGGCGACGCGCGGCCGGGTCCGCCGGTCCCGCCGGCCGACGCCGTGATGACGCGCGCCCGCATCGACGCATGCCCGCAGCGCGCACCGCGGACACAGGCCCGACGGACCAGTACGAGGACGCAGATGTCTCACCTCCGAGCACCGGCCACCCGTGCCGACCGCCGCGAGGGCGGCCGGCACGGGAGGCCGGTCGCGCGACCCGCTCCCGCACTGACCGAAACACACATACGGCCCCAGCTCATGCGGCTCGCCGTCCTGCCGCCCCTCGCGGTCGCGCTCAGCGCCACCGCCGCGGTTCTCTTCAGCATCCGCTCCACCGGCGCACGCACCGGTCCCGTCCTGTGGGCCGTGCTCGCCGGAGCGGTCACCGTGACCGTCGCCGGCATCCTGATCGCCGCCGTGGCCGCCGACCGCGCCGCCCGCTCGGCCACCGACCGCGTCGACGCGCTGCGCCGCACCGCCGCGCGCGGCGAGGCCGAGCTGCACGCTCTGGTCGACGCGCTCCGCCAGGGCGAGGCCCCGCCGCAGCGCGGTCCGCGCCACCGGCCGCCCGCGGACGCCGACGACTTCGAACTGCTCGCCGCCGACCTGGCCCGCGCGCACGACGGCGCCGTCACCGCCGTCGTCCGCGCCGCCCAGCTCTCCAGCCAGACCGGCAGCGAACAGAAGCTGGAGGTGTTCGTCAACCTCGCACGCCGGCTTCAGTCGCTCGTGCACCGGGAGATCTCGATCCTCGACGACCTGGAGAACGAGATCGAGGACCCCGACCTGCTCAAGGGCCTCTTCCACGTGGACCATCTGGCCACCCGCATCCGGCGGCACGCCGAGAACCTCGCCGTGCTCGGTGGCGCGGTCTCCCGCCGGCAGTGGAGCAACCCGGTCAGCATGACCGAGGTGCTGCGCTCCGCCATCGCCGAGGTCGAGCAGTACTCCCGGGTCAAGCTCGTCCCCCCCATCGACGGCGAACTGCGCGGCCACGCCGTCGCCGACGTCATCCACCTGCTCGCCGAACTCATCGAGAACGCCACCGTGTTCTCCGCCCCGCACACCCAGGTGCTGCTCCGCGCCAACCTCGTCACCTCGGGGCTCGCCGTGGAGGTCGAGGACCGCGGGCTGGGCATGCCCGTCGCCGAGCAGAACCGGATGAACGCCCTGCTCGCCGACCCCGACCAGGTCAACGTCGCCAGCCTGCTGGCCGACGGCCGCATCGGCCTCTACGTCGTCTCCCAGCTCGCCCGCCGGCACAGCATCCACGTCCGGCTGCAGACCAACATCTACGGCGGAGTGCAGGCCGTACTCGTCGTCCCCCAGGTGCTGTTGGGCAACGCGCCGCGCGTGCCGGGCACGGCCGACGCGACCGCCGTACCGCCGCCTGCACAGACGGCGGTGACCGGGGGTGCGCGGACGGCGGTGAGCGGGGGCGCGCCGGGCGCCGGGAGCACTCCGGACGCCGGGAACGCTTCCGGCACCGGGGGTGCTTCCCGGCCCGGGGGCGCCGCTGCGGGTGCGGTCGAGACCGCGGCCGGTGCCCAGGCGCGGGACGGTGCCGGCGAGGCCGGGGCGGGCGCCGGGCGGCGGCGGCACGCACAGCGCGGGTCCGGGCGGCGCGGGTCCGAGAGCGGTGCGCGCGGACGACAGGGAGCCGCCCCGCCGCCGCTGCCCGTGCGCGGCGCCCAGCAGGAGCGGCCCACCCCCGCCGAGGCCGTGCCCGGCATCAGTGCCGAGGACCGGGCAGCGGTGGAGGCGCACACGGGCATCCTGCCCACCCCGCGCGTCGGCACGGTCCGCGGCACCATGGACAAGCCCCAACTGCCGCGCCGGCGCGCCCAGGAGCACATCGTGCCGCAGTTGCGCGGCGGCCCCGCGCCGCGTCAGGACAACGACACCGTCGCCGGGCACGACCCCGGTCTGATGGCCGCCTTCCAGCGCGGGATCGGCCTCGCCGAGGCCCAGCAGAGCCTGGACGCGGAGTACGAGGAGCCGTCGTACCAGGAACCGGGGCGCCAGGAGCCGGAGTACGGCACCTCGTCGGTGTACGGCGGCACGGGGTACGGAGACATGGGCCCTGCCCCCATGGATGCCGCGCACATGTCCGGCGCCCATCTCCCGGCCCCCGCGCCCGACTCCTCCGAGCCGGCACGCGTACGCCCCGAGCACGGCGGCGGCTCGGACCATGTCGGCACGCCACACAGCGGCGGACACCACAGGGGCTCCGACCACATGGCCTCCACCCACATGGCCCCGGACCCCACAGGCCCGGGCCACTCGGCCACGGGCTACACGGCGCCGGGCCAACCGGACCCGGGCCAACCGGATCCGCACCACACGGATCCGCACCGCACGGATCTGCACCGCACGGATCTGCACCGCAC
>NZ_MUMF01000420.1 GCF_002155905.1 Streptomyces tricolor | reverse complement strand
GGATGGTCTCCAGCATGCGGTAGCGCCCGTCGGACACCTCCAGGAACGACTTCTCCACCAGGGACGCCAGCGGGTCCTCCGGGTACGGCATCCCGCACACCGCCGCCACGGCGTCCAGCGTCGCCCCGCCCGCGAAGACGGTCAGCCTGCTCGCCAGGTCCCGTTCCTCCGCGTCCAGCAGCTCCCAGCTCCACTCCACCACCGCGCGCAGCGTGCGATGCCGGGGCGCCTTGGCCCGGTCCCCGCGCGCGAGCACCCGGAACCGGTCGTGCAGCCGGTCCGCCAGCTCGTCCACGGAGAGCGTGCGCAGCCGGGCCGCCGCCAGCTCGATGGCCAGCGGCAGCCCGTCCAGCGCCCGGCAGATCTCCGGCACGCGCGCGTGGTCGTCGAAATCGGGCCGTACCGCCCGGGCCCGGTCCCGCAGCAGCCGTACGGCCGGTTCCTCGGGCAGCGGCGGCACCGGCACCAGCAGCTCGCCCGTGATGCCCAGCGACTCCCGGCTGGTCGCCAGCACGCGCACCCCGGGGCAGGCGCCCAGCAGCAGCGCGACCGTGCGCGCGGCCGCGTCCACCAGGTGCTCGCAGTTGTCGAGCACCACCAGCACCTCGCGGTCCGCCAGCACGGCCAGCAGCCGGTCCAGGGCGTCCGTGGCCGGGCTGCGGAAGCCGTCCCGCACCCCGAGCGCCGCCAGCACCGCGTACGGGATCCGGGCGCCGTCGGCGAGGGGCGCCAGCTCGACCAGGCAGACATCCGGGGGAGTGCCGGCGCGCGTGCGGGCCGCCTCCAGGGCGAGCCGGGTCTTGCCGACGCCGCCGGGACCGGTCAGCGTCACCAGGCGGGAGTCGGCCAGCGCGCGGTCGATCCGGCTCAGTTCCGCCTCGCGGCCCACGAACCGGGTGAGCTGGGCCGGGAGCCGGGGCCGGGCCGGGGCCCCGGCGCCGTCCCGGAGCAGGTGGAGGTGGAGCGCGGACAGCTCGGGCGACGGATCGGCGCCCAGCTCGCCGGCGAGGGTGCGCCGCGCCTCCTCGTACACCGCGAGCGCCTCGGCGGGCCGCCCGGCCGCGTGCAGGGCCCGCATCAGCTGCCCGTACAGCCGCTCGTCCAGCGGATGCCGCCGCAGCAGCGCCCGCAGCTCGGCCACCAGTTCCGGCCCGCGCCCGGAGCCCAGCTCGGCCTCGATCCGGTCCGGGACGGCGGTCCGCCGCAGCTCCTCCAGCCGGGCCCGGTCGGCGTGCGCGTCCGGCAGGTCGGGCAGCGCCGGCCCGCGCCACAGCGCGAGGGCGTCGCGCAGCAGGGCCGCGGCCCGCGGGTGGTCGCCGGCGGCGAGCGCGGTACGGCCCTCGGCGGCCAGGCGGGCGAAACAGTGGGCGTCGACGGCGTCGGGGTCGACGGCGAGGGTGTATCCGGCGGGGACGGCGTCGATGCCGGTGTGCGGCGCGAGCCGCCGGCGCAGGCGGGAGATCTGCGACTGGAGCGCGGCCACGGCCCCGGCGGGCGGCTCGGCGCCGTACAGACCGTCCAGCAGGCGCCGCACGGAGACCGGGCGGCCGGCGTCGAGCAGCAGCAGCGTGAGCAGGGCCCGGGGCCGGGGGCCGCCGGGGTCGAGGGGGGTGCCGTCGTCGGTGTGGATCTCGACCGGGCCCAGGATGCCGAAGCGCATTCCGTGGATTCTGGCAGGCCGGGGGTACGGCAAAAAGCCGGCCCACCCGGAGGTGGACCGGCTCAGTGCAGCGAACCAGGCGGTGGCCGCGCGCTCAGCTGATACGCGTCAGCGCGAGACCTTGCCGGCCTTGATGCACGAGGTGCAGGCGTTCACGCGCTTCGGCGTCCCGCCGACCACGGTACGCACACGCTGGATGTTCGGGTTCCAGCGGCGGGACGTACGGCGGTGCGAGTGCGAGATGTTGTTGCCGAAGCCCGGCCCCTTGCCGCAGACGTCGCAGTTGGCAGCCACGGGTCACTCCAAAGACTTCAGATGCACTTACGGTTAATCCCGGCATGCCGGGATCGAGATCCTAAACCTGAGATCTTGAGTGGCGTTGCCAGGGGAACAGCCCGATCGGATCGGGCAACCGGAGCAGCATACAACGACTGCGTCCGGACAACGAAACTACCATGGCAGCGCAGGCCCCCGTCCCCGGCCCTCTTCCGGACCCCACCGGCCCGGGGTCTACGCTGCGTCCCACGTCCAGCCAGCTCAGGGAGGCGCAGGTGGCGCAGGTGCCGCAGACATTCTTCGATGCTCTCGCGGTGCGCACCTGGTGCGGTCTGGCGCTCCGGGCACTGGGCCGTGCCCGTGAGGAGATCGACGCGATCAACGTCTACCCGGTGGCGGACGGCGACACCGGGACCAACCTGTATCTGACCCTGGAGTCGGCGGCGACGGCCGTGGAGGCGGTGTTCGCCGGGCACGCGACCGGTTCCGGGGAACCCGGCCTGGCGGACGCCGTGCGGGCCATGGCCCACGGCGCGCTCATCGGGGCCCGGGGCAACTCAGGGACGATCCTCGCGCAGCTGCTGCGCGGGATGGCGCAGGTGCTCGCGGACGCCGGTGACGTGCCGCACGGCGACGGCCCGGCGCTGCGGCTGGCCCTGCGCCGGGCCGCGGACTCCGCCCGGCAGGCCGTGGCCCACCCCGTCGAGGGCACGGTGCTGACGGTCGCCTCGGCCGCCGCCGACGCCGCCGAGCAGGCCGAGGGCGACTGCGGGACGGTCGCGCGGGCCGCCTACGAGGGGGCGCGGGCGGCCCTGGCGGCGACCCCTGACCAGCTGACCGTGCTGCGGCGGGCCGGTGTGGTCGACGCGGGCGGACGGGGCCTGGTGGCGGTGCTGGGGGCGCTGGTGGAGGCGTTCACGGGGGAGACGGTGCGCGAGAGCCCGCGGTCCCCGGTGGTGATCTCCGGCCCCCACGCGCGCGTGGGCGAGAGGGAGGCGATGGCGGGGGCCGTCGACGCGCACGCGCGCGTGCGGGCGGTCGACGCGCAGGCGGGAGGAGAGGCGGCCGGCGTGCCCGCGCGCGGCGAGGCGGTCGACGCGCCCGCTGGTGCGGCGACGGCCCCCGAGTGCGCGGCCGACGCCGGGCCGTGCGCCGACGCGGCCGACACCGGCGGGCCCGCCTTCGAGGTGATCTACCTGCTGGAGGCCGACGACGCGGCCGTGGCCCGGCTGCGCGCGCGGCTCGACGCCCTCGGGGACTCCCTGGTCGTGGTCGGCGGCGACGGGCTGTGGAACGTCCATGTGCACGTCGACGACGCGGGCGCCGCCGTGGAGGCCGGCGTGGAGGCCGGGCGGCCGTACCGGATCAGGATCACCCACTTCGGGCTCGGCGACGTGCACACCGGACGCGAGCGTCCGCCGCGCGAGCGTGCCCAGCGCGCGGTCGTCGCCGTCGTACCCGGCGAGGGCCTGGCCGGGCTGTACACCGAGGCGGGCGCGACCACCGTCCTCGCGCGCCCCGGAGAGCCGCCCGCCAGCGGGGAGCTGGTGCAGGCGGTACGGCGCGCCCACGCGCGCGAGGTCGTACTGCTGCCGAACGACGCCGAGCTGCGCCACACGGCCGCCGCCGCGGCCGAACAGGCCCGCACCGAGGGCATCCGCGTCGCCCTGATCCCGACCCGCTCGGCGGTCCAGGGCATCGCCGCGCTCGCGGTGCACGAGCCGGAGCGCCGGTTCGACGAGGACGTCGTCCAGATGACCTCGGCGGCGGGCGCCACCCGGTACGCCGAGGTCGTCGTCGCCGAGCACGAGTCCTGGACGACGGCCGGCATCTGCCAGGCCGGGGACGTGCTCGGCCTGATCGACGGCGACGTGGCGGTGATCGGCGCCGACGTCACCAGCACCGCCCGGACCGTGCTGGACCGCATGCTCCGGGCCGGCGGCGAACTGGTCACCCTCGTCGTCGGCGACGAGGCGCCCGAGACCGTCGCCGCGCACCTGGAGGCCCACGTACGGGACACCTACCTGGCGGTCGACACGACGGCGTACCGCGGCGGCCGGCAGGCCGCGCTGCTGCTCATCGGCGTGGAGTGACCCGTGCCGTGACCCACCCCGGCCCGCGTCGTTCCAGCCGCCTCCTCCCGCCGGGCCCGGACGGTCTCGTCTGAGCCGTGGCGCCCACGTGGACGGCGGGCACCGCACGCGTGTGTGTCGCTGCCCGTGTCGGGCGGCAGGGTGTGTTGGTGCCGGTCGGTGCGGGGTGACCCGTGCCGTGCTCACCCCTATCCCGCGTCTTCTCCTTCCCGCGCCGCCTCCAGCAGCTGAGCCGCTTCCTCGCAGCGCACGCACGCGTGCCGCCGCTCGTGTCGGGCGGCAGGGGCGCTGGCGCTGGTCGGCGCGAGTGATCCGTGCCGTGCTCACCCCTGCCCCGCGTCTTCTCCCTCCCGCGCCGCCTCCAGCAGCTGAGCCGCCTCCTCCCGCCGGGCCCGGGCGGTGTCGTCCGCGTCGTCGGTGTCCGCGTAGGCGGCGAGCACCGCGCGGGCGTGGGCCGCTGCCTCCGCCGGGCGGCCGAGGTCGGCCTCCAGCCAGCCCGCGCCCAGCTCCGCGCCGGTACGGCTGTGCAGCCCGGCCGCGCCGAGCCCGGCGAACACCGCCACGGCCCGGGTCATCTGCTCCAGCGCCGCCTCGAACGCGGCCCGGATCGCCGCGTCCGCGGCCTCCTCGGACGCCGAGCGGGCCAGCAGCTCAGCGAACTGCCGGTGGGTGCCGCCGAGTTCCGCGGCCAGCTCCTCCCGGTCCGCCCCCGCCACCGCCAGCGCCGCCTCGCACTCCCGCACCGCCTCCGCCATCAGCGCGCGGGCCTGCGCCGCCCCGGACTCCTCGCCCAGCGCCAGCCAGGCGCGGGCGCGCAGCGAGCGGACCAGGAACGGGGCGTTGCCGAGCGAGCGCCACAGCTCGCCCGCGCGCGCGTAGGCCCGGTCCGCCTCCGCCGCCAGTCCGGCGTTGCCCAGCGACTCGGCGGCGAGATGGGCGAGCGTGGCGTGGTCCTGCTGCTCGGGCCAGTGCCGGGCCAGGTCGGCGGCCTTGAGCCGCTGCTCGGCGGCGGCCCGGTGCTCGCCCAGCTCGCCCAGGCAGTCCCCGAGCCACCAGCGGGCCTGCACGACCACCCCGTCACCGTGCGTCTCGGCCTCCAGGTCGGCCAGCGCGGACTCCAGCACCTCGGCGGCCTCCGCGTACCGGCCCCGGCGCAGCAGGAAGCCGCCCAGCTGCTGCCGTGCCCAGGCGCCCAGGGTGCCGCTCTCACCGGCCTCGTCGGCCCAGTGCGCGGCCTGGAGCGCGTGCTCGGCCGCCTCCTCGGGCGCGTCCCGGCCCCCGAGCACCTCGGCGAGCTGAAGATGCAGCTGGGCCCGCCCGATCGGCTCCACGTACGGCCCGCCGTGCTCCAGGGCCGCCCGCAGCGCCCGCTCGGCCCCGGCCAGGTCACCGGCCTGGTGGGCCAGGGCGGCGATCTGCACCTGGTACTCGACCGCGAACCACGGCAGTCCCGCCGCCAGGTACGCGTCGACGGCCCGCCGGAACAGCTCCGCCGCCCGCTGCGCGTCCCCGCCGAGCGCGGCCAGTTCGGCCAGCATCGCCCGCGCCTCGGCGGCCCGCGCCGCCAGCCGCACGTCCTCTCCGCCGCACCCCTCGACGAGGGCCAGCACCTCCCGCACGGCCGCCTCGGCCGCTGCGAGGGCCCGCTCGGCGAACCGCCCGTCCCGGATGCCCTCTCCGGCGGCCTCGTGCACCCGCCGCATCAGCACGCGCGCCCGGCTCATCACCACCGACGCGGTCTGCCGCACCCCGGTGCCCTCGTCGGCGTACAGCGCGAGCACCTCGTCGTACAGGTCCGTGACCGTGGCGAGGGCCGCGTCCACCTCGCCCGTCAGCGCGCGGACGTAGGCCGCACGCGCGCGTGCCGCCAGTGCCTCCCCGGGGTCGCCCGCCTCCGCGTACAGCTCCGCCGCCCGCTCGAACAGAGGCAGGCCCTCGGGACCGCGGGCCATCGCCTCGTGCTCGGCGATCTCCGCGCGGTCGCGCGCGGGGAGGCCGGCGCCGTCCGGCGCGGCCCGCGCGACCGCCGCCCACGCCTCCAGGGCGTGCGGCCGGAGGGTGTCCGACCGCTGCCGCGCCTCGGCGAGCAGGGCGGGCAGGCCGGGCCCGGCGGGGGCGTCCGGCGCCGCGGGCGCGGCCGGCGGCGGCACGGGCGCGGGGCGCACCGTACGCACCCCCAGCGGCAGCCGCTCGGCCAGCGGCCGCTGGGCCATCCGCGCCCGGATCCGGTCGCCCACGGCACCGGTGCCGTTGCGGCGGTCGAACCGCTCGGCGAGATCCGTCGCCTCCGCGCGCGCGTGCGCGGCGAGTTCCCGCGCGGTCCAGGTCCGCCCGGCCGGCCCCGGCACCCGCTGCGCGCCGAGGCCCAGCTCGGTCAGCCGGTCCATGAGCAGCGCCACCACGGCCATGAAGTCCAGCCGGCTGCGCGGATGCCCGGTGTCCGTGAAGTACGCCGGTCGCTCGGCCAGCAGTTCCAGACCGCGCGCCTCGTTCCCGGTCAGCGCGCAGAACTCCACGTGGTCGGCGTACGCGCCCCGCATGCTCTCCATGGGCCGCACCAGCCGGAACCCGCGCAGATGGTGGGCCCGGGCCTCCTCCAGGCGGCCGAGGCGCAGCAGCGGGGCCAGCGAGGAGGCGAGCACCGTGTGCGGCTCGTGCGCACAGGCGAACTCGCCCTCCAGCACCGGCCGCCACAGCCGCAGCGCCTCCGCGTCCCGGCCGCACCGGACCTGCCAGGCGCCCTGCCCGTGCAGCTCGCAGGCGTGGCAGTCGGCCATCCGGTCCCGGTCGGCGGCCAGCCACGCGGCGTACGCCCGCTCCGCGCGCGCGAGGTCCCCGATGTGCGCGGCCACGCTGAACTCGGCGCTGCGCACGGCCCGCTCCGAGTGCCCGGCGAGCCGGTAGCGGTGCTCCATCTCGGCGAGCCACTTCTCGATCGAGGCGAGCGGGACGTGCGGCTGGTCCAGCATGCCCGCCGACATCCACTTGAAGACCCAGTGCAGCGAGTGCGCCTCGTCCTCGTCGAAGTCCTCCGGCCGCTCGTCCCACATGCGCAGCAGCCGCGCGAACGGGACGAACATCTTGTCCTTCTCGGAGCTGTAGTTGTAGACCTTCAGCTGGTGCCCGAGCGCCTCGATCACGGCGAGCGGGATGTTCAGCTTCTCGGCCTCGGCGAGCAGCTCCTCCGCGCGCGCGTTGCGGGCCGGGCCCTCCGGCTCCTCGGAGTTGTCCGCCAGCGCCCGGCGCAGCGCGTCGAAGTCGGTGATCCCGCTCATCGCCCGTCCCTCTCCCCGTGGGTCGCCCATTCGAGCAGCCCGATGAACGCCCGGTTGAGCAGCGCGGAGTCGGCCGGCCGCAGCGGGCGCTGGGCCATCAGCAGGGCCTGCCCGTACAGCGACTCGGTCGCGGTGCCGATCAGCTCCGGGTCGCCGAGCGAACCGATGCGCCGCACCAGCGGATTGAGGTGGTTGAGCACCAGACGCGCGCGCGGGGCGCTGCCGCGCAGCGAGCCCAGGATGCCCGCCCACAGGTCGTCGGCCTGTTCCTCGGCCGCCGCGCGGGCCTGCTCGTGCCGGGCGGACCGGTCGTCCAGGTGCAGCGCGGGCACGGAGAGCGGGTGGAAGGCCCGCAGGACGACGTCACAGCCCAAGGGGTCGAGCTTCGCGCGCGCGGCGGCGAGGAACCCCGCCAGCGCCAGTTCCTCGCCCGGGTCGACGGCGTCCAGGTGCGCGGTCACGGTGTCCGCGTCCAGCTCGGCGACCACCGTCCCCGGCCGCACCCGCGGCAGCGCCTCGACCAGCTCGCTGTCGTAGGTGTAGCCGCCGTTGACCACGCCGACGCCCTGCGCCGAGGCGATCGGCGCGACCTGCCGGTACTCCTCGACCGTGCGCGTGAAGTGCACCACCGGGTGCCGCTGCGCGAACTCCTCAAGGGACAGCTGCCCGTCGGTCGTCTCGAACGGCAGCCACGGCAGCATCGTGCGCAGCATCTCCGTATCGTGCCGGGCCAGGGACTTCACGCCCAGGTGGTGCACGGCGAGGAAGGCCCCGAGCCGCTCCGGATCACCGGCCGCGAGCCCGGTCAGCCAGGACCGGATCCTCGTCCCGAGCGCGTCGCGTACGGCGGCGAGGGTCTCGTCCTCGTACAGCGACTCGCGCGAGGCGGTCGGCCGCAGGCTGTCGGTGTCCAGGACGCAGCGCACGAAGAACGCCCAGTCCGGCAGCAGCTGTTCGGCCCGCTCGGTCAGCAGCATGCCCTTCAGGTGCACCCGGTGGGTGGCCCGCTGGGCCGGGCTGACCGCAGACGGCAGCACGTACGCCACCCCGCGGACCCCGGCCACCGGCACGTCCAGGTCGATCGAGTCCAGCGGGGTGAAACCGAACAGCTCGTGGCAGTGCCGGGCCAGCGCCGCCCGGCGGCCGGCCGGACCGGGGTGGGCGCGGTCCCAGGGCGCGGGCAGCTCGGTGACCGGCTCGCCGCCGACCCGGACGTCGTACGGCAGCAGCGAGCCGAAGTCCCGGGCGAGGGCGCGGACCCGCTCCGGCGCCAGCCACTCGGCCGCACCGGCCCGCGCCGTCAGGTATACGGTCGTACCCGGCTCGGGCCGCTCGGCGGCGGGCAGCGTGCGCACGGTGTACGAGCCGTCGTCACGCGCCGTCCACTCCACCGGCGGCGCCTCGGGCGTACGGGCGCTGCGGCTGACCACCCGGATCCGGTCGGCGACCAGGAAGCAGGCCAGCAGCCCGATGCCGAACTGGCCGAGGAAGTCCGCCCGGGCCTCGTGCAGGCCCTCGGCCCGTTTGGAGCTGCGGCCGATGGTCGCCAGCAGGCTGTGCACGTCCGGCTCGGTGAGCCCGACACCGGTGTCCTCGACCCGCAGCGCGCCGTCCGCCGCGTACAGCCGGACCCGGGCGGGGGCGTCCGGGTCGGCGGCCCGCCGGGCGGTGATGGCGTCCACGGCATTCTGCAGCAGCTCGCGCAGATACACCTTGGGGCTGGAGTAGAGGTGATGGGAGAGGAGGTCCACCAGACCGCGCAGGTCGACCTGGAAGCTGTGAGGTGGGTGAGGGGAGGATGCCTGGGATGCCTGTGAGGTCTGGGAGTCCATCGTCACTGCGCCGGAGGGGGAGTGCGTGCGGCGCGGGGTCGGGCGGTCCCGGCGGGGCGGTGACCGCGAAGGATGGCCGGAGCGCGTCATCCTAGGCCCGGAACAGCGCGCCTGACCAGGAGTTTCCCTGATGTTTACAGCGCCTCGGACGGAATCCTCCCCGGCGCCTCGGGCGGACCGCCCTCGGCAGCGTCTACGGCATTGTCAGTGCCGTGGTGTGCAATGGATCTCGTGCCCGCACTGGAAGAACCCCTGAAGCAGCCCCTGAAGTCAGTGCTCGGCCCCGCCACCGCGAAGGTGATGGCCGAGCACCTCGGCCTGCGCACCGTCGGCGACCTGCTCCACCACTACCCGCGCAGATACGAGGAGCGCGGCCAGCTCACCCACCTCGCCGACCTCCCCATGGACGAGCACGTCACGGTGGTCGCCCAGGTCGCCGACGCCCGCCTGCACACCTTCGCCTCGGCCAAGGCCCCCCGCGGCAAGGGCCAGCGCCTGGAAGTCACGATCACCGACGGCAGCGGCCGGCTCCAGCTGGTCTTCTTCGGCAACGGCGTGCACAAGCCCCACAAGGAGCTGCTGCCGGGCACCCGCGCGATGTTCGCCGGCAAGGTCTCCGTCTTCAACCGCCGCCTCCAACTCGCCCATCCGGCGTACGAGTTGCTCCGAGGCGACAGTGAGGAGGCGGTCGAGACCTGGGCCGGCGCGCTGATCCCCATCTACCCCGCCACCGCCAAACTGGAGTCCTGGAAGATCGGCAAGGCGGTGCAGACGGTCCTCCCCAGCGCCCAGGAGGCCCTCGACCCGCTGCCCCCCGCCCTTCGCGAGGGCCGCGGCCTGCTCCCGCTCCCCGAGGCCCTGCTCAAGATCCACCGCCCGCACACCAAGGCCGACATCGCCGACGCCCGCGCCCGCCTGAAGTGGGACGAGGCCTTCGTCCTCCAGGTCGCCCTGGCCCGCCGCCGGCACGCCGACACCCTGCTGCCCGCCGTGCCCCGCGTCCCCGGGCCTGACGGCATCCTCGCCGCCTTCGACGACCGTCTCCCCTTCACTCTCACCGAGGGCCAGCAGAAGGTCTCCCGCGAGATCTTCGCCGACCTGGCCACCGCCCACCCCATGCACCGCCTCCTCCAGGGCGAGGTCGGATCCGGAAAGACCATGGTCGCCCTGCGCGCCATGCTCGCCGTGGTCGACGCCGGCGGCCAGGCGGCCATGCTCGCGCCCACCGAGGTCCTCGCCCAGCAGCACCACCGCTCGGTCACCGAGATGATGGGCGAGCTGGCCAGTTGGGGGCTGTGGCGCGAAGCGCCTCCGCAGAAGGGCGGTGGTGGGCGACGGGAGGGCGGCATGCTGGGCGGCCCCGAGCACGCCACCAAGGTCGTCCTGCTCACCGGCTCCATGGGCATGGCGGCCCGCCGCCAGGCCCTGCTCGACCTGGCCACCGGCGAGGCCGGCATCGTCATCGGCACCCACGCCCTGATCGAGGACAAGGTCCAGTTCCACGACCTCGGCCTGGTCGTGGTGGACGAACAGCACCGCTTCGGCGTGGAACAGCGCGACGCCCTGCGCGGCAAGGGCAAGCAGCCCCCGCACCTCCTCGTCATGACGGCCACCCCCATCCCGCGCACGGTCGCCATGACGGTCTTCGGCGACCTGGAGACCTCGGTCCTGGACCAGCTCCCGGCCGGCCGCTCCCCGATCGCCAGCCACGTCGTCCCGGCCGCCGACAAACCCCACTTCCTGGCCCGCGCCTGGGAACGGGTCCGCGAGGAGGTCGCGGCCGGCCACCAGGCGTACGTCGTGTGTCCCCGGATCGGGGACGAGGAGGACGACCCGAAGAAGGCCGGCAAGAAGAAGGACCCGGAGGGCGAGGCGGACAAGCGCCCCCCGCTGGCCGTGCTGGAGGTGGCCGACCAGCTGAGCCGCGGCCCCCTCCAGGGCCTGAAGGTGGAGGTGCTGCACGGCCGCATGCACCCCGACGACAAGGACGCCGTGATGCGCCGCTTCGCCGCCGGCGAGACGGACGTCCTGGTCGCCACCACCGTCATCGAGGTCGGGGTCAACGTCCCCAACGCCACCGCCATGGTCATCATGGACGCCGACCGCTTCGGCGTCTCCCAGCTGCACCAGCTGCGCGGCCGGGTCGGCCGCGGCTCCGCCCCCGGCCTGTGCCTCCTGGTCACCGAGATGCCCGAGGCCAGCCCCGCCCGGCAGCGCCTGGCCGCCGTCGCCTCCACCCTCGACGGCTTCGAGCTGTCCCGCATCGACCTCGAACAGCGCCGGGAGGGCGACGTCCTCGGCCAGGCGCAGTCCGGCGCCCGCTCCAGCCTCCGGGTCCTCGCGGTCATCGAGGACGAGGAGGTCATCGCGGAGGCCCGGCAGGAGGCGGCGGCGGTCGTGGCGGCGGACCCCGAGCTGGAGCGTCTCCCGGGCCTGCGCACGGCCCTGGACGCCCTCCTGGACGAGGAGAGGGAGCAGTACCTGGAGAAGGGATGAGGCGCGGCGCGCTCCCAAGGGGCGGGGAGAACCGCGCGACCGGCCGCGACGACGCCGCAGCCGCCGACGACGATCGAGCACCCACTCCGGTGGGCCTGCCACACTGAACCGTGAAGAAGCCCACGACCAAGGACCGAAGATGACCCGCGTGATCGCCGGCGCAGCCGGCGGACGTCGCCTCGCCGTCCCCCCAGGCACCGGCACCCGCCCCACCTCCGACCGCGCCCGCGAAGGTCTCTTCTCCACCTGGCAGTCCCTCCTCGGCGGCCCCCTGGACGGCGAACGCGTCCTCGACCTCTACGCCGGCTCGGGCGCCGTGGGCCTGGAGGCCCTGTCCCGGGGCGCCGGCCACACCCTCCTGGTCGAGGCCGACGCCCGTGCTGCCCGGGTCGTCCGCGAGAACGTGCGGAACCTGGGCCTGCCCGGCGCCGAGGTACGGGCGGGCAAAGCGGAACAAATCATCCGCACCGCACCCCCGGCCGAGCCCTACGACCTGGTCTTCCTCGACCCGCCGTACGCCGTCACGGACGACGATCTCCGCGAGATTCTGCTCACACTCCACTCGGAGGGCTGGCTCGCTGAGCAAGCGCTCGTCACCGTGGAGCGCAGCACCAGAGGCGGCGAATTCCACTGGCCGGACGGCTTCGAGGCGATCCGGTCCCGTCGCTACGGCGAGGGAACGTTTTGGTACGGTCGCGCCGCCTCTACGTGCGAAGACGCACGATGACCGGACCGGAGAGCGAGGGATCACAAGTGCGCCGCGCCGTCTGTCCCGGGTCGTTCGACCCGATCACCAACGGACACCTCGACATCATCGCCCGAGCCTCCCGTCTCTACGACGAGGTCTACGTCGCGGTGATGATCAACAAGTCCAAGAAGGGCCTGTTCGACATCGAGGAACGGATCGAGCTGATCCGCGAGGTCACCTCCGAGTACGCCAACGTCCGCGTGGAGTCCTTCCACGGCCTCCTCGTCGACTACTGCAAGCAGCGCGACATCCCCGCCATCGTGAAGGGCCTGCGCGCCGTCAGCGACTTCGACTACGAACTCCAGATGGCCCAGATGAACAACGGCCTCACCGGCGTCGAGACGCTGTTCGTGCCCACCAATCCCACGTACAGCTTCCTCTCCTCCTCCCTCGTCAAGGAGGTCGCGGCCTGGGGCGGCGACGTCTCCCACCTGGTGCCGGCCCAGGTCCTCCAGGCACTGAACCAGCGCCTCGCCAAGGGCTGATGGGGCTACAGTCGTCCCGTCCGTCTCCAACCCGGCTGTAGAGAGTGGCGAGCACAGGTGGACGTGCAGAAGAAGCTCGACGAGATCGTCTCCGCGGTCTCCAGCGCCCGGGCCATGCCCATGTCGGCGTCGTGCGTGATCAACCGCGCCGAACTGCTCGCGATGCTCGAAGAGGTGCGCCAGGCGCTGCCCGGCTCGCTCGCCCAGGCGCAGGAGCTGATCGGCGACCGTGAGCAGATGGTCGAGCAGGCCCGGCTGGAGGCCGAGCGGATCATCGAGAACGCGCACGCCGAGCGCGGTTCGCTGATCTCCGACACCGAGATCGCCCGCCGCTCCCAGGCCGAGGCCGACCGGATCCTCGCCGAGGCCCGCAAGGAGGCCGAGGAGATCCGCGCCGAGGCCGACGACTACGTCGACTCCAAGCTCGCCAACTTCGAGGTCGTCCTCACCAAGACCCTCGGCTCGGTCGGCCGGGGCCGCGAGAAGCTCCTCGGCACCGGGCCCGGCCTGGACGAGAACGGCTACGAGGACGAGGACGCCCCCGAGCGCAGCCAGGACCCCGAGACCCTGCGCCACAACGCCGACGCCTACGTGGACGCCAAGCTGGGCGCCTTCGAGGCGGTCCTCGCCAAGACCCTGGAGGCCGTCGGCCGGGGCCGGCAGAAGCTGCACGGCCGGATCGCCACCGACGACCTCGGCGCCCTCGCCGACGACACCACGACCTTCCAGCACTCCAGCGACGCCGACTACCTCGCCGACCTGGCCGCCCTCGCGGACAGCGACCGCGCGGACCGGCGGCAGCCCGAGCGCCCGGAGCCGCCGCAGCCGTCGTACGCACCGCAGCCGGCCTACGGCTATCCGCAGCAGCAGGACCCCTACGCGGGCTTCCCGCAGCAGCCGCAGTACGCGCCGCAGCAGGACCCGTACGGCTACCAGCAGGCCGACCCGTATGCCTACCAGGGCTACGACGCCCCGCAGCAGGGCTACGACGCCCAGCAGCCCCACGAGCCGCAGCAGCCTCCCCAGCAGCCGCAGTCCCAGGGCCGGCAGGACTACGCCCTGGACGAGACCAGCCTCTTCGACACGAGCATGATCAGCGCGGAGCAGCTGAGGGCGTACGAGCAGGGCCGGGGGCTGTAGCCGGCAGCGGATTGGGCGCTGAGCGAAAGGTCCAGTATCCTGGCTGTTCGGTCGCGCGTATGCCCGCGATCACCGCTGCCCGGAACACCGACGGGCGGCGTCCCTTCGAGTTCGAAGATCGAAAGCAGGAATGGCCTCCAACGCCCGCCTCGACCACCGCAACCCCCTCGTGTTCGACACGCACGAGCTGGGTCGGCGTCCTGGCGCGCTGCAGCGCCTGACCCGCACGATCGACGCCCCCAGGGACCTCGGTATCCAGGGAGTCATCGGAGTGCCGGAAGGCGCCCCGGTGGAGCTCGAACTCCGGCTCGAGTCGGTCATGGAAGGGGTGCTTGTCACAGGCACCGCCCGTGCAACGGCCGAGGGGGAGTGCGTAAGGTGTCTGGAGCCGGTCGAGCTGGAGCTCGAAGCGGACTTCCAGGAGCTGTTCTCGTACCCTGACGCCGACGACCGGGGCCGTGTGATCGCGGAACCGGGCGACGACGCCGAGGACGACGAGGACAGGTTCTTCCTCGAGGACGGACTTTTCGACCTCGAACCTCTGCTGCGCGATGCGGTGGTGCTCGCACTGCCGATGCAGCCGGTGTGCCAGGAAGACTGTCCGGGCCTGTGTTCCGAGTGCGGAGCGCGGCTCGCGGACGACCCGGACCACCACCATGACGCCGTCGACATCCGTTGGGCGGCTTTGCAGGGACTCGCCGGTTCGATGACGGACGGCGAGAAGGACGAGATGAGCGGCGCCGAAGCGGGCGTCGACGAGAAGCAGGAGAAGTAGCCGTGGCTGTTCCGAAGCGGAAGATGTCGCGCAGCAACACGCGCCACCGCCGGTCGCAGTGGAAGGCTGCGGTCCCCACCCTGGTTGCGTGCGAGCGCTGCCACGAGCCCAAGCAGCAGCACATCGCGTGCCCGTCGTGCGGCACCTACAACAAGCGCCAGGTCCTCGAGGTCTGAGCGGCTGGTGAGAGGCACTGTGTCCACGCCGAAGAAGAACTCAGCGGACAATCAGGCCTCGTCCCACACGCTTCTGGAAGGGCGGCTCGGCTACCAGGTCGAGTCCGCCCTTCTGGTGCGAGCGCTGACCCACCGTTCCTACGCGTACGAGAACGGCGGTCTGCCGACGAACGAGCGGCTGGAGTTCCTCGGGGACTCCGTGCTCGGCCTCGTCGTCACGGACACGCTGTACCGCACCCACCCCGACCTGCCCGAAGGCCAGCTGGCCAAGTTGCGGGCCGCGGTGGTCAACTCGCGTGCGCTGGCGGAGGTCGGCCGCGGCCTCGACCTGGGCGCCTTCATCCGGCTCGGCCGGGGTGAAGAAGGCACAGGCGGCCGGGACAAGGCATCCATCCTCGCCGACACCCTCGAAGCGGTGATCGGCGCGGTCTATCTCGACCAGGGCCTCGACGCGGCCTCCGAACTGGTGCACCGCCTGTTCGACCCGCTGATCGAGAAGTCCTCCAACCTGGGCGCCGGCCTGGACTGGAAGACGTCCCTCCAGGAGCTGACCGCGATCGAGGGACTCGGTGTGCCCGAGTACCTGGTCACGGAGACCGGCCCCGACCACGAGAAGACCTTCACTGCTGCCGCCCGCGTCGGAGGCGTCTCGTACGGCACCGGCACCGGCCGCAGCAAGAAGGAGGCGGAGCAGCAGGCCGCCGAGTCCGCCTGGCGGTCCATCCGGGCCGCCGCGGACGAGCGGGCCAAGGTGGCCAAGGAGCCTGTGCGGGAGACGGCCGACGAGGCCGTCCGGGGCGGCGACACGTCGTCCGCCACCGCCTGACGACAGCAGTCGCACGCAGTACCGAGCGCCCGCCCGGCCGTCCACGCCGGGCCGGGCGCTCGGCTCGTCCACCGGTCCGTACCGTTCTGACAGGGGGCCCGATGCCCGAGTTGCCCGAGGTCGAGGTGGTCCGGCGAGGACTGGAGCGCTGGGTCGCCCACCGGACCGTCGCCGAGACCGAGGTGCTGCACCCGCGCGCCGTACGCCGGCATGTCGCCGGGGCCGACGACTTCGCGCACCGGCTCAAGGGCCACCACATCGGCACCGCCCGCCGGCGCGGCAAGTACCTGTGGCTGCCGCTGGAGGAGGCGAACCAGTCCGTCCTCGCCCACCTCGGGATGAGCGGCCAGCTGCTGGTCCAGCCGCACGACGCGCCGGACGAGAAGCACCTGCGCATCCGGATCCGGTTCGCCGACGGCCTCGGCACCGAACTCCGCTTCGTCGACCAGCGCACCTTCGGCGGCCTGTCGGTGCACGACAACACCCCCGACGGCCTGCCCGACGTCATCGCGCACATCGCCCGTGACCCGCTGGACCCGCTCTTCGACGACGAGGCGTTCCACCTCGCGCTGCGCCGCAAGCGCACCACGATCAAACGGGCCCTGCTGGACCAGTCGCTGATCAGCGGGGTCGGCAACATCTACGCGGACGAGGCCCTGTGGCGCGCCCGCATCCACTACGAGCGCCCGACGGCCCGCTTCACCCGCCCGGTCACGGCGGAACTCCTCGGCCACGTCCGGGACGTGATGAACGCGGCCCTCGCCGTCGGCGGCACCAGCTTCGACAGCCTCTACGTCAACGTCAACGGCGAGTCCGGTTACTTCGACCGCTCCCTGGACGCGTACGGCCGCGAGGGCCTGCCCTGCAAGCGCTGCGGCACCCCCATGCGCCGCCGCCCCTGGATGAACCGGTCCAGCTACTTCTGCCCGAAGTGTCAGAGGGCGCCGCGCGTCTCGTCGTAACGCGCGCGGGCCGCGAGGACGTCGTCCATCGCGCCCTCCACGCAGTGGATGAGCGCCAGCAGCCGCTCGGCGACCTGCCGGCCCAGGGGGGTCAGCTCGTAGTCCACGCGGGGCGGGTTCGTGGGCTGGGCCTCGCGGTGCACCAGGCCGTCGCGCTCCAGCGCGTGCAGCGTCTGGGACAGCATCTTCTCGCTCACCCCGTCCACGCGCCGGCGCAGCTCGTTGAAGCGCAGCGAGCCCTCGTACAGGGCGCCGAGCGTCAGCCCGCCCCAGCGGCCCGTGACGTGCTCCAGCGTGGCGCGCGAGGGGCAGGCCTTGGCGAAGACGTTGTACGCGAGGTCGTCGTGGTCCTGGGCGGTGACGGTCATACCGGCAAGGGTACGCCCGCACAGCGCTCCCCACCAGGTTGCACTAACTAACAGTTAGTGCTTTCCTGTGGTTACTGCTGATGAGCTGCTGCCTTGAGGCGAGCTGCCATCGAGCTGCCGCTTTCCGCTGTCCTCTTTCCGCTGTCCTTCCGAGGAGTCCGCATGACCACGCCCGTCGTCTCCGTCGCCTACCACTCCGGCTACGGCCACACCGCCGTCCTCGCCGAGGCCGTCCGCGCCGGTGCCCTCGACGCGGGGGCCGAGGTGCACCTGATCAAGGTGGACGAGATCACCGACGAGCAGTGGGAGACGCTCGACCGCTCCGACGCGATCGTCTTCGGCTCGCCCACCTACATGGGCACCGCCTCCGGCGCCTTCCACGTCTTCGCCGAGGCCACCTCCCGGCGCTGGTTCGGCCAGGACTGGAAGGACAAGCTGGCCGCCGGCTTCACCAACTCCGCCTCCAAGAGCGGCGACAAGCTGCACACCCTCCAGTTCTTCCAGACGCTCGCCGCCCAGCACGGCATGCACTGGGTCAACCTCGGCCTGCTGCCCGGCTGGAACAGCAGCACGGCCTCCGAGAACGACCTCAACCGCCTCGGCTTCTTCGCCGGCGCCGCCGCCCAGAGCAACAACGACCAGGGCCCCGAGGGCGTCCACAAGGCCGACGTGGCCACCGCCGAGCACCTGGGGCGCCGGGTGGCGCAGACGGCGCGGACCTTCGCCCGCGGTCGTACCGCCGCCTGACCCCGCGCTCGGCTCAGTAGCCGAAGTCCTGCGTCCACCACGGCCCGCCGGGGCCGAAGTGGACGCCGACGCCCAGCGTCTTGAAGTCGCAGTTCAGGATGTTCGCGCGGTGGCCGGGGCTGTTCATCCACGACTCCATCACGGCGGCCGCGTCGGCCTGGCCGCGGGCGATGTTCTCACCGCCGAGGCTGGTGATGCCGGCCGCCGCGGCCCGGTCCCACGGCGACCTGCCGTCCGGGTCGGTGTGGCCGAAGAAGCCCCGCGCGGCCATGTCGTCGCTGAACGACTCGGCGAGCTTCGTCAGCGAGGAGTTCGCCGCCAGCGGGCTGCAGCCGACCTTCGCCCGCTCCTCGTTGACCAGCTTCAGCACCTCGGCCTCGGCGACGGCCTCCCGTGACACCGTCACCGGTGAGGAGGCCGGCGCCGGCGCCCCGGTGGCCGTGCGGGACGGGGTGCTCCTCGGCTTCGCCGGCGCGGAAGGCTCCGCCGTCGCGGAGGGCTTGGCCGGTACGGCGGGCTTGGTCGTCGTGGAGGGCTTGGCCGGTACGGCGGGCTTGGTCGTCGTGGAGGGCTTGGCCGGTACGGCGGGCTTGGTCGTCGTGGAGGGCTTGGCCGGTACGGCGGGCTTGGCCGGTGTCGCGGGCTCGGCGGGTGTGGTCTTCGGCGCCGGCTTCCTGGCGGGCGTCTTCGACGGGACCGGCGTGCGGGACGCCTCCTTCGAGGTGGAGGCGGAGGGCGAGGCGGAGGCGGACGGGCTCGCGGGCCTGGTCCGCTCGCTGCCCCCGCCGGTCGGCGCCGTGGCGGTGCTGCCGGTGCCGCCCGAGGTGCCGCCCTGCGCGACGGCCGTGTTGCTGGGGGAGCCCGCGGTCTGCACCCGCTCCCCGCCGGTGGTGCGCGTGCCGCCGCCGAGCTGGTAGTGGTCCAGGCCCGGCACCATGCCCGTGGTCACCGCGACCGTGCCGAGGGCGACGGCCGCGGACACCCCCAGCAGACCCGCGCGCACCGGACGCCCGGACCTGTTCCGCCGGCGGTGCCCCCGGGACGGCCCGCCGGCCGGGGTGAAGCCGCTCCCCGGGAAACCGCCGGAGCCGGAACCCGAACCGGAGCCGGAATCGGAGCCGGCCGGCGCGGGGGCGTCGTCCTTCGCGAACAGATATGCCTGGGCCTTGGCGGTGGCCTCGGCATAGGCCTCCGGGTTCAGATACGGGGCGGTGCCCATGGGTATCTGCCGCTCCTGGGAGGAGGGGTGCCGGGTGTCCTCGCGCCCGGAACCGGAGCCGGAACCCTGCGTGTGCGCGGCCCCCGTGGCGCGGCCCGTGGCGGCGCGGCCGGCGGCGGAGCGTCGGTGGCGTCCCATGAACTTGCCCTCTTCCTCGTCCTCGCGGTCGGCCGGTGCCTGCGCGGCGAGCGACTCCCCCTGGCCGACCCGACCCACTCGATCGAGTGGTTTCATATGCGAATCATTGGGTCCGGACGGTACCCCATGCCGCTGGGGGACGCCGTGTCCCACGTGACACGGGCTGGTTAGGTTGCACCCATGAGTGAGGATGTACGACTGGTCGCCTGGGTGCGTGGACACGTGCAGGGCGTGGGTTTTCGCTGGTTCACGCGCGCCAAGGCGCTGGAGATCGGCGGGCTGAGTGGTTTTGCTCTCAATCTGGCCGACGGCCGGGTCCAAGTGGTCGCGGAGGGGCCACGGGAGGGCTGCGAGGGGCTGCTGGACTGGCTCCAGGGCAGCGACACGCCCGGGCGCGTGGACGGTGTCACCGAGATCTGGGACACACCGCGCGGCGGTTACGACGGCTTCGCCATCCGCTGACCCGATGCCCCGAAGCCCCGCCCCCGGGTGCGCGGCAAGCTGCCGGGGGCATGTGCGCGAGCGGAAACGCCCTGGTGGTTGCCAAGACGGGCGTGGCATGGCAGGCTCCGCAGGTACTGCTGGTCGCCACGCCCCGAGGGCCCGGAGGAGTCGCAGCACCGCCGTTTTTCCGGCCGCGCACCCCGGTTTGCCCCCCGATACGGGGCGTGATCGTGTTGACCGTCAAACTTTTTGGTGAGACGCTGAAAGCCCCGCGCACCTTAGCTGTTTGGCATGGAGCAATAGCAGAGCAACACCCGGATGTGCCAAGCACGCGGGTGCGAATCCCTCACGACCCACACCGCATCGGTCGGTCACTCAGTGTGGAGGACCATCCATCATGGCAAAGGCGCTTCTCGGTTACGTCGGCGGCTCCGACCCTCGACTCCTCGCCGAGATGCGACGGCTGCAGCAGCGCGTCCAGGACCTGGAGTCCGAGCTGGTACGGATCCAGGCGGAGAACGACGCGCTGACGGCTGCCGCCTCTCAGGACAGGATCATGGAGAGCATCGACGCACACCAGGCGGAGCCTGCGCTCACCTGATCGCTGCATCGCTTCACCACAGCAGTCACAGCGATCGGGCTGCCCGTATCAACCGCTCAGTTGATCAGACGGCTGCGATCCAGTCGTCAGAGTTGCAAGGGACGCTTCGGCGTCCCTTCGTTCTTTCCCCCGGCCGTTCTCTCCCCGTCCGGCCCGTTGTTTCCCCCGCGCATCCTTTCACCTTCTTCAACGTCTGGTGTGCCCTGCATGGTCACCGGCGAAACCGCGCGGTTGCGAGGGTTCATGGAGTGAGATAGCGGCGGCGGGTAGAGTCCACCGGCGTGCACCTCAAGGCCCTGACCCTCCGTGGGTTCAAGTCGTTCGCCTCGGCAACCACACTCCGGTTCGAACCGGGCATCACGTGTGTCGTCGGCCCGAACGGCTCGGGCAAGTCCAATGTCGTGGACGCGCTCAGCTGGGTCATGGGCGAACAGGGCGCCAAGTCGCTGCGCGGCGGCAAGATGGAGGACGTCATCTTCGCCGGCACCACCGGCCGCCCGCCGCTCGGCCGCGCCGAGGTGTCCCTGACCATCGACAACTCCGACGGGGCGCTGCCCATCGAGTACGCCGAGGTCACCATCACGCGGACCATGTTCCGCAACGGCGGCAGCGAGTACCAGATCAACGGCGACACCTGCCGCCTGCTGGACATCCAGGAACTCCTGTCCGACTCGGGCATCGGCCGCGAGATGCACGTCATCGTCGGCCAGGGCCAGCTCGACTCCGTCCTGCACGCCGACCCCATGGGCCGCCGCGCCTTCATCGAGGAGGCGGCCGGCGTCCTCAAGCACCGCAAGCGCAAGGAGAAGGCGCTGCGCAAGCTGGACGCGATGCAGGCCAACCTCGCGCGCGTGCAGGACCTCACCGACGAGCTGCGCCGCCAGCTCAAGCCCCTGGGCCGCCAGGCGGCGGTGGCGCGCCGGGCCGCCGTCATCCAGGCCGACCTCCGCGACGCCCGCCTGCGACTCCTCGCCGACGACCTCGTACGGCTGCGGGAAGCCCTGCGGGCCGAGATCGCCGACGAGGCGGCCCTGAAGGAGCGCAAGGAGACCGCCGAGCAGGAGCTGAAGAAGGCCCTCCACCGCGAGGCCCTGCTGGAGGACGAGGTGCGCCGGCTCACCCCGCGCCTGCAACGCGCCCAGCAGACCTGGTACGAGCTGTCCCAGCTGGCCGAGCGGGTGCGCGGCACCGTCTCGCTGGCCGACGCCCGGGTCAAGAGCGCCACCTCGGCCCCGCCCGAGGAGCGGCGCGGCCGGGACCCCGAGGAGCTGGAGCGCGAGGCCGCCCGCATCCGTGAGCAGGAGGCCGAGCTGGAGGCCGCCCTGGAGGCGGCGCAGCGGGCGCTGGACGACACGGTCGCCCACCGCGCCGAACTGGAGCGCGAGCTGGCGGTCGAGGAACGCCGGCTGAAGGACCTCGCCCGCGCCATCGCGGACCGCCGCGAAGGGCTGGCCCGCCTCTCCGGACAGGTCAACGCGGCCCGCTCGCGCGCCGCCTCTGCCCAGGCCGAGATCGACCGGCTGGCCACGGCCCGCGACGAGGCACAGGAACGCGCGGTGCGCGCCCAGGAGGAGTACGAGGCCCTGCAGGCCGAGGTCGACGGACTCGACGCCGGCGACGCCGACCTGGCCGAGCGGCACGAGGCCGCGAAACGTCAGCTCGCCGAGGCCGAGTCCGCCCTGACCGCGGCCCGCGAGGCGGCCACCGCGGCCGAACGCCGCCGCGCCGCCACCCAGGCCCGCCACGAGGCGCTGGCCCTGGGCCTGCGCCGCAAGGACGGCACCGGCATACTGCTCGGCGCGCGGGACCGCCTCACCGGCGTCCTGGGCCCGGCGGCGGAACTGCTGACGATCCGACCTGGCTACGAGATCCCGCTGGCCGCCGCCTTCGGCGCGGCGGCGGACGCGATCGCCGTGACGACCCCCGCGGCGGCGGCCGAGGCGATCAAGCTCCTCCGTAAACAGGACGGCGGCCGAGCGGCCCTCCTCCTGGCAGACGCCCCGGACACGGAACGGCCCACAAGGCACGCGGGAGACGCCGCGCCCGACCACGACGGCGCAGAGCCCCGAAGGGACGCGGGGAAC